>DBEG01000045.1 GCA_002293965.1 Actinobacteria bacterium UBA912 | reverse complement strand
CAAAAAAATAGACCTGCTCTTATGTTTTCAAGTTGCCGACTGCGCTACCCCTAAGGAACAGCACACGAATGCTACCGCATAGGCTATTAGGGTGTCAACGGCGACAACGGCTCCGGGCGTGCCTATTCTGAACTATTGCCAACCTGCCCATCATTTGGACTATACCCTTTGACCGGCAGCGCAGAACATCGAGCTAACGGGCGAATACAGGAGTCACCGTCTTGACCTGATCGATGGCGCTCTCGATGTCGGCACGGGGAATCAGCCTGAACCATGCCGAGTGATCTCCAAGAGCGACCGGCCTCGGCGTGAAGGCGTCGAAGTTCGCCTCGAACCAACTTCGGAGTTTGTCCATCGGAAGAATGCGTAGCTCATCTCGCTCTACTCTGAGCTCGCTGAAGAAGATCTCGTCGGATTCTGCGTACAAAGCGGCTACTTCGTGCTCTGTTTGATCCAATGCGATGAAGTAATAGAAGAGCTGATCTGCCGAAGAGCTGAACATCCAGCCCGGCTCCCGGGTCAAGCTATTCGAGATCGCCTCGAAAGCATAGTGACCGGCATCCGGTCGATAAAAAGCAAGAGCCCGCTCTTGTATCTTCATTGGGTTGGTCCCGAAATAGGGGTCTGGCTTCACCTTGACGGTCACGACCCTGCCTCCAGCGCTGTAGGCTAAGTCTATGCCACTCCCAGTGACTATACCGCGATCACGGGAGACAGTTCGCGCATCTCCATGTCCTGTCGCTCGGAGGAATCGCAGCAGAACTCGCTCGGATACCCCTTGTAGCAACTCGGCCCCCATCACCATGCGCGTCTCACCCTTCTCCAACCTACACCCCAACGGGTATCAGTCAGCGCAATTCCTTGAATTTTGTATGGAGCTGGCGACAGGAGTCGAACCTGCAACCTACGGTTTACAAAACCGTTGCTCTGCCATTGAGCTACGCCAGCGATGCAAGCACTCATTGTAGCGAGGTTCCGGTTGCGGCGCCAGAGATGAGGCTGGGTGTTCTGCGAGGTCGAACGAAGGGCTGCCCGTCAGCAAGCCCTGCAACGGGCGAGCTGGGTCTCAACCTTACGTTTGATCCGCTGCAAGGCGTTATCGACAGACTTGGCGTGCCTACCGAGGCGCACAGCAATGTCCTGATATGAAGCTCCACCGACGTACAACCGCAGGACATCTGCCTCAAAGCCTGAAAGGGTCTCGCACAAGCCCTGTCGGACGGTGTCGCCCTCCCATGCTGAGATTACGATATCGGCGGGGTCACAGACATCTTTCGCTGCAAGGATATCGGTCAGCAGCCTCTCGCCCTGATCCTCCGAGTAGGAGGGGCGACATAGCGACACATACCCGTTGAGTGGGGTATGCTTCAGTCTTGTTGCAGTCTTGATCGCAGTGATCATCTGGCGAGTCACGCAGAGCTCAGCAAAGCTCCGGAAGCTTGCCTGGCGATACGGGTCGTAGTCGCGGATCGCCTTGTATAGACCGATCATGCCTTCCTGGATGACATCTTCCCTGTCGCCGCCAGCCACGAAATAGGAGCGGGCTTTACAGCGGATGAGTCCCTGGTACTTCTTGATGAGCTTGGTGGAAGCCTGCTGGTCTCCTCCCTGCGCCTGCCTAATCAAGGTCAGCTCAGCCCCCCTGGCGTCCCCCGCGGTCGTTAGCGTGTGGATCCCTTGTGTAAACATTCACAATCCCCCTACAAGATGTTCCGTCGGTTTACGTTCCTGTGACTCCCCTTAGGTGAACGGACACTCCTGACAATGTGACCTTAGTCTTACGAATCCGCCCATGTCAACGCCTAGACACAATCCTGAAGAAACCTGATTCAGTTCGCGTCGCCTCGGCCCGACATACGATCCAGCTGGTTCTTGAGGGTGGGATCAATCCGGTCCTCGACACGGACCTTAAGCTTTGGCTGCACCCTCTCCTGCCACGACTTTTCGACAACGGCGATCCTATCGTCGAACTGTTTCACCGACAGAATCGAGACTTTAGGCCAGCATGTCGCAAACCGTATCTGGTTGTCCGATGAGACAACGACGACCGCTTCCGTTGTTGCCACATGCTTGGAGGCGATTCCTTCGATCACGGAGTCGGCATCACTACCGGCGCCAGCATAGACGATCGTCACGCCGCTCGGGTCCTCGAATACAGACTCTAAGCCCGGCCCCTGATCGCCGTCGAAGACGAGGTGGATCGCTTCGTCGGGTTCGCGCCAGGCACCAAGGTCGGCGAGTAGCGCCCTACGAGCGGAGTCGATGTCGTTCTCCAGCAGACGCCGATACCGCTTCGAGCTGTGCAGGACGTTGTATCCGTCAACGATGGTGATTCGGCGCATTTCACTTTCCCCTGAGAGCGATTCTGCGATTCCATTCGTATGCGATGACGGTTGCCGCCTGTGCGACGTTGAGTGAGTCCACCTTGCCGGACGTCGGCAGGGAGACCATCATGTCGCATCTCTCCTTCACAAGGCGCGAAAGGCCCTCTCCCTCTGAACCGACGACCACGACCAGACGACCCTCTAGCGGTGCATTCCACGCAAGATCAGGGGCGCCAGCATCCGCTCCAACCACCCAGAAGCCCTCCTTCTTGAACCGCTCCAACTCCTGCGACAGGTTCCCGCGAACAATCGGCATCCACGCGAGTGCTCCGGCCGAAGCCTTGTACGCCGCGGCATTGACCATCGCCGTGCGCCTTTGCGGGAGCAGAAGCGCGCTCACTCCGAGCACTTCGGCGGATCTCGCGATTGCCCCAAGGTTGCCAGGGTCGGTGATGTGGTCGAGTGCGAGCACCAGGCAGTCTTGACGGCCCGCCATGCGCGCCAGCAGCTCCTGGACGGGGGTCGCCCTGTGCTCTCGGATCTCGAAGATGACACCCTGGTGTACGCCGCGCTCGCTTCGCTCGTCGAGCTGACGCTTCGAGGCTCGACGCACGGCGACCTTGGCCGCTGCGGCCAGTCGCTCGATCTCGTTGATGATCGCAGCTTCGCCGATGTTGTCGGCCAGCAGGACGACCTTGCCCGGCACGCGCGAGCGCAAGGCTTCGACAACTGCTCGGCGGCCTTCGATGTACATGCTCATGAGCGGCGCACCCGCGCGCCAGAAGGTGTGTCCTCGATCGCCAGGCCGAGCGCGGCGAGGCCGTCTCGGACCTGATCGGCCTTCGACCAGTCCCGTTCGCTCCTCGCAGTCTCTCTGGCCGCAAGTAGGGCTTGCACCGCATCCTCGGCGTTCGCGCCTTCGTGGCCGAGGAGTTCTCGCGCCAGTGCGATCACTTCGTCCGGGTAGGCGTCCTCGTCGCTCGTCCCGAGAAGCGCGATGCCAAGCGCCCCAGCGAGTTCAATCAGCGTCTCCTTCGCTTCGATGAGCAGCGGGAGGTTCTCTCCGTCATCCCCAGTCCCGAACCTGCCGAGGAACCGATTGACGGCGCGCACCAACTCGAAGAGCGCGGCCAACGCACCAGCGGTGTTGAAGTCGTCGTCCATCTCGGTAACGAAAGCTTCGCGCGTGCGCCCGATCGCGCCCGCAAGCTCTTCGCGGGCCTCGGCAGAGGTCGGCTCGTCGGCCCACCGCCTGCCCTCGGACTCGATCTCGGCGATGGCTCGCACCGGCACGACCAGGCGCTCGTAGGCTGTGCGGGCCTCCTGTAGCCGGTGGACCGAGAACTCCAGCGGGCTTCGATAGTGGGTCTGGAGCATCATGAGCCTGACCACCGCGGGCTCAAAATCCTCGAGCACGTCTCTGAGCAGCATGAAGTTGCC
>DBEG01000097.1 GCA_002293965.1 Actinobacteria bacterium UBA912 | reverse complement strand
TTCGCCTGCGCGATGTTGCGCGACTGCGAGAGCAGCAACGCCATGGTGTGCTCCGCCGCCGAGACGATGTTGGAGGTCGGGGCGTTACACACGATGATCCCGCGCTCGGTGGCGGCCTGGACGTCGACGTTGTCGACTCCGACGCCCGCGCGTCCGATGATCTTGAGGTTCACGCCTGCCTCGATGACCTCGCGTGAGGCGCGCGTGGCCGAACGCACGATCAGTGCGTCATACGCGGGTATCTCGGCGACAAGCTGCTCGGGTGTCAGATCGGTGGAGACCGTCACGTCGAACTGCTCGCGCAGCTTCTCGATACCGCTGTTGGCGATCTTCTCGGCTACCAGTACTTTCATCGATATCTCCCCTTTACTGCACTTCCGCGAACACGGACTGGGCGGCCTTTGTCCCGGCACCGCGCTCGAAACCATAACCTAGTGACGCAAGAGTCATCTCCAGCGCTGAAAGCGTGACGATGATGTCGAACTCTCCAAAGTAACCCAGGTGCCCGATCCTGATGATGCGCCCGGTGTACTCGTCCTGTCCGCCGGCGATAGTCACGCCGTGCGCACTCTTCATGATCTTGACGATCGCCTTGCCGTCCACGCCTTCGGGCACCCAGACCGGCGTGACTGCGCTTCCGCGACCTTCCGGCGGGGCGAAGAGCGCTAGTCCCAGTGCCTCGCAGCCCTTGCGGGTCGCCTCGGCCAGGCGCCCGTGGCGGGCTATCGTGTTGCCCAGGCCCTCCTCGGCGATCATGCCGAGTGCGACATTGAGGCCGAGCACCAGCGAGACCGCAGGTGTGAACGGCGTTGTGTCCTTCTCGATGTTCTTCTTGTACTTCATCCAGTCGAAGTAGAACTTGGGTAGCGTCGATCTCTCATACGCGCGCCAGGCCTTCTGGCTCACCGTGCACGCGGCGAGGCCGGGCGGCAACATGAGGCCCTTCTGCGAGCCTGTCATGACGACGTCGAGGCCCCAGTCGTCCGTGCGACACTCCACGGCGCCGATACCGGTGATGCTGTCGACGATCAGCACGCACTCGGGGTGGTCGCGTACGATCGCTCCGATCGCCTGCACGTCGTTGAGCACGCCGCTGGAGGTCTCGGACTGCGTGACGATGACCCCCCTTGCATCCGGGTTCGCCGAAAGCGCCGAAGCTATGTCATCGGGGTGCACCACCTCGGTCCACTCGTAGCGCAGATCGATCACATCGAGGCCGTAGACCTCGCAGATAGCCTTCTGGCGGTCGCCGAACTTGCCGTTGCGGGCTACGATGACCTTGTCGCCAGCGCAGAAGCAGTTGGCTATCGCCGCCTCCATGACGCCAGTGCCCGAGCTCGCGAAAAGCAGGACATCGCCTTTCGTCTGGAAGACATACTTGAGCCCCTCGATGGCATCAGCGAACGCCTTCGAGAACTCCGGCGTCCTGTGATGGATGATAGGCGCTGCCTGGGTCAACAGCACCTCGGCAGGTACCGGAGTCGGCCCAGGCGTCATCAGGTACTGCTTCTTCATCGGTTCTCAGCCCCTCTCGAGCCAGGTGAACATGGTGCGAAGGTCGCTTCCGACCTCTTCGACCAGGTGCTCCGCGTTGATGCGCCTCATGGCCTTGAAGTGCGGCTGGGCCACCTTGTTCTCGAGCATCCAGTTGCGAGCGAACTCGCCGTTCTGGATCTCCCAGAGGACCTGGGCCATGTTCTCGCGGGTCTCGTCGGTGACGATCCGCGGTCCGGTGACGTAGGCGCCGTACTCAGCCGTGTTGCTGATCGAGTCGAACATCTTGGCCATGCCGCCCTCGTACATCAAATCGACGATCAGCTTGAGCTCGTGCAGACACTCGAAGTACGCGATCTCAGGCTGATAGCCAGCTTCAACAAGCGTCTCGAATCCTGCCATCACCAGAGCCGTAGCACCTCCGCACAAGACAGCCTGCTCGCCGAAAAGATCGGTCTCGGTCTCCTCGGCGAAGCTTGTCTCGATGATCCCCGCCCTCGAACCGCCGACCCCGGCAGCCCACGCGAGTGCGATCTCAAGGGCGCTGCCGCTGGCGTCCTGGTGGACAGCCACGAGGCACGGTACGCCCGAGCCTTCGGTGAAGACGCGACGAACCATGTGGCCCGGGCCCTTCGGCGCGATCATGACGACGTCGACATCGACCGGAGCCTCGATCTGGCCGTAGTGGATGTTGAAGCCGTGGGCGAAAGCGAGCACCTTGCCCGCGGTCATGTGCTCGTGGATCTCCGAGTAGTAGATGTGACCTTGGAGCTCGTCGGGGGCGAGGATCATGATGATCTCGGCCTCTGCGGCGGCTTCCCGCGGTGTCATGACCTTCAACCCGTCGGCCTTGACCTTGTCCCAGGACTTGGAGTCCGCGCGCAGCCCTACGCGCACATCGCATCCCGAATCGTGCAGGTTGAGTGCGTGGGCGTGCCCCTGTGAGCCGTAGCCGATCACAGCGATCTTGCGATCCTTGATCAGTCCAAGGTCGCAATCCTTCTCGTAGAATATCTGGGCCATTCTGGTGTTCCTCTCTCTTTGGTACGTGTCGTTATCGGATCTTCATGCTAGCTCAGGTCTTCGTGCTATCCCTTTGACCGCGGCCCAGGGCGATCCGCCCTGTGCGTGCGAGCTCCTTGATGCCATAAGCGCGGAACAAGTCCTCTAACGCCTCGATCTTACTTGCCGAACCAGTGGCCTCGATCGTCAATGAGTTCTTGCCCACATCGACGATTTTTGCGCGGAATACGTTGGCTATCTCGATGATCTCGTGTCGGCGTTCAGAGGATGCGTTGACTTTGAACAGCACGAGCTCCCGAGCAATCATGTCCTCTGGATCGAGGTCCTGGATCTTGATGACGTTGACCAGCTTGTGCAACTGCTTGGTGATCTGCTCCAACGGGATGTCGGCAGCGCTGACCACGATGGTGATGCGCGACAGGGTCGGGTCCTCCGTAGGACCGACCGCTAGCGAATCGATGTTGAACCCGCGGCGCGCAAAGAGCGACGCGACACGGGTCAGCACGCCGGGCTTGTTCTCAACCAGAACCGAGAGAGTATGCGTCATCTTACTCCCACACCTCCTCGAGGATATCGTCGTCCAACATCTCGGACACGGGGCATCCGGGAACGCCGCCGAGCATCTCATCGATGCTGGCCCCCGGCGCGACCATGGGGAACACGCACTCTTCAGGAGCAACGCGACAATCAACCAGCGCAGGTCCGGGATGATCGAACGCTTGCATCAGCGCTGCATCGAGCTCATCCGGACTCGTCACCCGCACTCCGAGCCAACCGTACGCCTCCGCCAGCTTCAGAAAGTCAGGGATGTCCTGCGACAGCACCGAAGACGAGTATCTGCGATCGTAGAACAGCTCCTGCCACTGTCTCACCATGCCGAGGAACCCGTTGTTCAAGATGACGACCTTCACGGGGAGCTGATTGATCGCCGCGGTTGCCATTTCCTGGCTGTTCATCTGGATCGACCCGTCACCAGCGATGTCGATGACAAGAGCGTCCGGGCGTCCGGCCTGAGCGCCGATCGCCGCCGGGAGTCCGAAGCCCATCGTCCCAAGGCCGCCTGAAGATATCCAAGACCTGGGGCGACGCAGGGTGTAATACTGACATGCCCACATCTGGTTCTGGCCGACTTCGGTACAAATGATCGTGTCCCGATCGGCTGTCAGATCGCTGACCCGGGTGACGACATGCTGAGGATGCAAGACACCTTCCTGTGAAGCGAAATGTAGCGGGAAGCGCTTGCGCCAATCATCGATGACCTTCATCCAAGCGGTGCTCACCGGCTCTGCGCCTGACTTGCGCAACTCTGCAACGACGCCGGCAAGGATGGACTTGGCCTCTCCCACCACCGGCACGTCGACCGCCTTGTTCTTACCGATCTCAGCTGGGTCGATGTCGATGTGGATG
>DBEG01000116.1:10853-13260 GCA_002293965.1 Actinobacteria bacterium UBA912 | reverse complement strand
GCAGCGCACTCGCACTTCGCGGATCGCGTCCCTACGCGTCGGTGGGTTCGGCTGTCTTGGTGCGCGCGGGGTCCTTGAAGAGCTCCGCGATACCGCCGATCGAACCCATCACGCCGCTGACCTCCATGGGGAGGAAGACCTTGTTCGCGGGTCCGTCGGCGATGGCCTTGAGGGCATCGAGGTATCGCACGGCGATGAGGTCGTTCGTGGGATCCCCGTCGTGGATGGCGCCGAACACCCCGCGGATAGCGGCGGCCTCACCCTCGGCGAGTGCGATCTTTTGGAACTTCTCGGCGTCGGCGACTTCCTTGATCGCCTGCGCCTCACCTTCGGCCTCGAGGATCTTGGATTGCTTGAAGCCTTCTGCGCGGGTGATCGCAGCCTGCTTGTCGCCGTCGGCTTCGAGGATCAGTGCGCGGCGGGTGCGCTCGGCCTTCATCTGGCGGTGCATCGCTTCGGTCACGTCGGCGGGCGGTTCGATGCGCTGGAGTTCGACGCGAACCACTCGGACGCCCCACTTGTCTGTGGCGTCGTCGAGGATCTGGCGCAGGGCCGCGTTGATCTTCTCTCGGCTGGTAAGCGACTCGTCGAGCTGCATCTCGCCGATCACGTTACGCAAGTTGGTCTGAGCGAGCTTGGTCGCTGCGATGTAGAAGTTGGCGACGTTGTACATGAGTTTCACGGGGTCGGTGGCCTCGTAGTAGACGACAGCATCGACCGTGACCACCACGTTGTCCTTCGTGATGACTTCCTGGGGCGGGACTTCGACCACGTTTTCCCGCATGTCGACTTTGGTCAGCTTGTCGACGAAAGGCAGGATGATATTGAGCCCGGCCTCCAGCGTGCGCTGGTACCGGCCGAACCGCTCAAGGATGCCCTTTTCGTACGGGCGCACGATCTTGATGGCGTTGGCGATATACACGACAAGCAGGACCGCAACGGGGATGAAGAGCAACCCCAGCAACTCGACCACACCTACTCCTGAAATCATCATGACTCCATTCTGGTCTTAGGTCAGACCCCTAGTCGGCTGGATCCTTCACTCGTACTACAAGGTGGGTGCCGCCGACGCTGTCGACGACGATTGGCGTTCCGACAGGCACCGGCTCGCCACCCGAGTTCTCGGCACGCCAGACTTCTCGGTCGACGCGCACTTTGCCCGATGTCGAGAGCGGCTCGATCGCTTCGATCACGACTCCGGTCATCCCGAGGAGTCGGTCAACGCCGGTCTTGATCGGTTGCTTCTGCGTGATCTTACTGGCGAAACGCCTGAGGAACAGGAAGGCCAGCAAGGATACTGAGACGAACGCTACCCATTGCCACGCGAGTGCGATGCCGAGAAGCGCCAACACGGCGGCGACGGCGGCACCCAACCCGAGTGGGAGCATGAAGAATCCGGCGGTGAATATCTCGCCAGCCAACAGCGCCACAGCTAGAACGGCCCAGATCCAGAACCAAAGCTCCAAGGTACTCCTCCCGTCTGCGCCACGGCGCGCGGATGCTTTCTATGATGATACCCGAAATACCCGCTGCGGATGCCTAAGCCTGCGGTCGAACGATTCTTCGAAGCTCATCTTCGCCCCCCACGAGGAAGATCTTTGGACCCGCCAGTATGTCGGCAGTGAACGACTGGCCTCTGTCGATCCTGTCGTTCCATTCCTTTCTTGTGAAGACTGTAGTATTTATCTCTCGGCCGATCTCGCTTTCGGCAGGATCGAGTGCTTCATCCAAGGCATCGAAATCAACTTCGCCGATCACCAGCACATCCACATCGGAACGTGCGTCCTCAATGTTCTTCGCGACCGATCCGTAGATGAGTGCACACTCTATGCTGCCGAGACTTTCGAAGGAGGAGCGCAAGAAATCGGCAAGGCCGATCGTCTTGAAAACGATGCTCTTCAGCTCTGGATAGATCGGGAATGCCTTGTTGACTGTGAAGTAGCGTGCGTTGGCTTCGCGACAGCTGATGAGAAGACCTGTGTGCTCCAGACGCTTGAGTTCTGCTTGCACGAGTGATGAAGAGAGACCGAGATCACGAATGAGCTGCTGCTGATAGAACCGCTCATTCGGATGGGTCAGAAAGAGCGTCAGCAAGGTGCGGCGAGCTCGGGATGTGATCAAAGTCGAAAGCATTTCAGTCACCTCATTTTAGGCACGATGATGCCGTTTTTATGGTAGTTGGTTCGGGGCAATTCGTCAAGGGTTTACGCCGTGATTCAAGTCATTTAGATGACGTGCGGGCGACATTTCTTGTTGACCTTCCGGCCCCCTCCCGCTACCATATCTAGGGCTTCACTTTATTCGAATAACAATATCTTGCGCTCACTAGGGAGACCATCTTGGACCAGACAATCGGACTCATTCCCGCTGGTGTCATCAAGCGAACCGGCGAACGCGTGCCTTTCGA
>DBEG01000116.1:0-10503 GCA_002293965.1 Actinobacteria bacterium UBA912 | reverse complement strand
GCCGACAAGATCCGGACTGCGATCGTGCTGGCAGGCAAAGCGACCGGTGAGTTCGACGAGTCCGAGGGTGACCTTCTGACGTACCAGGCGCTCAAGGTTCTCAGGCACCGCTTCGGCAAGACCGAACCCGACATCGAGCAGATCCAAGACGTCGTAGAACAGCTCCTCATCAGCGCGAACCACTTCGCAACGGCCCGTGCCTACATCGTCTACCGTGAGAAGCGCGCCCGCTTCCGAGAAGACCGCAAGACCGTCGTCGAGGTGGGCACCAGCGTCAACGAGTACCTCGATCGCGCTGACTGGCGCGTCAACGCGAATGCCAACCAGGGCTACTCGCTGGGTGGGCTGATCCTGAATGTCTCCGGCAAGGTGATCGCGAACTACTGGCTCAGCCACGTTTACACCCCGGAGGTCGGGCGCGCCCATCGCGAGGCCGACATCCACATCCACGACCTCGACATGCTGGCCGGCTACTGCGCAGGGTGGTCCCTTCGTATGCTACTCGCCGAGGGCTTCAACGGCGTGCCGGGCAAGGTCGAGGCCGCGCCACCCAAGCACCTGTCCAGCGCCTTCGGCCAGATCGTGAACTTCCTCGGCACGCTGCAAAACGAGTGGGCCGGCGCGCAGGCGTTCTCGTCGTTCGACACGTACCTCGCACCTTTCATCCGCCTCGATGACCTCTCGTATGAGAAGGTGCGTCAGGCGATGCAGGAATTCGTGTACAACCTCAACGTCCCGTCGCGGTGGGGGACGCAGACTCCGTTCACCAACCTGACCTTCGACTGGACCTGCCCTGAGGACCTCAAGGACGAGTACCCGATCATCGGCGGAGTGGCATGCGACTTCACCTACGGTGAGCTGCAGCGCGAGATGGACATGATCAATCGCGCCTACATCGAGGTCATGACTACCGGCGATGCCAAGGGCCGGGTCTTCACCTTCCCGATTCCCACCTACAACATCACGCCTGAGTTTCCGTGGGAGAGCGAGAACACGGAGCTGCTCTTCGAGATGACGGCGAAATACGGGCTTCCGTACTTCCAGAACTTCGTGAACTCGGAGCTCTCGCCCAACATGGTCCGCTCGATGTGCTGCCGACTCCAGCTCGACCTGACCGAGCTGCTCAAGCGCGGCAACGGGCTTTTCGGAAGTGCCGAGCAGACCGGGTCGCTGGGCGTCGTGACCATCAACTGCGCGCGCCTGGGGCACCTGCACGCTGGCGACGAAGCCGCGCTACTTGCTGCGCTCGACAAGCAGCTCGAGCATGCGAGGACCTCACTCGAGCTCAAGCGCAAGACCATCCAGCACCACATCGACAACGGGCTGTTCCCGTACACCAAGCGCTACCTCGGCACGCTGAGGAACCACTTCTCGACGGTCGGAGTGAACGGCATCAACGAGATGATCCGCAACTTCACCGCCGACGCCGAGGACATCACCACGCCCTTCGGCGAGCAGTTCGCCATGCGCTTCCTCGACCACGTGCGCGGGCGCATCGTCGAGTTCCAGGAGCAGACCGGGCACCTGTACAACCTTGAGGCGACACCCGCCGAAGGCACCACCTACCGCTTCGCGCGGGAGGACCAGAAGCGGTACGGCAGCGCCATCCTGCAGGCCGGTACGCCGGAGACCCCGTACTACACGAACTCCAGCCAGCTACCGGCCGGATTCACCGAGGACCCCTTCGAGGCGCTTTCGCGCCAGGAGCCGCTACAGCGCAAGTACACCGGCGGCACCGTGCTGCATCTGTACCTGGGTGAGCGCGTGAGCTCGGTCGATGCGTGCAAGACGCTCGTGCGCCGCTCGCTCGAAGGCTTCGGGCTGCCCTACATCACCATCTCGCCGACGTTCTCGATCTGCCCGGTGCACGGGTACCTCCAAGGCGAGCACACGCACTGCCCCGAGTGCCCGAGCGAACCGGCCCAGCCGTGTGAGGTCTGGACCCGAGTGATGGGCTACCACCGCCCGGTGAGCTCGTTCAACAAGGGCAAGCAAGGCGAATACGCCGAGCGAACCTGCTTCAGCGAGCCGGTATGCGCGCAGCAGATCTGCGCATAGGGGGCTTCGCACCCTTCTCGACGATCGACCAACCGGGAAAGCTGGTGGCCACGGTCTTCACCCGGGGCTGCCCGTGGCGGTGCGGATACTGCCACAACCCGCACCTGATGGCGATCGACGGCAGCGAGGAGACCGACTTCACCTGGAATCAGATCGCGGATCATCTTAGTCGCCGAAAGGGCCTGCTCGACGCTGTCGTCTTCTCGGGAGGGGAGCCGACGGTCCAGTCCGCACTATGGGCTGCGATGACCGAGGTACTCGACATGGGCTTCTCGGTGGGGATGCATACCAACGGAGCCTACCCGCGGCGCATCAATGCGCTGTTGCCCTACCTGTCGTGGGTGGGGCTCGACATCAAAGCACCCTTTGACGAGTACGATAAGGTCACGGGTGTAGAGAGCTCTGGAGAGCTCGCCCGCCAGAGCCTCGCGTTGCTGGCAGGCTCCGATATCGACTTCGAGGTGCGCACCACCATTGACCTGCGATCATTCGATACCGAGACACTCACGCGACTCGCTCCGCACATCGAGGAGGCAGCACCGGAGAGGTGGGCGATCCAGCGGCGCAGAATCGATGGGGTTGAGGTGCAAACGGGCCAGCTAGCGCCGCTGGATGAGGCGGCGCTGCACGGGCTTCTCGGCGGGTTCGATGTCGAGGTCGTTTTGCGGTGACGCCTCGCTCGCCGGGAGCGTGCATCAAATCAGCGCCCTAGTGAATATCTGGTTGTGTAACCACGGTTCCATCTGCTATTCTGCATCAGCTCTGATATCTGCATGACTGGGGCACAGCGGATGGCCTCTCCGTTCCTGGCATGTTCGATTCAGGGAATTGCAAATGGAGCTAGGGAGGTACATATGAAATTGGGCAGAAACAAGAAGTTGCTTTCCTTGGTTGCAACGATGTTGCTCGCAGCCATGGTGGTAACAGCAGGCTGTGGTACCACGCCAGAGCCTACCGACGGCGCAGCAGAAGTAGTAACAGTCAAGCTCGGAATCGGTGCCCCTCTGACCCAGGGCGCAGTCGCGCTTGGTCAGGGTATCGAGAACGGGGCCATGCTGGCGATCAACGATTTCAATGCTTCCCCAGAGGCTGAGGAGCTTGGAATCAGAGTCGAAGCATTCGTAGTCGACGATCAGGGCGACCCGAAGGTCGGCGTGAACGTCGCGAACCAGCTCGTCAGCGATCCCGCAGTGGTTGGAGTAGTCGGTCACCTGAACTCAGGTGTATCGATCCCCACCTCCGCGATCTACGGTCGCGCCGGCCTCGTACAGATCTCGCCGGCATCCACCAACCCTGCTCTGACGCTGGATCAGGAGTTCGGTAACGTATTCCGCGTCTGCACCACTGACCCCGTTCAGGGTGCGTATGCTGCTGAGGCCGCCCTTGGCGAGCTTGGCTTCAAGACCGCATTCGTGGTCGATGACTCCACTCCTTACGGCGTGGGCCTCGCCGATGAGTTCCAGAGGAACTTCGAGGAAGGCGGCGGCACCGTCATGGGTAGGGAGAAGACCAGCGACAAGGACAGCGATTTCAGCGCGCTTGTCACTCGCATCCGCGCAGAGAACCCTGACGTGATCTACTACGGCGGCATCTACAACGCCGGTGCGCTCTTTGCACGCCAGGCTGCTGAGGCAGGTTTCGAGGGTGCATTCTTCGGCGGAGACGGCCTGAAGGCTGCAGACTACATCGCGCTTGCTGGAGCGAGCGCAGAGGGTGACTTCACCACGTCCGTCGGCCTTCCGTTGGCTGATCAGCCACGCGGCGCTGAGTTCAAGGAGAAGTTCGCAGCAGAGTTCGCTGGCGAGGAGATCCAGGCCTACGACACTTATGCATACGATGCTGCCTTCGTGATCCTCGAGGCCATCAAGGTAGTGGCTGCTGATCTAGGCGCCGATCAGGTCGCTTCTGATGCCGGCAAGGCCGCTATTCTTGAGGCTGTAGCTGCTACAGACACCGAGGGAGTTACCGGCGCTATCGCTTTCGATGAGAATGGTGACACCACCAACAAGGCGATCACCCTGTTCATCGTCAGGGATGGCGAGTGGGTAGCTTACACGCAGTAACGGGTACCTAATCGTTCCCATGTGAGATATTCAGGAACCCGGGCAGGCGAGAGGTCATCGCCTGACCGGGTTCCCGTGGGAATCCTTGTGGTACGCAGATGACTTCTCGTTCCTTTTTCTTGCTCTCCAGACAGGTGGACTTCAGTGGCACTGGATATCTTCGGGCAGCAGCTCGTAAACGGCATCACCCTGGGTGGGATGTACGCGCTCATCGCGCTGGGATACACCCTTGTGTACGGCATCATGTTGATGATCAACTTCGCTCATGCAGAGATGTTCATGGGCGGGGCGTTCGTTGGTCTTTTCACCTTTACGTTCCTCTCCCAGTTCGACGCGCTTACAGGATCTGGGTTAGGTATCATCGTTCTCTTCCTTTTGACATTTCTCATTGCCGGTATCTCGATTGGGATACTGGGCGTGTTGATAGAGCGAATAGCGTATCGACCGCTACGCAACGCTCCTCGGCTGGCAGCATTGATCTCCGCGATCGCTGTTTCCATCCTCTTGCAGCAGGTGGTTCTACTCTGGATCACTGCGCGGTCATTACCTTTCCCGAACTATCTGATCCCGTCGGGCGGACTTAGCTTCGGTGGAGTGACGATCACATACCTGCAGATCATCATGCTGGTCACGACAGTCCTCCTGCTTGTGGTGCTCGACACCTGGGTATCGAAGACGCGCATGGGCAAGGCCATGAGGGCGACCTCGCAGGATAGGGATGCCGCTGGCCTGATGGGTATCGACATCAACAAGGTAATCATGGTCGCCTTCTTCGTGGGTCCGGCTCTGGGGGCTGCGGCGGGTATCTTCTCGGGCCTGTACTACGGCTCGATCAAGTTCGACATGGGATTCATTCCCGGTATCAAGTCATTCACAGCGGCGGTCGTCGGAGGCATCGGAAACCTCAGAGGTGCGATGCTGGGTGGGTTCCTCATAGGCATCCTGGAGGCTATGGCCGCTGGCTATATCAGCTCCGGATACCGTGATGTCATCGTCTTCGGTGTGCTGTTGCTCGTACTCACCTTCCGGCCCGGAGGTCTTCTCGGCCGGTCCACAGTGGAGAAGGTGTAGACATGGGAGCACAAGTGCTACAGGTAGGTTCCAAGAACAACAAGAAGGTCGATCGCAAGCAGTGGATCTGGCTGGCCATCGCAATCGTCGCCGCGATAGCGTTGCCGCTCTACTTCCAGTCCGTGGGCAACTTCTTCTTCGTGCGTATCTTTGCCCTGATGGGCATCTACGTCGTGCTGGCACTGGGATTGAACATCACCGTTGGCTACGCCGGGCTGCTGGACTTAGGCTACATCGCTTTCTATGCGGTGGGCGCATACGTCGGCATGCTTTTGGGCTTACTTCTTCCTGAGGCGATCGCCGGCGCGGGGTATTGGGTGCTGTTACCGGTATCCGCATTAGGCGCAGCGTTCGCCGGTCTGGTGATCGGCTTCCCGGTACTCAGGTTGCGCGGGGACTATCTGGCTATCGTCACGCTCGGTTTCGGCGAGTCGGTCAGGATTGCGCTCACCAACGACGTCTTCGGATTGACTAGAGGACCCAAAGGCCTACCAGGCCCAGGAGAGTCGGTGACCCCGCCCGCTGGTCAGGCTGCCATGATGGACGCTTTGAGCATCGGCGATTTCCACTTCTCGGCAGATCTGTGGTGGTATTACATGATCGCCATTCTCTGCGTGATTGCGATCTTCGTGATCCGCAGGCTTGATGATTCGCGTCTGGGTCGTGCTTGGATCGCCATGCGTGAAGATGAGATCGCAGCAGCATCCGTTGGCGTGAATATCCAGACCACCAAGCTGTGGGCCTTCGCACTGGGTGCGGTATGGGGTGGAATCGGCGGAATTACGTTCACGTACTGGATTGGATTCATCAGTCCGGAGTCGTTCAACTTCATGGAATCCGTTCTAGTGGTCTGCATGGTGGTCCTTGGCGGCATGGGCTCGATACCCGGAGTGGCTCTGGGTGCTGCGGTCATCGCCGGGCTACCAGAGATGATCCGTTGGACGGCACAGTCCGAATTCTTCTCCCAGTTCCTCACTACCGAGCAGGCGAACATGGCTGGGCAATACCGCTTCTTTGTCTTTGCCATCGCCTTGATCATCATGATGATCTTCAGGCCGCAGGGCATTCTGCCCTCCAAGCGCAGAGCCATGGAGCTACATCCCGAGGATGCAAAGAATCTGATGGAGCAAAATCAGTCGATGGCGGATCTCGAGGCTGCTAATCGAGCCGAGTCCCGGCACAAAGGGGGCTCCTGATGAGTGCAGAAAGCAAGGGTAGAGAGATGCCTCTCCTCAATGTAGACGATCTGACGATGGCATTCGGTGGTCTCAAGGCGGTCAACGAAGTCACGTTCGACATCGCGCCCGGCGAGATCCTGGCGCTAATCGGCCCTAACGGGGCTGGCAAGACAACGGTGTTCAACATGCTGACGGGTATCTACAGGCCAACGTCCGGGAAGCTGGACTTCAACGGAAAATCGTTGATCGGCAAGGCGCCCCATGACATCTGCAAGATGGGAATCGCCCGTACCTTCCAGAACATCCGCCTGTTCGACAACATGACTGCGCTAGAGAACATCATGGTCGGGCGTCATGCTCGCACCAATGCCGGGCCTCTCAGCGCGGTACTCCGCACACCAGGATTCAAGCGCGAGGAAAAGCAGATCATCGAGGATTCGCTCAAGTGGTTGAGCTTCGTCGGCCTGCTGGACAAGGTCAATGAGCTCGCCACGAACCTGCCCTACGGCGATCAGCGTCGCCTAGAGATCGCACGTGCATTGGCGACCGACCCGCAACTCTTGCTGCTGGACGAGCCGGCGGCCGGGATGAACCCGCAGGAATCGATCGAGCTCATGGAGCTGGCGCACCGCATTCGCTCCCAGGGCATCACCGTGCTTCTGATTGAGCACGACATGAAGGTCGTTATGGGCGTTGCGGACCGGATCGTGGTGCTCGACTTCGGTGAGAAGATCGCCGAGGGAACCCCTGCCCAGATCCAGCGTGACCCGAAGGTTATCGAAGCGTATCTCGGCTCCGGCGCTGAAGCGCTGTTGGCGGAAGGGTAGGAGGAGCTAAGTGCTAAAGGTTGACGCAGTACATACCTTCTATGGCCAGATCGAGGCGCTGAAGGGAATCTCCGTTCACGTGGACGAGGGCGAGATCGTGACCCTGATCGGCGCTAATGGTGCCGGGAAGTCCACGACCCTCAAGACGATCTCGGGACAATTGGCCCCCACGAAGGGCGACATCATCTTCGATGGCAAGTCCATCGCAGGCGTACCCTCGCATGAGGTTGCCGGGATGAACATAGTCCAGGTCCCCGAGGGGCGCAGAATCTTCCCGGAGATGACCGTTGTCGAGAACCTTGAGATGGGTGCTTATCTGCGCTCGGACAAGGAGATTCCTCAGGACATGGAGCGGGTGTTCGACCTGTTCCCGCGCCTGAAGGAGCGCAGGACCCAGCGCGGCGGAACGCTTTCCGGCGGTGAGCAGCAGATGCTGGCTATGGGCCGCGGGCTGATGGCCCGCCCTCGGCTGCTGATGCTCGACGAGCCCTCGATGGGACTCGCGCCGGTCATCGTCGATCTCGTGTTCGAGACGATCCAGAAGCTCAATGAGTCAGGAATCACGATCCTGTTGGTCGAGCAGAACGCTGCCATGGCGCTATCAGTTGCCAAGCGTGGCTATGTGCTTGAGACCGGCAAGATCGTGCTGGAGGGACCGGGCAAGGAGCTGCTACACAACGAGCAGGTCCGCAAGACCTACCTCGGCGAGCATTAGGTCTCGGGATTAGGTTCGCCACTCGCCGGCTGCGAGGAGTGCGCGGAGCGTTTGCGTGCTGGCCTCGGCGAGCAGCGCTACATGCGGGTCTTCTCCGACCACGCCGAAGATGGCGAGGTCGGCCTGGGTTCCGGGCTCAAGGGTTCCGAAGTCGTCTTCGACTCCCAGTGCCTTCGCTCCGCCGAGAGTCATGATCGCGATGATCATCTCGGCGGTCAGCGTGGGGGCGATGTGGGCCAGCGCTCTCGCCTCCTCGAAGAGGTCGAGGTCTGCGTTGCTTGCGAGCGAATCGGTCCCCAGCCCGAGCGTGACTCCGTGCTCCAGCAGCAGCTCCACCGGCGGGGCTCCGTTGCCGAGGTAGGCGTTGGAGCGCGGACACACCACGACTCCGCGGGTCTTGGCCGCTAGCAGCGCGGCGTCGGCGGCGTCGACCTTCACGCAGTGGATCGCGAGCGCGCCGTCGAGGGCTCCCAACGCATCGAGGTAACGCACCGCTGACGTCCCCGGCGCCTCGAAGCCCACAGCCACGCGGGCTGCAACCGCCGCGAGCGGCCCGGTGCCTGAGGCCAGGAGCTCGGATTCCGCTGCCGACTCGGCGACGTGGATCGCGAAGGGTGCGCGAGCGGAGGCAGCGGCCGAGTGTGCGGCTGCGATCAGCCCCGGCCCGGCTGTGTAGGGCGCGTGGGGCGTGAGGCCCTGTCGGATGCGGGGGTCGGCGTGCGGGGCGGGGAAGCACATCTCGCGCAGGCGCGCGGGCAGCTCTTCGGCGGGTATGCCGAGAACCTCCTCGAAGAAGACGCCGCCGATGCCGAGTTGCGAGCCGGTCGCGGGCGAGTCGGGGCCGTACGAGATGTCGCCGACCACCGTGACGCCGGAAGCGAGCGACATGCGCATGCCGCGCTCGATCGACTCGCGGATCTCAGAGGCGCTAAGGGCACCCCACGCTGCGGGGATGCGCGAGATCCAGGTGGCGAAGTCGCCCGGGCCCGCGACTCCTTGCAGGCTCGTCATCGCCAGATGCGTGTGCGCGTTGACCAGGCCGGGGAGTATCGTGCAGCCGTCGAAGTGGCGGCGCTCGGCGGTCGGGTGCGCAGCAGAGAGATCGGCGAGCGTGCCCACGCGTGCGATGCGGGCGCCCTCGACGAGGACCGCCCCGTCGCGGATGGGCGACGAGCAGATCGGGAGCACCCAGGGCGCCGAGACGAGCATCATCGCTCAGTCCCCGGGCGCGGGCTTCGGTCGCAAATGCTCCGGGCGTGCGTCAGGGATGGACAGCAGCGACGGCTTGCGCAGGTCGCGGCAGCCACATGCCGAGGAGGCCGGGTCCGTCTCGGCAATCGTGTCGACCACGAGCTTGGCGATGGTCGCGGACTCGTCGAAGAACACCGCCTTGAGCTCGTCGTGTTCCCACGTGCGCACTACCCCCTCGCCGTAGTTCACGACGATGTAGACGCCAGCGAAGCACGCGCCGATGTCGCGGGCGAGGAAGACCTCGGGCGAGAGCGACTGCCCGACGACGTCGCCTCCCAGGCGGCGCATGTAGTCGACCTCGGAGATCGATTCGAAGCGCGGCCCGTCGGTGACGAGGTAGACGCCGCGGCTGAAGACGCGCGGGAAGCTCGCGGCAGCGCCGGTGTGCAGGCGCGAGGCCAGGTCGGGGCAGACCGGATCGCGCATGATGAGCAGATGATCCCCGCGCACGTAGATGTCCTGTTTCATCGACAGGTCGATGAAGTCGTGCGGGATGATGATGTCGCGCGGGTCGAGCAGGTGATTCAGTGACCCGACACCGCCGTCGGCGAGCACCTTCGACACGCCAGCCTCGTGGAAGACCCAGAAGGTCTGCAGTGAGGCATCCGCTCGCTTCACGCCCCGTCGCCACCCGTGCATGCGGACGGCGAGCGCCTCGTGCGCGCCGTGCGGGCCATCGACGCGGAAGTGCGTGAACGTCGGCGATTCGCCGAAGGGCGTGGCGAAGGTAAGGTCGCCCGCGAGTACGGTCACGCGCGGGTCATCGAGTCCTTGTGGGAAGTCGAATCCAAGCGAGCCCGATCCTCCGCAGATGCCGAAGTGGGCCTTGGGAACTCTCGCCTCGCTCATGTGGTCTCCTCATCCGTGTCGGCCGGGTGGAATCGCCTGACCGGCCTGTACAGCGTGTCGCGTTGGACGGGGGTGAATCCCGCATCGGCGATAAGCCGCACGAGCTCGTCGCGCGCCATCGAGAATCGCGTCCCCGCAGCGGCGACCACGTTCTCCTCGATCATCGTCGAGCCCATGTCGTTGGCCCCGAAGCACATCGCGACCTGGCCGATCTTCGATCCCTGGGTCACCCAAGACGCTTGTATGTTGGTCACATTATCCAGGAACAGCCGAGAAACGGCGAGTGTGCGCAGGTAATCCCATCCGCTCGCAGCGGTCATCGGCGCGCCGGAAGCAAGCTCGGTGTTGCCGGGCTGGAAGCTCCACGGGATGAACGCGCGGAAGCCGGTGTGCCCGCCAGCGAGTGCTTCGTCCTGCACCTCGCGGATGCGCAGCATGTGTTCGACCCTCTCGGCAGGTGTCTCGATCCCGCCGAACATCATGGTCGCCGT
>DBEG01000090.1 GCA_002293965.1 Actinobacteria bacterium UBA912 | reverse complement strand
TTGCCTTTTCGGCCGATCGTCCTTCCCATCAGCTCGGCGACCCGGTCGCGAACGATCGATCGCTTGTCCTTCGGGATATGTAAGCCCAGTTCGCCGCTGTAACGAATCGCCCGGTCGGCATCGCCGTACACTGTGGCCGCCAACACCTGGGCTATCGCGATGCGTTGCGCTGGCTCCGTCCGGCCCACGATACCGAAGTCCAGGTAGCAGATGCGCGAGTCGGGGGTCACGAACAGGTTGGCCGGATGCAGGTCCGCGTGGAACCTCCCCAGCACGAGGACTTGGCGCATGAACACCTCGGCACCGTGCAATGCCAGGCCGTAGGCGTCGACACCAGTGCGCTCCGCCTCGGTGAGATCGGTGAGCCTCCAGCCCTCGACGAACTCCATCGTGAGAACCCGACGGGTCGAGCGCGACCAGACCATCCCAGGTACCACCACAAGCGGATCCTCGCGGAAGTCGAAGCCGAAACGATCCGCAACCCGACCCTCATTGCGAAGGTCTATCTCGCTCCTGAGGGAGTCTCCGAACTCGTCCAAAGTGCCAACGAGATCGATCCGACGGCTAAGACCGGTCTTTGCGACCACCTCGGCGATCCGGCGGGCAAATGCCAGGTCCGCTTCGATGACGCCTTCGATACCTGGTTTGACGACCTTGACGACGATGTCTGTCCCGGCAGGCAACTCTTTGCCCCCGGTCGTGCGTGCGGGATGCGCGAGCTTCGCGCGATGGACCTGTGCGATCGATGCCGAGGCCAGCGGGCTCCTGTCGAACTCGACGAAAAGCTCATCAGGATGTGCGCCGAACTCCTCCTCGATCACCTTGAGGACACGCTCCACCGGAATCGAGGGTACCGAGTCCTGCAAACGTTCTAGCTCGAAGACCGTCTGCGCCCGAAAGATGTCGGGCCGCACAGAGGCGAGTTGCCCCAGTTTGATGAAGGTGGGGCCAAGCTCTTCGCACGCCATCCTCATCTGCCGGGCGAAAGACGTTCGCCTCTTCTCAGCGCCGAGAAGCCCGAAGCCCGAGCTGAGTGCAGCCAGGAACCCTCGGCGAATCAGGACGCTTGCTATTTGAAAACCACGCCCCGGCACGGGGGCCTAGCCTTTCGGGGGAGCGATGCTCGATGCGATCCTGTCCATCGTCGCGTTCATCGACTCAATGCGCCCTCTAAGCTCGGCGATCTCGAAGCGCAGCTCGTCGATGCGCTCGCCCTCACTGGCTGCGCTTCCCCCATCTTCGGCAGCTCCGGCGGCGAGCTCCGTCTTCAGGCGCTCCTTCTCGTCGAAGATTATCGCCGAGAGTCCGTCGACGAACGCTTCCGGTCCGGCGTTCATGGCCTCGGGAGTCACGTCCATGCCACGCTCGACTGCGGCCTTCCAGCCCTCATCGGCGGTTTCATGCACCAGCGCCCAAGCGGCAAGGAACCGCATGAACTTGTCGTTCGAACCCATTTGTCGACCTCCTGTCGAGAACACCCCCGTCATTGATATCTAGTGTTCCCGTTCTGCGCGCAGAGGAATCATCCTGCAACAAGGTTTATGTAATATCCCTACGCAAGAAGGCGACGACGGCGATTGCAAGCGAGATTACCGTGATTCCGCCGTAGACCCACCAACTGCTGGCGAGTACGACGCCCTCGTTGATGAGGTCACCGGGCTGCCAGTAGGTGAGCAGGTTGAGTGGCTCCAAGTCCTCGGCGACTTCGACAAAAGGTGTTATGGCTTGGAGGATCCACATCGCCGCCAGTAGCGACCCTGTTATCGCTCCCGGGCGCCCGCCTCCTCGCATACTCGCCGAGAGCATCATCGCAAAGCTGCCGATCGCTGAGATCAGCAAGAAGCCCGTTGCATACAGCAGCGCCATCGTTCGGCCCGCGATCTCGATGTCGTAGGTGGGACCCAGGATCTGGATCGGCAGGAAGGTGGCTGTGGTCAAGATCGCAGCGTACACGAACATCGCCGCGATGCGCGTCACGATGAACTGAAGGCGCGCAATCGGCTGTGCCAACAGAAGCTCCATCGTGCCCGCCGCCACCTCGCTGGAGACAGCCTTCGCAGCGTAGATGATGATGGCCGCTGCCACGATGAGTACCCACATCATCCCCAGGTACTCGGTCTGGAAGTAGCCTCCGAGGCTGCCCAGCTCGAGATCGCCAGGTGCCCATACAGCGATCATCTCGGGCGGCATGGTAGCCAGAAGTTCCTCGTACATCTCGCCGATGAACGTCCAGGTCCAGGCCATCAACCACGAATACGCCACCAGGCCGAAAGAGAACCAGAACATCCCGATCCGGCGCTGATACAAGGTTGTGAGGAAGAGGTTGATGTTCACTGACGGCCTCCCTCGTCGCTGCGATAGTAGTCCACGAAGGCATCCTCCAGAGACGCGTGCTCGAGCGACATGTCTTCGACCGAGTGAAGAGCAAGGCACTTCAGCAGGTCATCCACGTGATCGCCGCGGACCTTCGCCGAGAGCTTGTTCGGCGCGAGAGTCTGCACTTCGGCGATGCCGGGAACGCTTTCGAGGGCCTCGGCCCCTGTCGCGTCGCGGAAGGTCACCTCCAGGTGCCGCAATCGCTGTTTTAGGAGGGTGTCGACCCGGTCCTCAACGACGATCCGACCTTCTCGGATGATTCCTACGGTGGAGCACACGCGCTCGACCTCGGAGAGTATGTGACTGGAGAGGAAGAGAGTGGAGCCTGCGGCAACGCGCTCGGAGATGATGTCGAACACCACTTCCTGGTTGAGCGGGTCCAGGCCACTGGTGGGCTCGTCGAGCATGAGCAGCTCAGGGTCGTGCATCATGCCCAGGATGAGCGCGAGCTTCTGGCGATTACCCTTCGAGAGCTCACGCACGCGACGGGTCGAGTCGAACTGAAGCCGCTCGATGAGCTCATCGGTCAGCGCGCCATGCCCGCCTCGGAAGCGGGAAAGGTAGTCGATGTGCCAGCGTCCGGTCTCCTTTTCGTACAGCTTGACCTCGCCGGCGACGTAGCCGATCCGCCGCCTGAGCACCGCACCATCGAGACGCACCTTCTCGCCTAGGACGAACGCCTCTCCCGAGTTAGCCCTCAACATCCCGAGAAGGCACCGGATCGTCGTCGTCTTGCCTGCCCCATTAGGGCCGAGGAACCCGAAGGTCGACCCCTTCTCGACACGAAGGTCCAGTCCGTCGATGCCACGAGCCTTGCCGTAGTACTTGGTGAGGCTTTTGCACTCGATAGCGGCTGCTGTCATCGGGCCCTCTCTTCATCCATGGACAGTCCTCGACTCCCAGCGGATTGTAGCATGGTGTGCCGTCGCAATACGCGATCTCGAGTGTCGATGACGCACTCGGATCGAGCACTGTGGTCGTCTGAGGGATCGAGAACGGGACTCCCGGGAGGATCCGTATCGCCGGGTGAGCGTCGGCGGGCGGCGAAGCTAGGCTGGACCTGGATCGGGTCGACTTTCAGAGCAACCGATACACGACTTTGGAGGAAATGTGACTGTCTTACGGAAAATATCAAAGTGGTGCCAGCCGGCGGAAATTTGTGTGAATGTTTGACATAGGAGGGGCCTATGAGAATGTCTACGAGAGCAAGAGTGGTTTGTTTGGTGTTGCTGCTGTGCCTGATGGTTCCGCCAGTGGCGTTTGGAAATTCGAGGTCGGTTACTTTCACGTCGGTCACAAGGGCCTCCACACCCCCCTTAGGTGAATACATGAGCGCCGATCAGGAAGGCTTTGCGAGGACTGGCTGCATGGTCATTCGTTTGTGGCAATGCACGATCCCCTCGATGCCGAATTTTATTTGGGCTTCCTGCGTGATCCAAGTCCATCAAGGCCGAACACGAATCGGACCGTTGCGTCACTCCATTCCGGGGTCTAGATTGTACTGGAGAACGACGGCCGATCCCTTTGTGAGCGGCACCCGTATAAGTGGATGGATCGAGTGCGATACAAGAAATTAGGAAGCCAGTGACGCGCCGGGCTGGCACCCCTTATCCGTCCAAGGAAGGCATTTTGTGCACTACTACAAAAAATACATCAGCCCCATCGCGGTCAGTCTCTGGCGCACGAAGGGGATCATCATCCTCTACGGTGTCGGCGCTGTGCTTGGCATCGGCTTTTTTGGCGGCATACTTTATTATGGTGGTGGACATCGAGTAGCGATCTGGCTTCAGGTCATGGTCCTTATCACGATGCCCTTCACGGGACTGATTCTGTTCTTGTCTAGCTCTGTCGTAGCTCTTGAGTTGGCAAAACAGGTATTTGAAAACCAACGCTTGTCCCTGTTCCGCGTGCGGAGTCGGGGTGAGATAGGGGCTTCCGTCGCTCTGCTCGTTGTGGCTGTCGGCATGTGGATGGCTACACTGGCTATTTTGTTGACGGTCCTTCTGACCTTCTCGATGATCGCGGGCCTTTCTGTCGCCGAGACCACGAACATCGTGTACTTCACTGTACTGAGATTGGGTGGGGCAACGCTAGTCGCCACGCTACTGGGGCTATTGCTTGGCAAGACGACTAGCCGGACTGTCGGCTACAGTGTGATCGTTGCTGTCCTTGTGTTCATGACTCCGGCTGTCGGCAGCATTTTAGGGGGCCTTACTTCAGCGTCGAGCTACACTGTGCGACTGGTTTCACACTGGGCGCTCATCGCTCCGTTCGAGCTGCCACCACCCATGGTTGGTGCCCCGCCCGATTCGATGTACCTGCTCCCTGCGGAGCCACATCAGTGGCTCCTGCCTGCGATATGGATCGTCTCGATACTGGTGGGGCTCGTGTTCTCCTTACGTAAGGTGCCTCAAGCGTCTGTGTTAGCAGCACTCCTTGCATTCGTGCTGATGATCACCCCTTGGGCTGCATATGGGGCGCATATCGCACTTCCGCGCGTGTCCCAGATCGCACTCCATGATATTACGGAAATGTCGTTGAACATCGATCTTTTCGTGGAAGGCGCGTCAACCAGCCCAGATAACGTAGAACCGATCCCAACGGTCGCCAGGTACAAAATGGACCTCGGAGTCTGCAACAAGCTGTCTGGAAGGGTGACGGTGGTCCTTGATGAGCCATTCGGGGAGCAGCCGGTATTCACGCTTTTCAGGGGATACCGAGTCTGGAACATCACGGACGGCGAGGGAAACAAGCTGGATTTCTCGCAAGAAGGGAATCACATCACTATCCTTTCCCCCGCACAGGATGAAGCGGTGGAGTTCGTCTTCGAGTACTCCGGAAGCGGCTGGGGCAACTATGCTAATCAGCAGGGCATATTCTTGGCTGGATCCGTTCCCTGGTATCCATGGCCCGGAAGACAACGGTTCTATGGGATGGACTTCAGGCACGAACTCCAGCCTGCTTCCCACATCCTGAGAAGAGGCGCAGTGGAGGAGATCCGAGTGAGAGTACGGTCGCCCTTCGCTGAAATCCATACCCCTCAAGGAGTGGTGCTGACCCGATCGGAGGACTTCGTGTCCGTTCCGACCGAGTCCTTGACACTGTTTGCAGGCAACGTGCGAAAGGCAGGAGACAGGGAGACGTTCGTCGTCTACGGCGGAGAGGCAACTCTGGAGAGATTCGAGATCCCCGAGTTTTCCGATGTCAATGTCGTGGACAAGCAGAATCGCGAGGAGATCCTTGAGAGAGCCCTAAGCCTGCGGCAGTTGATGGGACTGGAAGGTACCGAAGCCCTCCAGGTCGACGCGGTCGTTCTCGTACCCTCGTATCCGGCCTTCAGTAATCTCTTCGATTTCCCGGTGTTCAAAGATGACTATGTGCTGATTGATGGTGAAACGGTAGTCGACTATCCGACTATGTTCGCCATGCAGGGCATCCCTCAGGGTTATGCGAAGAGAGACGTGTGGGAAGCCTTGTTCTTCTACCTCAACGACCCTGAATTCTTCCTTTCCGAAAACCCCGGAATGAGCAGCGATACCGAAGAGTATCGCAGGTCATCCAGGGTAGGGAACATGATCACGGACCTGGTGCGAACTAGGGGCGACGAGTATGCACTGAGCCAGATAACGGCATATCTGATGGATGAGAGCCGAACCGAATCCGGCGAGGAGTTCCTAGCATCGCTGCTTGAAGGAGGGGAAGTTGAGGGTAACTGATCTTACGAAATGGTACGGAAGGAAGCGCGCCCTGAATGCGGTGTCTTTCGATCTGGACCAAAGATGCACGGCGCTACTGGGCCCGAATGGAGCGGGCAAGACAACGCTCATGAAGTGTATCGCCGGTCTGATGTCCCCCACGAGCGGCACCGTCGATCTCCGGGGCAAGGACCCCGTGGTCGGCTACCTGCCCCAGCAGTTCTCGTTTCTGCCCAATCTGACCGTGCGGGAATCACTGATGTACCTTGGCAGGCTGGGTGGGATCGGCGAAGACGCCCTGGTGGCCCAGGTCGATGATGTCATTGCGAAGACTAGACTGACCGAATGGGCAGACATGCGGTTCAAGGCTCTATCGGGTGGAACCGCCAGGCGTATGGGCATCGCCCAGTCGCTTCTAGGCCCGCCGGAGCTTGTGTTGCTCGATGAACCGACTTCCGGTCTTGATATAGAGGAGAGGAGCAAGTTCAAAGATGTTCTTGCCCGAGCCAGTGGGAGCCATGCCATCGTCATATCTACCCACCTGGCAGAGGACATCGTCGGTCTTTGCGAGAGGGCGCTGGTCTTGCAGCTTGGATCACTGATCTTCGATGGAGCTGTGGAGCAGCTGAGGGCATTCGCAACGGGTCGCGTGTGCCTTTCGGCGGATGACTCTCCCTCTGCCGGAGGGGGCATAGTGTCGGGGCTTTCCGTCGAAGCAGGATCATCTGTGTATCGCTATGTGATGCCTGAGCGGTCTGCCGAGTACACGGCATCGCCGACCGTTGCAGATGGGTACCTGGCGCTGCTGCACGGGTATTCAGACGGGCAATGACGCAGATGTTGCGGCAGGCACGACTGCTGTTTGCCGAAGTGAAGCAGTCGCAATGGCTGGCCCTGGTAGGATCGGCCATCGCGCTCCTTGCAACCTATGGAACTTTTCTTTCCATGGTCTTTTCGCCTGATCCTGAGGTCGCGGACAGGGCGATCTTCACCTTTCAGGGGATATCTGCGTTCCTCCCGCCGCTAGGTGCGACCATGTGGGCCTATCTCTGCGTGGGAAGCGTCTTTGAAAGGGCGCGCGACGTCCTTTACGCCAAGAACCGACACCATCTGACGAAGGCAGTGATCAGGAACGTCGTCCTCCTGCTGTTCCTGGTGCTCGCTTGCTCGGCGATCACCTCACTTCTGGTTCCGCAGTTCGCTGCCAACATTATGGACATCACCTTGAGGGTCATCGCTTCTTCCGTACTGTGCGTCGGGATAATCGCACTGGCCTCTTACGTGTTCTCTGTGGCGTACCTGGGTCTTGCGGCATCACTCATGTTCGTTCTCTTCTCTTACGGAGCCCACCTTGGATGGTTCTCCGGCCCCCCATTTTGGCTGATGTCCGGAGAGGGAGTCGATCTCAACAACGTTCTGACCATTGCGGTGATCGCACTTGCCCTCAAGGCGGCTCTGTTCGTCCTGGAGACGAAGCGAGTACGATTCTAATCGCGTGTCTCAGGTAGAATGGGGCGCTCCGAGCCCTACTTGTTCACTGATCCCTCACCGCCTCCTCTTCGATCTGCCGAAGGCCGAGCCCTTACGAGCACCCTGTTTGAGGCGTTCGATGGCTTCTCCTTCAGTCGACCGCTCTACCTCGGCTTTCAACTTCACAATCTGGTCGCGCAATTTGGCCGCTGCCTCAAGTCGAGGGATTCGGCAGATC
>DBEG01000089.1 GCA_002293965.1 Actinobacteria bacterium UBA912 | reverse complement strand
AAGAGCGCCACGCTGCCGGTGAACACCACGACCACGAGCTGGAGCGCGGCGGTGAGCGCCAGCAGGACGAGCGACCACTTTACCGCCCATATCCCGCGCTCCGCGGTCAGGACGGTCGCGTCGATCGCACCGTGGACGTGCGGCGAGCCGTCCCCTACTCGGCTGTGCGCGTGTCTGTCCACTGCTGGCGTCGCCTCCGCTCGATCACGAGGGCCGCGCCGAACTTCTGCTTGACGCCTCGCGACCCGCATGCTATTAGTGTACTCATGATAACTATTGACTGCCGATAAGTAAAGGGAACCCGTGGCCCACGTCGATCGTCTCGCGCAGATCATGCCGCTCATGCACCATGTGGTCGCCCATCTTGGGGTGCAGTCGACACCTTCGGGTCGCCGACTGGGTCTCACCAACACTCGGATGATGGCGCTGGCTGCGGCGATCCACTCGGGCGGGCTCACGATGTCGGAGCTGGCGACCGCGCTGGGCCTGCCGGCCCCTCTCGCGACTCGCACCGTCGACGAACTCGTCGAACGCGGATTGCTGGAGCGTGGTGCCGACCCATCCGACCGGCGCCGAGTACTCGTGAGCGCTTCCCCCGGCGCGCGCGAGGCGTTCGACGACGTCCACCGGGACGCCGCGCTCATGATCGGCGAGGTGCTGGAACACATGACCGCCGAGGAAGCCGATGCACTGGTCGTTGGCCTCGAGGCTCTGCTTAGGGCGATGCACGCCTCCGACGGACTGCTCGCCCCGCACCACCACCCGTAAGTCTCAACAAGGAGGACGAATGCACGGAGCAGACACGCACAATCACGAAGGCATCCTCATCCACAAGAGCCGCGTCTACGACATGTTGGCCGGGCCGTTCGTCCGGCGCAGCGACACGCCCATCCTCAACGTCGCCGAAGTCAGTGCGGGCGACAGCGTGCTCGATATCGGCACGGGTCCGGGCTACCTGGCTCGCGCCGCGGCGCTTCGGGTCGGGCCTACCGGACGAGGAGTGGGCCTCGATGCCTCTGCCGAGATGATCGCCCGCGCCACCGACCGTGCCGCTCGTGACGGGTCGGGAGCCACGTTCGTACACGCTGGCGCCCAGGAGATGCCCTTCGAGGATGGCGAGTTCGACGCCGTCGTGAGCCGCCTGGCGATGCACCACCTGCCCGGGGACATCAAGGGCCTCGCGATCACCGAGGTCGCCCGAGTGCTAAAGCCCGGCGGTCGCATGGTGTTGGCGGACTTGGCATCCTCGACGACGGCTGGGATGCTCCACGATCTGGTCAGTCACAAACCGGACTCCTCTGGCGACAAGGCCAATGAGCTGACCGCCCTGGCTGCCACGGCAGGACTGGTGGATGTGACAACAGGACGCGTCGGCTGGTTGATGTACGTGAAAGCCAGGAAGCCGGGGCAGTAGCGGCTGGGCGGGGAGCCAATCGCCTAGGCCCGAAGCTCGTCCGGCACCGGATTGAAGTCGAACGCTATTCCCTCGTCGGTGAGCTCTCCCTGGAGGTTCAGGAGCCTGTCGGAAAAATATCGCAGGGACATTTCGCGAGTCGGCGCGTGTCCCGGCGCGAACAGCAGCCTGTCGACTCCGGCTGCCTTGGCAAGCCGGATGGCCTCTTCGATATGCCGACGGGAGTCGTTCCAGTTGAACATCACATACTTCCACTCGACGATCGGCAACCTGACTCCGCCGATGCGGCGGCCCTCCTCGGCACGTCGGCGAACGAGCTCCCGCATGCTCTTGTAGGCAGCTTCGAAATCCCCGCGCTTCTGGTAGCGCTGCAGAGTGTCCTGGTCTACGCCCGCGATGGAGAAGTAGACTCTGTCCATCAGCAACGCCGCCTGCATCGCGTCTTCCCTGGTCAGCAAGGCGCCATTGGTCGATGTGATGATCCGCGTGTGGGGCAGATGCGCCCTGAGGGTCTTGATCTCGTCGAGGATTGTGGGCGACAAGAAGGGTTCGCCCAGGTTGAAGTAGTACACGCTTTCGATCTGCGCCGAGGCCAACATGGGTGCGACACGTTCGAGGTGTGCGAGCGACAGGAACTTCGCGTCTCGAAGGCCGAGCAGAAGCTGCCGATCGCACAGATGACACCTGAGGTTGCAGTGCGCCGTGTTCTCGATCATGATGCCGAGCTTGGGCACCTTCCCCGCGCGAGGCTCCGCGCGCTCCTCGCCCTCCGGGATCACTGCGAGCTCGGGGCATCTCGAACACGTGCTGGTCGGAAGCTCGCCTCGGCCAAGCGTCTCCAAGAAGCGCCTGACCACCGGTCCAGCGAACACTTCGGCCAGAGTCTGCCCCTTCAGGCTGCCGATAAGCCCGCTGCCATCGAAATCCTGGCAGTTGCACGAGACGGTCAGGTCACAGTTGATGCAGATGTTGTAGTTCGATTCGCCCGTGAGCGCACGACAGTAGTAGCCTCGCGAGCTACCGGTCTTGGGACTCGATCCCCCTCGCATGTCGTGCAACAGCCGGAATCCAAGCACCACCGGGGGCCTGAGCCACAATGGAATCCTACTGCGTCTGAGCGTGCCCAAGCGTTCTCCGTCCAGAGTCGGCCCCCTGATTGTCCTCCCTTGTGAGCGATTCGAGGTACGTGGAGTACACGAACACCCGGTTGCGTTTCTTGCCGGTGAGCTCCCGCACTATGCCGAGCTCCCGAAGTCTCTCCATAGCAGATGCGGCTGCCGGATAGGAAAGTCCGGTCCACCGTTGGACATCGGGGAGCTTAGCCAGCGGCCTGCTCTTCAAGACCTCGTGTACCCGCAAGACCGATCCCGCCTCTCTCCCCAGTCCACGGATGCGCAAAGCGTCAGATTCGAACGCTCTGACGAGACTTTGAGCGGTCCTGACAGCTTCATCGGCCGTTGTCGCTACACCCTCGAGGAAGAATGAGACCCAGGATTCCCAATCGCCCTCCTCGCGACAGGACATCAGGAGCCTGTAATACTCCTCGCGATGCTGTTTCAAGAAAAGACTCAGGTAGAGCAGCGGTTCTTGGAGTAGTCCCGCAGCAGAGAGATACAACGTGACAAGTAGACGACCGACATGACCATTGCCGTCTAGAAACGGATGTATCGTCTCGAACTGGACATGTGCCAGTGCCGCCTTGATTAGAACTGGGATGCCGTCGCTATCATCATGGAGAAACCGCTCCAGCTCCTCCATGCATCCGCTAACCTCTTCATGCGGAGGTGGCACAAAAATGGCGTGGCCCGGTCGAGTGCCGCCTATCCAGTTCTGGCTACGCCTGAACTCACCCGGCTCCTGCTTGTTTCCGCGGCCGTGCGAAAGGAGAGTCCGGTGAATCTCGCAGAGCAACTGGGAGCTGATAGGGAAGCCGTCTCTCAGCCGTGTTATCCCCAGTTCCATAGCGGCAACGTAGCTGCTGACCTCCACGACATCATCTATCGGGACGCCCGGCGCTTCTTCGAGCTCGAAGAGCAAGAGGTCGGACAGTGACGATTGAGTGCCCTCGATCTGAGATGAGAGTACGGCCTCTTTGCGCACATAGGTGTAGAGAAAGAGTGCCGTTTCCGGCAATAGGGTCGATACACTGTCGAGCCTGCCGACCGCAAGCGATGCCCGCTCGAGTGGTTTCTGCAGCACTGAGAGGTCCAGCGGTGGGCTGGGCGGAAGGCTAGCGGGGATGAAGGCCTTGACGAGCTCGCCCCCGTACATGGACTTCTCGAATCTGCCGGTCGGCCCCCTGTGCACAGCACTCTCCAATGAAAGTACGTTTAATTATACGCCAGGCTATTAAACCTTAGAACGCCAACTTTGAATAGCGCTATTTTCAGATGGTGACAACAGCACGTCAACCATACGGCTGCTCGCCGACTGGAGTGATCCGACAAAACCGCGCCTACTGGGCGACCCGAGTGAAGACCAGAGAGTCGTTCCCGCCTTCATCGCGAAGCGTCAAGGTCGAGTCCATGACCTCGTAGGATGCTGCGTCGGTGAGCAAGGTCATGAAGGCTGCCTCGGCGCGCATCGCTGACGCCGAACCCGCCATCTCGGTTGCCGAGAGCGGTCCCGCCGAGAAGCTGCC
>DBEG01000037.1 GCA_002293965.1 Actinobacteria bacterium UBA912 | reverse complement strand
GATGAAGCGCACGGGGTCGATCGGTTCGCGAGTCGGACCCGCAGTGACCAGTATGTGAACCCCTGCAAGACTGCGGGTTCGCTGGAGTTCGACCAAGACGGAATCGATGATCTCATCGACATCGGCTAGGCGTCCTTGGCCGGTATCGCCGCATGCCAGTTCGCCACACGCCGGATCGACCACGATGACACCGCGCTGTCTAAGGGCGCTTACGTTGGCCTGCGTAACCTCGGAGTTCCACATCGCTGTGTTCATGGCGGGAGCAACGATGATAGGTGCTTGCGTCGCAAGAGCGGTGGTGGTGAGCATGTCATCGGCGCGACCAGATGCAAGTTTGGCAATCACATTCGCCGTGCAGGGTGCAATCAGGAATACATCGGCTTCCTGCGCTAGGGCGATGTGATGCACCGGCGCAGATGGCGAGTCCTCCCACATCGAGGTGACCACAGGATTGCCGGTAAGCGCGCGGAATGTCGCGGGGCCCACGAAGCGGGTCGCGGCCTCGGTCATGACGGTCTTCACCGAAAAGCCCTGAGCGACAAGGCTCCTGACGATGTAGCAAGCCTTGTACGCAGCTATGCAGCCCGTGATGCCGACAAGGATGTTGCGCGTGGGAGGCGCGTCAGGATTGCTGTAGGTGCGATTATGGTCGGTTGATTCGTGCATCTTCTGTCCATCTATTGGGGGATAACAAGCCTATGGTGGAATATGATGATAGCATCGAACGTAGCGATCGAAGCCGCTAGCTATCGAGGAGATGATGTTGTTGCCTCTCAAAGCTTCCGAAGGATTCGAAGTGCGTATCAGGATCGGAGGCCCGGCCGGCTTCGGCATCAAGGCTGCCGGTCAGACGCTCGCGAAACTGTTTGCCCGATCAGGCTTAGAGACATTCGATCTGACAGAGTACCCCTCGCTGATAAAGGGTGGCCACAACACCTACCACCTCAGGGTCGGCACCGATACGATCAACTCACACGTGCTAGATACAGACATTTTGGTTGCCCTCGATCATGAGACGATCGAGCTCCATCTAGCCGAATTAGGCACCGGTGGAGCGATCATGTACGACCCTGATGACTTCGACCCTCTCTCCCTGGGCATCGTGGACCTGCGCCCGGACGATCGATGTATGGTTCCGGTGCCCCTGAAGACCATAGTCCCCGAGGTCGGCGGCCCGGCGATCATGCGCAATGCCGCTTCTCTGGGCGCAGTGCTTGGCTATATCGGTTTTCCCTTCGAGCCGCTACAGGAATCCCTTGAGACTCAATTCGCTCGAAAGGGCCCGGCCATCATCGAACAGAATGTCGCGATCGCAAAGGCCGGTTACGATCACGCCCGTGCGAACGAGTGCGGGTTTCCCTACCGCCTGCAGCCCGTACCCGAGAATGGCAAGCGCCTGCTTGTCGACGGCAACGAAGCGATATTCCTCGGTGCGATGGCGGCGGGTGTCGGGTTCTACAGCGCGTATCCGATGACCCCCGCCTCAAGCCTACTCCATCTGATGGCTGCCCACGGCGAGAAAGAGGGCGTCGTCGTAAAACACGCCGAGGATGAGATCGCTGCGATCAACATGGTGATTGGTGCTGCCTTCGGCGGTACAAGGGCGATGTGTGCGACCTCTGGCGGTGGCTTTTCGCTGATGGTAGAAGCGCTCGGATTCGCTGGCGTGAGCGAAACCGCATGCGTCGTAGGCGTTTTCACGCGTCCTGGACCCGCTACGGGGATGCCGACCTGGACCGAGCAGTCCGACCTGCGCTTCGTCTTGCACGCATCCCAGGGGGAGTTTCCGCGGGTGGTGCTCGCCCCTGGCGATCATCAGGACGCTTTCGACCTGACCTGGCGCGCCTTCAACCTCGCCGATCAGCTGCAAACGCCTGTGATCATCCTTGGCGACACCTACCTCTCGGATAACCGCCGGACCGTGACGCGCTTCGACGGCTCGGAAGTGAACATCGAGCGCGGATTGCTTGTCGCCGAAGGCGACCTCGCCGCACACCCCGAGGCCCTCGATCCCCAAGGCAGATACGCCCGCTACAAGGACTCTCCCGCCGGGGTCAGCTTGCGTGCCCTTCCCGGGGTCATCGGCGCTGAGCAGATCGTGAACTCCTACGAGCACGACGAGCGCGGTTTCGGCTCGCGTGGCGAAGACGCGCACACCCGCGTCATCCAGAACGAGAAGCGCATGCGCAAGTTGGAGCTGGCGCGCGACCTCGTTCCCCCGCCGGTGCGGTTCGGCCCTGATCGAGCCGATCTCTCGATAATCCTTTTCGGCTCGACGAAGATGCCGACACTCGAGGCGATGCGCATCCTGCAACGCGAAGGTATCGCGATCAACATCCTGCAAATCGTCACGCTGTGGCCCTTCCCCGCCGAGGAGGTCCGTGCGTTCCTCGAGTCTACGCGGCGCACCGCAGTCATCGAAGGCAACATGACAGGTCAGTTACGCGGCCTCATCAGGGAGCATTGCCTGATCGACGTCGATGAGACACTCAACCGCTACGATGGGCGGCCTTTCAGCCCCGATCAGATCGCCCGTTGGGTCAAGGAGGTCATCCAGTAACATGCCGACTCCAAAGGATTTCATGACCTCAGTGAAGCCGACCTGGTGCCCGGGATGTGGCAACTACGGGATGTCAGAAGCGCTCAGGAGAGCACTGGCCGAGCTCGGCTGGGAGAAGCACGAGTTCAGTGTAGTGTGGGGCATCGGCTGTCACGGCAATGGCGCTGACTTCCTCGACGTGGCGGGGATGCATGGACTTCATGGGCGCTCACTGCCCCCTGCCGCTGGACTGGCGTTGACCCGCCCCGACCTTCAGGTGATCGTCGAGATGGGTGACGGCGATGGCTATGGCCTGGGTCTCGGGCACTTCGTACACGCCGCCAGGAGGAACGTGCGCCTGACATGCATCACACATAACAACCAGATCTATGGCCTGACGACCGGGCAAGCCTCACCCACCACCGACCGGCTCATGCAGACGGTCTCCACGCCACAAGGCGTACTTGAGCAACCGGTGAATCCGATCGGCCTGGCACTTGCCGAAGGGGCCACCTTCATCGCCCGAGGCTTCGCCGGCGACATCGCGCATCTCACCCAGCTCTATATCGCAGCTCTTACCCACAAGGGATTCGCACTGGTCGATGTCTTCCAGCCTTGCGTGACCTGGAACAAGCTCAATACATTCCAGTGGTTCAAGGAGCGCGTGTGGCGTCTGGAGGATCGGGGCTGGGACACCTCTGACCGCACGGCCGCCTTCGACTTGTCGCTCAGCACATTCCACGCACTTACCTGCACGCCCGATGAGTGCACAGTGCCTATCGGCATCTACTACCAGCAGGAAGGCGTTCCTTCCTACGGTGACGAGCTGGCCGCAGCGTCAGTGCCCGGCTATAAGCAAGCAGAGTCGCCGCGCGACATCAACGGCATCCTGGATGCAATGGAATGAACCTGCTCGGCGAAGAGCGGTCGGTCAGCCGATAAGGCCGAGAGTCTTCCCTGCGCGCTCGAAAGCGGCGAGCGCAGTGTCGATGTCGTCGTCGGTGTGCGTCGCCATCAGGCAGGTCCTGAGCCTGTCCATCCCGCGTGGAACGGCTGGGTGCACGATCGGACACACGAAGACTCCACTGTCGAACAGCAGGCGCGTCAAGTCCATCGTGAGCCCTTCCTCGCCGACGAGAACGGGCACCACGCAAGTGGTTGAATCCATGGTGTTCCAGCCCTGCGCTTTGAGTCCTGCTGTGAAGCGCTCGGTGACCCTGTGTAGCGCAGAGACCCTCTCAGGCTCATCCTCGATCACATCGAGCGCTGCCATCGCGGCAGCAACCTGCGCTGGCGGCAACGCCGCCGAGAAGATGAATGGCCTGGACATGTGCCTCTGGTAGTCGACGATCTCCTTGGATGCAGCCAGATATCCGCCAACAGACGGGATCGACTTGGAGAGCGTACCCATCTTCAGATCGATGACACCCGGCATGCCGAAGTGTTCCTCGACTCCATGACCCGTCGCTCCGAGAGATCCGATCGAATGAGCCTCGTCGACCATCAGCCTCGCGCCATATCGGCGACAAAGCTCGACGGTGCGGGGCAGATCCATGATGTCGCCGTCCATGGAGAAGACTGAGTCAGCGACAACGAGAACGGTCTGGTATTGCCCCTGCGCCTCTGAGAGCAGGCGCTCGAGGTGCGTCATGTCGTTGTGCCTGTACGTCTTCCACTTAGCACCTGAGAGCAGCGCTCCGTCGACGATCGAGGCGTGGTCGAGTTTGTCCATGAGCACAAGGTCACCAGGACCAGTAAGCCCCGTGATGATGGCTAGGTTGGTAACATAGCCACTCGAATAGACGCAGGCGTCCTCACGGCCGCTGAACGCCGCGATCCGGGCCTCAAGTTGTTCGTGGAGATCCATAGTCCCTGTGAGGAGTCGAACTCCTCCTGCTCCTGTGCCATACGTTTCGATGGCGCGCTTGGCGGCCTCATCGATCCTGGGATGTCCGATCAGACCCAGGTAGCTGTATGAGGCGAGCATGATGTATTCGGAGCCGTCCGAAGTGCGGACTCGATTGTTTGTGGCCCCCGAGATGGCTTTCAGATAGAAGTATCGGTCGGCGTCTTTGAGTGAATCGCGTCTTTCGATGAAAGCCCCAACGCGTGCAGCGATCCCGTCGTTGAGTGTGTCTGTGCGTTCCATCGTTTCCAGATGCATCCACTGCCCCCTATCGAGAGTCGGTATCGGGCGCCCGATATCATGATGTGTACACTTCTGTGCACATGATACCAGAAGCAGATGTCCTCTACCGAGAAACGCTAGCGGTCAGTCGTCGACAAGCCCCATGCCGTGCAGTTCATCGCGGGCTTCTCGGCCCATCAAGGAACGGGCTGCGTCCTCAAGGGATCCCTGGGCATGGAGTACTTCCCGCACCTGGATCGTGATGGGAAGCTCGATACCGTGCTGCCTGGCCAGCTCGTCAACGGTGATGCAGCTGACAGCCCCCTCGGCGACCATCTGGGTCTTAGCCTCCCAGCCCGCGACGTCCCCTCCCTTAGCGACGTGCTCACCTAGGGATCGGTTTCGACTATGTTTCGAGGTACATGTAGCGATCAGGTCGCCGACTCCGGCAAGGCCCATGTACGTGAGCGGGTTGGCACCCATTGCGGCACCAAGGCGTGCCATTTCGGCAAGTCCGCGCGTCATGAGGGTCGCCTTGGTGTTGTCGCCATAACCGAGGCCATCGGACATCCCTGCAGCGATTGCGATGACGTTCTTGGATGCCGCACAAAGTTCTACGCCGACGACATCAGGGTTCGTGTAGACGCGGAAGGTGCGTGTCATGAAGAGCTCCTGGAAGAACCTTCCGACCACCTCGTCGTGAGAGGCGACGACCGTAGCGGTTGGGATTCCTCGGCTGACTTCCTCGGCGTGGTTGGGGCCGGAGAGTGCTGCAAGACGCGCAGGGTTTCCGAGTACGTCGGCGAGCACCTGGGTCATGAGCATGGAAGTGCCGCTCTCCACCCCTTTTGACAGCACGATAACAGGGGTGTCAGCAGGCACATATGTGGCCATGGCCTGGGCCATCGATCTCACTGCGATGCTAGGGGTGGCGATGATCACCGCTTCGACCGCGGAAACCGCCGTCTTGATCTCGCTACTCGCCGTCACAGATGCCGAAAGCTCGATATCCTTGAGGTAGATAGGATTCCTGCGCGAAGTGTTGATCGACTCGGCTATCTCGGGTTCCCTGACCCACATCGAAACCTCGATGCCTTTACCGCCGAGGAGCCAGCTCACCGCTGTGCCCCAAGACCCACCACCCACTACAGCTATGCTCATGATCCGCTCCTGTGTTCGTCGCTCTCTGAGGGTGCACTTGCCGTCGATACATCATCGACGGCAGCACCACTTGGGATGTCCGGCGCCAATTTCTTGTCGGTGATCCTACTCTCCTGCCCCTTCGCGATCCTCACGATGTTGACTCGGTGCCTCCAGATCACAATCACTGCCACCAACACAGAAAGAGCCATGATCGCCGGACGATCACTTGCGATGAGGACTGTCAGTATCGGATACACGATGGCCGCCGCTATGGATCCAAGCGAAACCATCTTGAAGATGGCGACAACCACAGCGAAGGTCAGGAATGTCCCGAGCCAGGCAACAGGGGTGAGTACCAGCATCGCGCCAGCGGCGGTGGCAACTCCTTTTCCGCCCCGAAACCCGATATATGGCGAGTACGAGTGGCCCATAACCGATGCAATCATAGCACCGATGTACAACATATCCTGCATGGGTTCACCGGCTGCGGCAGGATGGATAACCGAGGCGAAAACGACACAGACAGCACCCTTGGCCGCATCGAGAAGGAATACCGCAAGCCCGGCCTTCCAGCCGAGAACCCTCATAACGTTGGTGGCACCGAGATTGCCAGAACCGTGGTTGCGCACGTCTGTTTCGAAGAACCACTTCCCTATGAGCAACGCGAACGGGATAGCCCCGACGAAGTATGAGAACGCCGCAACGCCAAGAGCAAGGAGTATCGTCTCCACACCCGATCAGCCCTTCGGCTTGAACTTGATCGAGATCGGAGTGCCGGTGAAGTCGAATGTCGAGCGCAGGCGATTCTCGACATACCTTCGAAATGAGTCGTCGACAAGTTTGGGATTGTTCGCGAAGAAGGTGAATCCCGGCGGAGAAGTCCTCGTCTGGGTGACATAGTGCATGCGCAAGGTGGCGGCACCCTTGCTGACTGTATGACCGAAATCACGCATTTCGGTGAGTAGTCTGTTCAGGGCATTCGTCGTGATCTCCCTGGTGTAGGATTCCCACACCTGATCGATCGTACTGTAGATCTTATGGACCTTGGCTCCAGTCAGCGCACTGATCCGCAGGACCGGGGCGAAGCTGACGAACCCGAGTTTGTCTTCGATCTGCCACTTGATCTCATCGCGCTCTTCCTGATCGTCAATCAGATCCCACTTGTTGAGTAGCACGACCATCGCCGTACCCCGCTCTTTGGCGAATCGAGCGATGCGCTGGTCGCCATCTGTGACCCCGATCGTCGAATCGATCACGAGGAGCACCACCTCGGCTCTGTCAATGGCACGCATGGCGCGAACGAAGCCGTAGAACTCGACATCCTCGTCGATCTGGGACTTTCGGCGAATGCCCGCAGTGTCTACCAGCCGGTATCGCTGATCGCCATATTCGACCATGACATCGAGTGCGTCCCTTGTGGTGCCTGCCACATCGCTGACGATAGCGCGTTCGATTCCTGCCATACGGTTGAGCAGCGAAGACTTGCCCGCGTTCGGACGTCCGATGATTGCCACATCGATAGCATCGACGTCTACGTGAGGTGCAGGCTCGGGCAACTGCTCGACCAGTTCGTCGAGAAGGTCTCCTGTGCCGTGACCGTGCGTGGCGGATACAGGCCACGGCTGCCCCATGCCGAGATTCCAGAACTCGTGTATCTCGAGGGTCTTGTCGGGGGTGTCCATCTTGTTGACCGCGAGGAAGATCGGCTTGTCTACTCGGCGAAGCAGTTTGGATATGGCCTCGTCATCAGCGGTGACACCGGCTTTTCCGTCGACGAGGACGACGATGGCGTCAGCTTCCTCGGCGGCTATGATCGCCTGAGCGCGGATCGACTCCGAGAAGGGATCGTCCTTCGCAGTCTCGATACCACCGGTGTCGATGAGCATGAACTCACGACCGTTCCAGTCGGCTCTGTGGTAGGAGCGATCGCGCGTCACGCCCGATGAGGGATGCACGATCGCGGTATCGGATTGGACTATGCGGTTCACGAATGTCGACTTGCCAACGTTCGGTCGGCCGACAACAGCAACGATAGGTAATGTCATCGAGGGTTCACCAGTACTTCTTGAAATTGAGCCGGTCAGTATCGAAGTATCAGGATATCACGGGTGTAGGCCGCTCAAAAGACCGTCAGCGTCGGTGGTCACGATGCGCACGCGTGCAGGCGTTGCGGCAGACAGCTCCTTTGCGGTCAGATCGTCGAGCGTCAGTCCATCGGCGTTGAAGATGATATCCGGCACCAGGTAGAGCTCGGCGGCCGAGCCCGACTGCGTGTCAGCGCAGATCGCTTCAGCGATGTCGCGCCCGGAAAGCAGGCCGGTGACACAGACGTTTCCGCCGAAGAGGCGGTTTTCCACCTCGAGGATACGAAACCTTGCCTGAGGGCCGATGGTTGCGAGTGCGTCGCGCAGCACGCCGCCGGCAAGTGTCCCGGTGACAAGCGTGGTCCATTGTGCGGGCGGAGCAGCACGCAACGCTGCCCGTAGGGCCTCGCTGGATGCGGCAATATCGTCGAGGAAGTGCCGGGCGATGCCGATGCCGTTCTCGTACTGCGGGAATCCGTCGTAGCACGAGGCCTCGGGCAGGACTTGGCCCGCGTTGATGTAGAACTCATCGGCGAGGTAGACCCAATCGATGCCGAATTCCGATCGCCGCGCTGCTTGCCAGGGTCGGACCTGCTCTATCACGGATAGAGCCGCCGAAGGATCCTCCCACGACGAGTCGAAACGATTCTGATGGCTGGTGTAGCCTAGGGGGACTATCCCTACCGAGAGGATGTTGTTGCGCTCAGCGAGCCACGTAAGGGTCTCTTCGAGGACGCCTCCGTCGTTGACCTGGGGCGTGAGCACTATTTGTATGTGGGTCTCGATACCAGCCTCCGTGAGCGTAAGCAGGCTCTCGATGGCACTGTCTCGTGCGCACCCGATCAACCGGGAGCGGACCTGCTGGTCGACGGCGTGAAGTGAGATGTAGAGCGGTGATAATCTTTGCTCGATGATTCGGGAGAGATCGGCCTCGCTAAGATTGGTCAGTGAGATGAAGTTGCCGTCCAGAAACGACAGACGGAAGTCGTCATCGCGCACATACAGCGTCTCTCGCAGACCTGGCGGCAGTTGAGCAACGAAGCAGAACTCACACTTGTTGCGGCATGTGCGGATGCTGTCGAAGAGTCGTTCCTCGAAGTGGATCCCCCAACCACTGCCGAACTCGCGGGTCAGTTCAACCTCGCGAGCGGTCCCTTCGGCGGTGCGTATTGAGAGCGTGATGTGGTCCTCGGTGGAAAACCACTGCCAATCGATGACGTCGGCGATTCGGTGACCATCCACTGCGATTATCGTGTCTCCAGCAACGATGCCCTGCTTATTAGCGGGGGATCCGAGTTCAACGAAGCCAATCACATCGATGTTCCGATCGCCTCGATCGCCGAGATGACCTCGCGCATCTGCTTGTCGGGAGTCGAGGCCCCGGCGGTTACGCCGACGAGCATGGCTCCGGTGAACCATGACTCGTCGACCTCTTCTGCGGTCTCTACCTGCCAGGTCCGCGGATTCACTGCTTTGCTGACCTCGGTGAGGCGGGCTGTGTTGCCGGAGTTGTAGCCTCCAACCACAATCACGACATCAACACCCGCAGCGAGTTCCTCGGCGGAATGTTGACGTTTGGCAGTGGCCGAACAGATCGTGTTGAAGACACGGATCTCACGCGAGCACGGGACTAGGGCATCGACCACTGCGGTGAGGCTCTTGAGGGACTGCGTGGTCTGGACGACGACCCCCACCTTGCCTGCGGGAATGTGCGATGGGAGCTCGGCCTCGCTCTGGACCACGAGGGCCTCACCGCCAGCGTGGGCCATGATGCCTTCGACTTCCGGGTGATCGGCCTCGCCGACAATGACGACATGGTAGCCTTCGTCACGCAGCACACTTGCTGCCTGATGGACCTTGCTCACGTGCGGACAGGTCGCGTCGATGACGATGAGACCTTTGGATCGGGCGGCTTCGATTATCGCTGGATCGACCCCGTGTGAGCGGATGATGAGCACACCTTCGCCGACCTCTTCGAGCGACTCGGCAGCGACAATCCCGGCGTCGCGCAACTCGCTCACTGCCTGTGGATTGTGGATCAGCGGACCGAGCGTGTGGACTTCGGTGCTTGCCGATGCGGCCTCCTCGGCGAGTTTGAGTGCGCGCTCAACCCCGTAGCAGACTCCTGCGTGCCGAGCGACCCGCACCTTCATCTCGCACTCCCCTCTTCAAGCGAACCCTCTCTCACTTTGGCGACTTGGGATTCGATGCCTTTCATGACCGCCGAGGTGATCATCGCCATCTGTTCCTTGCGTGTGCCCTCGGAGAAATCCGCGGGGACGATTGGCTGGCCGAAGGCGATTTTGACCTGCGGGAAGCGGATCGTGCGGACTCCACGCGGCCGGATTTTCTCGGTGCCGACTATGGCGACCGGGACGATGGGCGCTCCTGCACGCAATGCGATGAACGCCACGCCCTGCTGTGCATCTGCGGTTCCGGACAAGTTGCGAGTGCCCTCGGGAAAGATGCCGACAGTATCTCCGCGTTTGAGCAGCGTCTCTGCGATGTGGATGGCTGTGCGGTCGGGTTTGTCGCGATCGACAGGGAACGCCCAGAGCCTGGAAAGTCCCCAGGCAAGCACCGGATTCTCCCACAGCGTCGACTTAGCCATGAAGTGCACAGGACGCGACGCAGAAGCCCAGAGGATCATCGGATCCGCATAGGAGATGTGGTTGCCCGCGAAGATGACGGGTCCGTCGGGAACGTTTTGAGTACCGTACACCTTGGTCCTGAAGAGACGTCGAAACGGTGATGCAAGGTACTTGCGAACACTCAATGCGAAGGTGAAAGAGTTCGTCGGAGCAAGGGGATTTGGTGCGCTCATGATCGACTCCTGACCAGCTCGACCACTCGATCGATCACCTGATCGACCGTGAGATCCGAGGTGTCGATGATCTCGGCGTCGGCGGCTGCTGCCAGCGGGCCCACGGCACGGGTGCGGTCGGCCTCGTCGCGACGGTCGAGCATCTCGCCAACGGCCGAGGCCTCGATCCTCTCGCCTGTGTGGGCCAGATCACGATGTCTGCGAGCGGCCCGAACCTCGGGTGAAGCGGTGAGGAAGACCTTCACTCCCGCGTCGGGAAAAACCACTGTGCCAACATCGCGACCTTCGGCAACGAGCGATATCCGCGAACCTATCTCCTGTTGGCGTGCAACCATAGCTTCGCGGACCTGCGGTAAGCGTGCGACCATCGAGACAGCCTGGTCGACTATGGGGGTGCGAATGTCGGCGGTGACGTCGATGCCGTCAAGCAACACCTGATGGTGGTGCATTGGTTCTCGTGAGCCGGGATCAGCGTCGAGCACGCGAAGATCGATCCTCGCCGAACGGGCGATCTCGCCAACAGCGAGATCATCTGCAAGATCGACTCCAGCCCTCAGAGCCTTCAGTGCCACGCTGCGGTACATCGCGCCGGTGTCGAGATGATGGATGCCGAGGCGCTCGGCCACAGCTTTTGCGACTGTGGACTTACCCGAGCCTGCTGGTCCATCTATGGCGACTATCACTGCGATCCCTTCGGTCGAAGTCGGGAGATGTCGGCTGCCCTCACCATGCACCCAGCGAAC
>DBEG01000012.1 GCA_002293965.1 Actinobacteria bacterium UBA912 | reverse complement strand
GTCGAGCGCGCTTGGAAGGCGGAAACCGTGCTCGACCAGCGTGAGTTTGCGCGACTTGTCGCCCTCGTGCATGCCGCGGATCTGGGGCACGGTGACGTGGCTCTCATCGATGAAACACACGAAGTCCTCGGGGAAGTAGTCGAGCAACGTGTTCGCCGGCTCGCCGGCTTCGCGCCCATCGAGATGCCGCGAGTAGTTCTCGATCCCGGAGCAGAAGCCCATCGTCTCCAGCATCTCCAGGTCGTAGGTGATCCGCATCTCGAGCCGCTGGGCTTCGAGCAGCTTACCTTCGGCCCGGAACTCGCCAAGTCGCTGCTGGAGTTCGGCGTGGATCGTCTTCACTGCTTCGGCGAGCTTGTCGGGCGCGGTCACATAGTGGGTGGCCGGCCAGATGGGCAGCCATGAGTACGTCAGCAGCACCTCGCCTGTGACCTGGTCGATCTCGGCGATGCTCTCGATCTCGTCGCCGAAGAACCCGACGCGCACGGGGTGGTCGGCGTATGGCGGGAAGACGTCGATCGTGTCGCCGCGCACGCGGAACGATCCGCGGCCGAGCTCGTAGTCGTTGCGGTCGTACTGGATCTCGATGAGCTGCCGGATCATCAGGTCTCGGTCGAGCTCATCGCCGACGGTGACGAAGACCGCCATCCCGGCGTAATCCTCCGGGGAGCCGATACCGTAGATGCAGCTCACGCTGGCTACGACCACCACGTCGCGGCGCGAAAGCAGCGCGGCGGTCGCGGCGTGGCGCAACTTCTCGACCTCGGCGTTTATCGACGCGTCCTTCTCGATGAAGGTGTCGGTGGACGGGACGTACGCCTCGGGCTGGTAGTAGTCGTAGTAGGAGACGAAGTAGACGACCGCGTTGTCGGGCATGAGCTCCTTGAGTTCCGCTGCGAGCTGGGCAGCGAGCGTCTTGTTGGGGGCCATGATCAGGGTCGGTCGTTGGATCGCCTCGATGGTCTTGGCCATCGTGAACGTCTTGCCCGAGCCGGTGACCCCAAGCAGGGTCTGATACCGAAGGCCTCTCTCGATGCCCTCGGCGAGCTGGGCGATGGCCTTGGGCTGATCGCCGGTAGGCTCGAACTGGGAGACGACGCGAAACCTGCGCTCCGCCGAGCGATCCCTTTCCGCCGCGGCCGAGCCGCCCTGGTGTCCGGCGTTCATCGGCAGGCCTTATCGCCCTGCGTCGAAAGCGCCGGGATACAGACGCTCGTACGCCTCTTTCGCGCGCACGACGCGTAGCACGTAGTGGCGCGTCTCCGGGAACCTGATCGCATCCCTGATATCGTCTCCTTCGACCACCCAATCATCGACATGCCTCAATCCAGCATTATAGGCCGCCAGCGCGGGCTCGATCTCATGATACCTCTCGACCAGGAAACGGAAGTACGCCGTCCCGAACTCGATGTTGGTGGCTGGGTCCTTGAGCTCAGCCGCCGTGGGGTCGGCATCGACTGCCACCAAGTGGTCGAGGTCACCTGCGGTCGAAGGCAGAATCTGCATCAGCCCGACCGCACCTGCCGAGGAGACCGCATCCGGCTCCCAGCCCGATTCGGCGTGGATGATCGCTGCGACCAGGTAGGGATTGACCTCGTGGCGCTCGGCGGAGGTCGCTATCATCGCGATGTGCTCCTCGGGCAGGCGGTAGTAGAGCCGCTGCCACTCCTCGGGGCCTCTGAGGTGCATGAACGCGACCGCGGCCATGATCGCCAGCGCGCCGATGATCGCCCACCGGTACCACGCCAATACGCTGCTACGCGCCACGAGAGGTCACTAGCTCCCAATACTCGTCCAACTTGCCGAGAAGCTCTTCTTTCGAGCCGTCGTTGACGATGACGGTGTCGGCCAGCGACGACCTTTCGGCGTCGGTGGCCTGAAGCGCCACCCTTCGGCGGATGTCGCCTTCATCGCGCCCCCACAGGAGCGCTCGTTCCACGCGGTCTCTCTCCGGGGCTTCGATCGCGAGTACCGTGTCGGCGACCTCGGCGAATGCGGGTGCTTCTGCAAGCAGTGGTATCTCCACGATCACGACTTCAGGAGGGCTCTGGAGGAGGCGGAGCGCTGCAACGCCCTCAGAAAGCTCGCGCAGGATCGCAGGGTGGGTGATGGCGTTGAGGCGGCTGGTAGCCTGCGGATCCCGGAACACGATGGCGGCCAGGGCCTTGCGGTCTATGTGCCCGGCCGAGTCGAGGATCCCACTTCCGAACGCCTTGACCAGCTCATCGCGCTTGCCGGGATTCGAGGCGAGGATTCCATGGGCTATCGCATCTGTCGAGATGACAACGGCCCCCTTGGACTGGAGGTAATCACAGGCGGTCGACTTTCCTGAGGCGATCCCTCCTGTGATGACTATGACGTGCATGATGCGCCTCCGGTAAAGAACGGGGCCGGGCACTTCGAATTCAATGCGCCCGGCCCCTGGTGTCAAACTAGGTTGTGCTTCGCTTGGCGCTACTTGTCTTCCTCGGCGGCGGCGGGCTCGTCGGCCTCAGGAGCTTCCTCGGCGACAGGTTCGTCGGCCTCGGGGGCTTCCTCGGCATCGGGCTCGTCGGCCTCGGGGGTCTCACCGACAGCAACCTCGGGGGCCTCGGGGGCCTCCTCGGCGTCAGAATCCTCGATGAACTCAGAAGCCTCTCTCGGCGGCATCTCGATGACTGTTCCCAGCGCCTCGCCTGCTGCCCTCATCGACAGCGAGATGCGACGGCGGTCCAGATCGACTTCCTGCACCTTGACGTGGATGTTCTCGCCGACCGAGGTGACCTGCTCGGGGGTATCGACATGGCCGCGCGCCATCTCGGAGATGTGCACGAGACCCTCGATGTTGTCACCGATCTCGACGAACACGCCGAACGGCACCATCTTGGTGACCCGACCCTCGATGATCGAACCGACCGGATACTTCTTGACCATCTCCTGCCACGGATCGGGCTGGGTCTGCTTCAGGCCGAGCGAGATCCTCTCCCGGCTGGCGTCCACCTCGAGGACCTTGACCTCGACCTCGTCGCCCACCTTGACCACCTCTGACGGATGGCTGACGTGGCTCCAAGAAAGCTCGGAGATGTGGACCAGTCCATCGATCCCGCCTAGGTCGACGAAGGCACCGAAGTCAACGATGCTCGAGACCACGCCAGGCAGTATCTGGCCCTTGGCCAGCTTGCCGAGAACCTCGGAGCGCTCGGACTTGCGGCCTTCCTCAAGCACGACGCGACGCGAAAGGACGACGTTGTTGCGATTGCGGTCCATCTCGATGACGCGAGCCTCGAGCCTGGTTCCCATGTAGGTGATCAGGTCCTTGACCCTGCGCAGATCGACCAAGGATGCGGGCAAGAAGCCGCGCAGGCCGATGTCGATGATGAGTCCACCCTTGACGATCTCGATGACCTCACCCTCGACGTTCTCGCCGGACTCGAACTTCTCCTCGATGTTCTTCCACGCACGCTCGTACTCGGCGCGCTTCTTGGAGAGGATGAGGCGTCCGTCCTTGTCTTCTTTCTGGAGAACGAGAGCTTCGATCTGATCGCCGACGGCGACCACTTCGGAAGGATTGACATCCTTGCGGATGGAAAGCTCGCGTGAGGGAATAACACCTTCGGATTTGTATCCGATATCGAGCAGCACTTCGTCGCGCTCGACCTTAACAACTGTACCGGCGACCAGATCGCCGTCGTCGAAATCAGCCATAGTGCCATCGATGAGTGCGAACATCTCCTCATCGGTGAATACTTCCTGCTCTACGAACTGCTCGTTCTCGTGCTCACTCATCCGGGTTGGCCCCTTCGTGTCGGGGCCCCTTCGTGTTCTGGTCGCCTACAGGATCGAATCGCCTAAAGCTGTCCATACATTTCCAGGGCCAACATTACTTAACCGCGATGTCGCGGAGAATTCCGAGACACCAAATCCAAAGTATACATCGTGAGCGCAAGGGGTTCAAAATGTTTGTTCCTGCGGGTGCCTATATCAGCCGCACTGGACCGCGAGTAGACGGCGAGGATCAGCCATGGAGCCTCGCCCTTTCGACCAACATCTCCAGCAGCTTGGCGATCAGGTCCCTGCTGGTCGGATCGGTCAGCCGTCCGTGCTCGTCGAAGCGCTGCGAGGCGCTGCTGATCATGACCTCGGGCCGGTTTATCGGATGCATGTCCAAAAAGACCATCATCTGCCGCAGGTGGTATTGCGCCCGAGCCGTGCCTAGCGCCCCGACCGACGCACCCATGATCGCGGCGGGCTTACCGCTCCAAGCATTGTCGACATAAGGCCGAGACGCCCAGTCGATCGCGTTCTTCAGAACGCCGGGCACCGAGTAGTTGTACTCCGGAGTGACGAACAGAACTGCGTCAGCCTCGCGGATGCGGTCCTTCAGCCGGACGACCTCGGCGGGTGGATCGCGCTCTTCGTCCTGGCAGAACAGCGGGATGCCGTCGATCTCGAAGATCTCGAGTGTTGCTCCTTCAGGCACGAGTTCGGCGGCCGCTCGCAGTGCGCTCACGTTGTATGAGCCCCGCCGAAGACTCCCTGCGATGCCGAGGATGTGGATCGGTCTGCTCATATTGCGTCCTTTCCGGCGTCAGATGCCTTACGGCCTGGCCTTGCTCTCTGGCTGCTAGTTTCCCAGGATCTCGTTCAGCCCCTCAAGAACCTTCTCCACCTCTTCCTGCGTGAGGAGTCCGAGCCTCTTCCCGATCCGATTGACAGACAGAGTCCGGATCTGACTTATCTTGACCCACGTCGGCTTTGGGAGTCTGTCTGCGCCGAGCGCAAGCGTCAATGGAAATCCCGCTCGCTGCGGCTGACTCGTCAATGCCACCGCGATGACTGTTCCGGAGCGCTCGTTGAAGACGTCGGCGCTCAAGATCAGAACCGGTCTTTTCCCCGACTGCTCCCGTCCGCGCGTCGGATCCAGGTCGGCCCAGCGCACCTCTCCCCTCAGTATTCTGGCCACTCACTCAACTCCCCACTCATGCCCTCTTCAGCTAACGCTTTTTCGAACTCCGGATCCAGCTTGGCGCATTCCCTGGCGAGACGACCTTGCGACAGGCGCGCCAGCTTCTCGTCGACAGCTTCCTGGATCGCTTGACTACGATTAGGGAACCTGCGCTCGGCGATCAATCTATCCAACGCCCCCAGTGTGTCTTCGTCTAGTGTTATTGCGACCTTTGACCGACCCATGTTACACCTCCGAGTATGATATTATGTCATACCCCGCCGAGAAACAACCCTGGCCGCAGCCCTCCTACTTCGCCACTGCCCAGTTCTTACCTGCGGCGACTCCCACCTCTAGCGGAACGGCGAGTTCGGCCACGCTCGCCATCGCCTCTTCGGCAAGTGTGGTGAGCGCCTGCAGTTCCTGGGAGGGACACTCGAAGACGAGTTCGTCGTGGACTTGCAGCAGCATCCGGGCTTCGAGCTTGGATTCGCGCAGCTTGCGGTCGACCTCGATCATCGCGAGCTTCATGATGTCGGCGGCGGTTCCCTGCATCGGGTGGTTCATCGCTGTGCGCTCACCGAAGGCGCGCAGGTTGAAGTTCGGACTCTTGAGCTCCGGGATCCGTCGCTTGCGCCCGAAAAGCGTGCTCGCATAGCCCAGCCTGTGCGCCGAGGCGACGGTCTCGTCGAGATACGCGCGCACACGGGGGTACGCCGCGTAGTAGCGGTCGATCATGTCCTGCGCCTCGCCGTGCCCGATCTTGAGCGAGTCGGCGAGTCCATGAGCGCTCTGGCCATATACGATGCCGAAGTTCACGGCCTTGGCCTTCGCCCGATACCCTTGCGGCACATCCTCCACCGGCACGCCGAAGACGCGCGACGCTGTCACGGCGTGGAAGTCCCTGCCGTCTGTGAACGCTTCGATCAACCCTTGATCGCCCGATAGGTGAGCGAGGATCCGCAACTCGATCTGCGAATAGTCGGCGGCCACTATCAAGTCGCCTTCGATAGCCGGAACGAATGCGGCCCTGATACGACGACCGAGTTCCGTGCGCACCGGGATGTTCTGCAAATTCGGCGAACTGCTGGAGAGACGGCCGGTGGCTGC
>DBEG01000072.1:550-4474 GCA_002293965.1 Actinobacteria bacterium UBA912 | reverse complement strand
GGGGCGATGCGCACGTCGTCGGGCCGAACGACGAGGTAGCCGGTCGTCGCTTCCGGGCACTTGGGGCCCTCGTGGGGAAAGACGCCCAGCGCCGAGACCAGATCGCAGCCACGCACGGTAGCTGGGACGAAGTCGACTACCCCAGTGAACTCGGCGACGAATCTGTCGGCGGGGTCATGGTAGATGGTATACGGAATGTCGACCTGCACGAGTCGGCCTTTGTCCATCACTCCGACACGGTCTGATAGCGAGAACGCCTCCTCCTGATCGTGGGTGACGAGCACGACCGTGGCGCCGGCAGCCTTCAGGATGTCCTTGGTCTCGTTGCGAAGTCCGACCCGAAGCTCGGCATCGAGGTTGGAGAAGGGCTCGTCGAGCAAGATGACCGCCGGGGCTGGGGCGAGTGACCTGGCGAGCGCCACCCGCTGACGTTGCCCGCCGGACAGCTCGTGCGGATAGCGCTTGGCTGCGTCCGCGAGTCCCACGAGATCCAGAAGCTCGCCCACCCGCGCCGCAACGACCGCTTTTCCCTGCCGATGCAGGCCGAAGGCCACGTTCTCGAAGATCGTCATGTGCGGGAAGAGCGCGTAGTCCTGGAAGACGATGCCGACTCCCCGGGCCTCAGGCGGCACGTTGTTGTCGGCGTCGAACATTGGGCGACCGTCGATGGTGATGGTGCCAGTTGTGGGTGTTTCGAGCCCGGCGAGCATCCGCAGCGTCGTGGTCTTGCCGCAACCCGAAGGGCCAAGCAGCGCGAAGAACTCGCCCTTGGCAATCGAGAGAGAAACGTCGTCTACTGCGACGACCCCGGCAAAGTCCTTGCTCACGCCCTCCATCGTCACGTGCGGCCTGACTGCCGGACAACCTGTGGCGGGCAAGCTCTCGGGTGAGACGAACATCATGTCGACGATTCCTTTCTACCTTCAGGCTTTCCCAGCCCGATAAGCAGTTTGATAGGCAGCAAACCGGCTACCACGATGGCGAGCGCGGGGAGGGCGGCGGCGCTCCACAGCGACTCGGCGGCCATCTGCCACACCCAGATTGCCAGGGTGTCGTACCCGAACGGGCGCAACATGACGGTGATCGGCAGCTCCTTCATGACATCGACGAACACTAGCGTGGCGCCCGCCAGCAGACCTGGGAGGATCAGCGGTAGCTTGATGCGCACAATCGACCGGAGCGGACCGGCTCCAAGCGATCTAGCCGCCGAGACGATGTTAGGCGATATCTTGTCCATGCTCGAATCGACGCTGCTGTAAGCGATCGCCATGAAGCGCACGGCGTAGGCGTACGTGAGTCCTACGAGCGACCCTGTCAGGATCAGCCCTGGTGAGACACCCCACCAAGCTTGCGTCCACTCGTTGATGGTCCGGTCGAACGCGGCCAGCGGGATGATTACGCCGACCGCAATCACAGCGCCGGGAATCGAGTACCCCACGTTGACACTCCGAGAGGCCCACTGCACAAGCTGTCCCTTCTGCAGCCGAGCCATGCCTGCCATCACCAGCGCCAGTCCTACTGAGACCGCTGCCGCCAGCCCTGCCAGCGTCAGGCTGTTCGCGCCCAGCTCGACGTAGGTCCTAACCTCCGACGAGGTCATCTCGGCGGCTTCGCCAACCGCCCATATCGAGAGCTGCCCAGCCGGGATTCCGAAGGCTGCGATCAGCACCACGACGCACGTCAGGAATGCCGCCGCCTTGCGCCAACCGAGCAGCTGGACCGCGTCGCTGCTCTGCGTTCGGCCTTTCGACTGGTGATAAGCGCGTCGACTGCGGAGGCGTCTCTCGGCAAGCAGCAGTGCGAGCATGAGGATTGCCAGCAACCCCGCGAGCTCCGAGGCGGCCCCGATGTCCATGAGGCCTGTCCACGTGCGGAGAATCCCGTCGGAGATCGTCGGGAAGTTGAAGTACCTGACCGTCGCGAAGTCTGCGACCGCCTCCATGAGCGCGAGTGAGACTCCGGCGGCGATGGACGGTCGTGCCAGCGGCAATGCGACCTTGAAGAAGATGCGGGACTTGCTCGCGCCAAGGGCTCGGGCGGCTTCAATCGCGGTGGCCGACTGCTCCTCGAAGCCGGCCTTGGCCAGCAAATAGACGTACGGGTAGAGAACCAGAGTCATGACGACGATGGCGCCCCAACCCGATCTGATGTCGGGGAACACCAGGGCAGCCAGCCCGATATCTCGGAGCAAAGACTGCACCGGCCCGGCGAAATCGAAGGTCGCAATGTAGATGAATCCCATGATGTAGGCGGGAACCGCCATGGGCAGGACGAGCATCCACTGGAAGGCCCTCCTGCCCGGGAAGTGATACGCGGTGACCAGCCAGGCGAGCCCGGTCCCGAGCACCGCGGTGCCCACTCCCACGCCCAAGACCAGCAGGAGCGTGTTGCGCAGCATGCCCGGCAGGATCGTGTCCCACAGGTGCCGCCACACCTCGACCGAGGGGGTAAGGAGAGAAGAGGCCACCACGACCACCGGCAGTAGTGTCAACCCTGCGATAAGCAGAGGGACGATCTGCAGTAGATTGAGGCGGCCTCTTCTATTCATCTATGCTTGCAAGCTTTCCGAACTGTTCAAGAAGTGACCTTACCTACTGGTAGCCGACCCTGTTCATGAGCTCCACGGCCTGCGACTGCAGACGGCCAAGCTCTTCCTTAGCGAGCGGATCGGCGGAGTACTCACCGAACTCGGCAATGATCGGATGCACCGGAGCTGCCGGGTTGGCCGGGAACTCGTGGTTGGTACCGGCGAACATCTCTTGGCCATCACCGCTGAGCCACTCTATCAGAGCGATTGCGTTCTCGCGATTGGGAGCATTTGCGGTGACGCCTGCGCCGCTCACGTTGACATGAGCGCCTCGGTCAGCCTGATTGGCCCAGAAGAGCTGGACCGGGAACGCGGAGTCTTCCTCCAACAGCCTGCCTAGGTAGTAGTGGTTGGTGATCGCGACGTCACCTCGGCCTGCTGCGAGGCTCTTGAGGATCTCGGTGTCGCTGTCGATCAGGATCGGCTCGTTGGCCACCCATCCACGCACGATCTCCTCGGCTCTGGCCTCGCCGTGCTCGGCGATCAGGCTGGAGACCAGCGATTGCGTGTAGGAGTGGGTGGATGGACGCATCACGAGGCGGCCTCACCACTGCGGATCGGCGAGGGCCTCGTAGGTCGATAGCTCATCTGCCGAGACACGATCTGGGTGGTACAGGATGGTCCTCACTCGCTGCGTGAGACCGAACCAGCGGTTTTCGGCATCGCGGAGTTCAGCGGGGATGTTGTCCTGCAGGACTTGGCTGTCCACCGGAGCGAGCAACCCGTCCTCTGCGGCCAGCCACAGGTTACCGGCGTCAACTGCGATGAAGACGTCGGCGAGTGTGTTCTCGCCCTCAGCCTTAAGGCGCTCACGCAACAGGGCGTCTGCGCCGGTGGTGAACCTGACTTCGATGCCGGTTTCCTCGGTGAACCTGTCAAACACCGGCTCAACGCCGTAGTGACGCGAGGTGTAGACATTGACATAGCGAGGCCCGGCGGCCTCCTCTGGCTGCTCCGCAGCCGGCTGTTCGGCCGGGGCGCAGCCCACCAAGGCCATCGCTGCCGCCGCCAAAGCCGCGAACAGCGCGAGTAGCACACTCTTCCTTCGCAACATCGATTTCTCCAATCTCCAGCATCCGTGTCCGGCCGCTGTCTTCGCCAATGCTAACTGTGTTGCGTAGTCTATGCTCCCATCGAACCGCTGTCAACACCCCAGTACGCGATCATTGAAGGATTGCGATGGTGCGTGGCGAAATCACCCTCGGTTCGCGCAGGTCCGCCTGCCAGTTGCCGACTGAGCGTGCCCGGTTTAGAATCATCAGGGCCTGTCATTTGCTCCTGCGTTTGCGATCCCGGTGAGCTTGACCGTCGCGGTAAGGGGAATCAACGGTGTTCTT
>DBEG01000072.1:0-225 GCA_002293965.1 Actinobacteria bacterium UBA912 | reverse complement strand
AGGGGAATCAACGGTGTTCTTTCGCGTGATAGCCAAGGATGATATCGCCGACCTCGTCTACGGCTTCATGGTCGACCATGAAGTGATCGGACCGGTCGCCAAAGGTGATGACTTCGTCTTCGCACCGATCGACAAGGCTTCCGAGCTGCGGCTCGACTACGACACCACGCTACTGCCCCCCAAGAAGTTCTTCTTGCCACCCAAAGAGCAGCTGATGGAGTTCTC
>DBEG01000123.1 GCA_002293965.1 Actinobacteria bacterium UBA912 | reverse complement strand
TCCGGGATCCTCTCTTCGTCGACAACTACAGCGTCCCGCGCGCTATCCCGCGCCGCCACCACCACCGCCGCCGCCTCTGCCTCCGCCGCCCGAGAAGCCGCCTCCACCACCGGAGGCCGAAGCGTTCTGGGAAGAAGCGACCGCACTCGCCGAGGAGATCCCCTCGGCGAATCCGGAGAAGCCCGTCGGCTGGCCGGCGCGGTTCAGGCCCCACCCGTAAGCGGATCGGAACGCCGGGTCTTGCAGCACCTGTGGCACGACCACGCGCATCTGCTCGAGGACCTCCTTGGCGATACCGAAGACGACCGCGTACACCAGGTACTGCTCCCAAAGCGCGACATGGCCCGGCGGTGCCTCATCCAGGCGGCTGAAGTCGCGCAAGAAGTTGCGGAGTCCCGTGTAGATCGCGAACTGTTCGGTGCCCGCTCGGCTGCGCCGCGGCATGTAGTTGGCCATCACGAAGCATGCGGCCGCAGCCGGTACACCGGCCAGCAGCAACAAGAAATCGCCTGTCCAGTAGATCATGCCCCCGGTGACTCCGCCGACCGCCATGGCCAGCACCGTCAGAGCCGCAGACCCCGCAAGACCGGAGTTCTCGAGGTATCCCGTCTGCTTGGCCCGCTCCCTCACGACCTCCCGCCACTCGTTCATCTTCAGCTCGAAAGCGAGCGAGTTGGCCTTCGCGTAATCGTTGAGCTTAGCGATGGTCAGCGTGTCGCCCCCTTCGGCGATTGTCGCAAACCAGAAGTCCACGAGCGAGCGATCGAGAGCATCGAGTTCAGCGTACTTGCTGCGGTCGAGCTTCATCTCGTAGGTCTCGACCTCTTTCTGGCCGAGAAGCCCCTGCTCGACCTCGGTCTTCTGACTCACCGAAAGCGCGCGTCGGTTGATGAGCGACATCACGGTCGCAGTCACCTCGGCATCGCCGATCCTACCCATCCGCCAGACCCAGCCGGCGAGCGCCGGGTGCAGCGGCGGCGGGAAGTCGCGGTAGTACTCCCCAGTGAACGAGGGCTTGAGCTCGCGCCCTAACCTGCGGAAGAGCACGAACGCGATCACCACAGCACCTGCCGAGAAACCCACGACGATCGCCCACGCGATGGTCACCGCGGTGCGCGCGGCTTCTCGGCGTTGGTTCGCTTCTTCGGCGAGTATGGCTTCCTCGGCGAGTATGGCTTCGAGTCCTGGCGTGGTGCTGGGTGGCACCTCGGCGAGCCAGTGCGCGGGGAATGCGATGCGGCCTTCGACGAAGGTGAGCGCGGGCACCTGGGGGACTTCGAGGAGAACGTCGCTGGGGACGGTGCCCGCGGGCGGCGCGACTGTGACGACGCCCTCGAGCGGGCCGTGCGCCCACGCGCGAACGTTCTCGCCGGCCACGACCGGCTCACCGGGATTGGGAAGCGTGATGCCGATGGCGACGTCGCTTACCGGCTCGCTCCATTCCCTGCCGATGAACTGCCAGTTGAGCTCGCCCGTGTCGCTCCAGCGGGTCGCGGCACCGTCCACGGTGTAGCGCAGTGTGAACTCGCGGGTCTCGTCGGAGGCGCGGAAGAATGCGCGGACCTCGACCTCATCGGCTCGCTCGGTGACCATGTAGGTCGAAGGCAGGCGGTCGTCTTGGGCGGTGGGCGAGTCGGTGAGCGCGTACGGGCCCTCGGGACCGCTCACGCTTTCGATGCGGATACCTTCCGAACCCGTGCGATCCAGCGTCCAGTAGACGAAGGTGAAGTCGCCGCTGAAGGAAAATGTGCGCCGCTCCTCGACGGTCATCGAGCCGTCGGCTGCGACCGTTGCGCTGATGCGCACCGGCCCCATCGTGTAGGTCTGCGCGGATGCGGGCGCGGCGAAGCACAGCGCGAGCACCAGTGCAGCGACCAGCGCCGAGACCAGCGCGAACGATAGCGTCAGGGGACTCCGGTGGAGAGCGCCGCCCCAGCTGCGCCGTTGCGACGCAAGCTTCTTGGCAGGGCGGATGTCTTCTGGCGCGATCCCCATTCGTGTCTCCTCCGTGCTCAGCGTTCAGACGGTGAGATACTACCACCTCAGCGACCTGAGCGTCAGTGTCGGTCCGACACTACTCTCTGCGCACAGGCTTCCAGCGACCGCGATGCCGTCGTGGCTCACGGTCTGGCCAACAGCGGGAAACAACCGTCACCTGCACTTCTGTGCCCCGCTCGGTTCCACGGACTTCGATCTGTGCATCATGAACGTAGTCGGGCTGTTCGTCCAGCGGCACGCGGAACAAGGTCAGCAACGCCGTTGCGAACTTACTGTCGCGTAGCGATCTGACTGCGGGCCTAGGATTGTTCTGCACATGCGGATAAGAGCGCGGGAACAAATAGATGCATGGAGGAGGCAATACTCCCTCCCGACCTTCCTGTCCGCTGATACTTGTGGCGGTCTCCCTGAGTCCTGTCACGCCGAACTCCTTCGAACACCTGCGCAACTCGCTCCCACACCGCCCATCGAAGAAGACGAGTGCGTCCACGACGGTACGCTCGGCTGTCATTTTCATGAGCAAACGGGTCGCGATTCCCGACCAGGCTCCTTTGCCTGGCGGGTTGGCGAGGCTCTCCGGGCACATGCACCACACCACGAACTCATCAGCCCAGCCGGGGCGATCCCAGATATTGGTGTTGTTGCCGTCTGGACAGCCCTTGGCCTCGATCCCGACCAACTTGCCGCCTGGCAGCTCGACCCGATAATCCTGTCGGCCTTGGGTGCCGACGAAGGACCACTGCAAGAAGGCACCATCCGTCACACCACACTCCAATACAGCTTCAATGAAGCGGCTCTTCTCGTGGGTCGTGGCGGCTGACGTTCCGCGCATGCTCTCTATGGCCGCTCGAAGCAGCATCGCCCAGTCGTCAGACTGAAGGTCGACAGCCGTCAGGGCCTCTGGGGCTATCGCAGGAAGGTTGGTGATGACCTCTTTAGCCTTGTTGATGTCGCCAGCTCGAAGTGCATGCCTACACGGCAGCACATCCGCTGCAGACTCGGAGTCTCTCATCCGTGGCCAGCCTCTCTTGAGTCACAGAAACAAGTGCAGGAAGCAGGTACTCCCGGGCGATCCACCGAACCACAGGAACGCAGACGGCGTCTCCGAACCCGAACAGGGCCTGACTCTCCGTCACCGAGTCTATGCAAAAGTCCGGAACGCCCTGGAGTCGGGCATACTCGCGCGCCGTCATCCAACGAATACGCAACTCGCCGTTGCCGACCTCAACGACAGCCTGTTTGCTCGAGCCTCCCCGCGCGGTTCGAAGACAACCAGCGATGACGTCCTTCCTGACCTCCCAAACCGGCTTGCGGTTCCGGGTTCGGCGATACGCCGTTCTCCACTCCAGATCCGCCCTATCGCGCAGCTCATCGACGCGGGCTGTCTGCAGCGGGGAAAGGGATTCGACGAATGCCCTAGTGCGCTCTTCATCCCACCAGCGAGTATCGTCATTTGTAAGGCGTTCTACGACTGAAGAGATGCGCACTTCGTTTTGGCGTGGCGGATTCGCGGGGAACTCGTGTAGTAGCAGATCTGGATTCCGCGAGGCGAACTCCTCGAACCAATGAGGCCGAAGGCGGGGGGCCCCCGAATCGCCATCTCGCGTCGGGAGTCGCACCTGTGAGCCCACGATGAAGACCCTTGGACGGCTCTGCGGTACGAACCACTTAGCGTCCGCCATGACCAGATCGCAGCAGTACCCCAGAGCATTCAACTCTTCGATTGCAGCGCGTAAGTCCCTGCCTCCATCGGAGGAGAAGAATCCGACGACATTCTCCAACATGACGACAGAAGGTCTGCGGCTTCCCATCTCATCAAGAACACGCGTGAATTCCCAGAACGTCCCAGAGTGGCTGCCATTGAGTCCAGCGCGGTTCCCGGCAAGGGACAGATCGGTGCATGGAAAGGACGCCGTTGCTATCTCGATATCGGGAACGTCATGTCCGTGAAGCTGACGGATATCGCCCAATGTGAACACAGATGCATCGAAGTTCGACGCAAAAAGGCGGTGCTTCACTGGATCGACATCGTTAGCAAAGATAACCTTGCAGCCCTCCAGCTCAAGGGCTCGTCCAACGAGACCGATACCGACGAAGAACTCTGCCACACGAGGCTGACGCAAGCGGATGCACAGTCCTTTCATGGTGTCCCCTCCAGTCTACAGTCATCGAACGATTGGAGGGGGCCACCGTCCGATGCACCAACAAATCTGCTGACTGCAAGTATATCAGCTAGGTATGAAGAGGAACATACGTTCGCACTTAACTTCCAGCCCCCCAGTCTACCGCAAAGCCCGCCCCCGGCGTATGCCGGAGACGGGCCTGCAGTCACACATCCCTAAGCCTTTCGACCGCGCGCGGCTACGCC
>DBEG01000162.1 GCA_002293965.1 Actinobacteria bacterium UBA912 | reverse complement strand
CATTGAGCTACGGGCCCGTGTTTTAGTCACTAACGGAGTTCAGCCTGGACATTATAACAGCACTCAGTCGAGTATCCCGATTGACTTCGGGTAAGCTGAGCAGCGCGTTGATCGCCCAACCCGCCGGAAGGAGTTTTTCACTTTGAAGGTTGATACGTCGGGGATGGTTACGTATAATCCACATTCGTTCGATTGGTATTCCTCGGTAGCTCAATGGTAGAGCATCCGGCTGTTAACCGGAGGGTTGTAGGTTCGAATCCTACCCGGGGAGCCACACTATCGAACTTCGTCGCTCGCCTCGAACACTCCACCTATGCTGACTCTTACTCCAGGTAGTCTTTTAGCTTGTTCGATCTGCTTGGGTGCCGGAGTTTGCACAGTGTCTTCGATTCGATCTGTCTGATGCGCTCTCTGGTGACGCTGAACTCTCGGCCTACCTCCTCCAGCGTGCGAGGGTGTCCGTCAAGCAATCCGAAGCGCAGCTCAATGACTTTCCGCTCACGTTCCGATAGGCCATCAAGCACTCGTGACAGCTGCTCTTGGAGCATCGTGAAGCTAGCCGCATCAGGAGGGACGACGGCTTCTCTGTCTTCTACGAAGTCACCCAGCTGACTGTCCTGCTCCTCACCGATGGGTGTCTCTAGCGAGACCGGCTCCTGACTGATCTTCAGTATCTCCCTGACACGCTCAGGCGGCATGTCCATCTGTACGCCGATCTCCTCAGGCGTGGGCTCGCGCTCGAGCTCTTGCAAGAGCCCCCTTTGAACACGAATCAACTTGTTGATGGTCTCGACCATGTGCACAGGAATCCGAATCGTCCGGGCCTGGTCTGCTATCGCCCTGGTGATGGCCTGACGTATCCACCAAGTAGCGTAGGTTGAGAACTTGAAGCCCTTGGTATAGTCGAACTTCTCAACGGCGCGTATGAGTCCCAGGTTTCCCTCTTGGATGAGATCGAGGAAGAGCATTCCCCTGCCGACATATCGCTTTGCAATCGAGACAACCAGGCGGAGATTGGCCTCAACGAGTTGTTGCTTGGCGTTGATACCCACCTGTTCTATACGGCGCAGACGCCTGACTTCGGCTCGGTTGAGGTCCGTACCCGCCTCTTCAGCAGCATCAAGATTAGCTGTAGCCTCAAGACCTGCCTCGATCTTCATGGCGAGATCGATCTCCTGAGCTGCAGTGAGCAACGGAACCTTCCCGATCTCTTTCAGGTACATCCTGACCGGGTCGCCTGTCACTGGGGGCAGGGGCGCATTGTCCGATCGGCGCTTCGCCTTGCCTTTCCCGGCCTTTATGGGCTTAGGTACGGGGATGCTGATATGCTCCTTGTCTTCGATGGAGAGATCATCGTCGCCGGAATCGTCATCGTGAAGATGAACGCCATCGACAACGACGTCCGGTGAGTCTTCGCCGACATCGATACCGAGCGCGATGAAGTGTGCGTAAACTTGGTCCTGCTGCTCAGGACTGAGGTCCAGATCGCCCAACTTATCTATGATCAGATCCGGCTCAAGGCTACCCTTTGCCCTTCCCGCTTTGGCGAGGGCGGCTACCTCAGGCCGGGATAGTAGGTCGCTATCCGACGACGAATCGCCCTTTTTGAGAGTGCTCTTAACCGACTTCTTCGGTTTTGGGGCCGGTGGTGTAGCAAGGTCGGTCGGATTCCCTCTTGTTTTGCCGGATTTCTTTGATTCGGTCACTCGGGCCTCATTCTTTCCTGTCGGATTCCAGATACTCTTCGGTGCGTAGTCTCTCGTGTTCCTTCTGTAGCTCAGTGATCTCTACGAACAAATCGTCAATTACCTGTCTGTGCTTTAGAGGATCCAAGGTTCGCATCTTTGCCTGCATTTCAAGAATTTGACGCTCGAGATCGAATTCCTTGAGCCGAGTCAGCAGCTGCTCATGAGCGAACTCAGGGTTCTCGGGGATTTCTGACATCACAATCGCTGCCGCGGCGAATGCCGTTAGCTTCGGGTCTACGGCCGATAACCTCATGGCAAGGTCTTGGGAACTCTCATCTCCAGAATCAAGGATTATATCAATTAATGCTGCTGCCCGCGAGTCGATGATCCGAAGGTCCCCCAGGGTATCTCGCGTGCGGTGGCGTAGTTCAGGCAGACGGATGAGAAGTCCGACCAGTTCTTGCTCCGCCAATGTCTGGATACCAAGAGGTGCGGATTCGATCGGGTGAATGACTTCTGCATGTTCATCAAGGGTGCGGACTGGAGTCCGATATGTTGGCTCAGCTCGACTGACAGCGCTCTCAACGGTGACATACTTCGTCTGGAGTCTATCCGCAACGTACATCATGTAATCCTGCGCCAGTAGCGACCCTTTGATCATAGCCAACACTGAAGCGATCTCCGCAAGGGCTGCAGACCTACCCGTAGGCGTAGACGTGTCATTGGAGGCAAGGCGGCGGTCTATGACGAATTGAATCAACGGTGATGCCTCCGCGACAAGCACCCGCATCGCATCGGAACCAGCTGCGGTAACATAATCGGCTGGGTCCTTCCCCTCGGGAACCGTCGCAACACCGAATTGCACCGGCTGGCGTCCATCCTCGGGAGTTGTGGTCAAATGAATGAACTCCATAGCCTTCTCGGCGGCTCTAAGTCCGGCCTCGTCGGCATCGAAGAGAAAGACGATCTTGCTGGAAAACCGGGATATCAGTTTGATGTGCTGTTGAGTAAGAGCAGTACCCAGGGTAGCAACTGCATTGGTCAGACCGGCTGCATGCATAGCGATAACATCGGTATATCCTTCCACAATGATGGCTGTGTCTGCTTGTACCATCGGACTCTTGGCCTTATCAATGCCATAAAGATGACGCGATTTGTGAAACGCTGGCGTCTCCCCTGTGTTCACATACTTCGGATGATCGTCGCCTAAGGTTCTGGCCCCGAAAGCCACGACCTTTCCGGCTACGTCGCGGATCGGGAAGATCAACCTTTGCCAGAAACGGTCTCTGACTGAGCCGCCATCGGATCGGACAGCGAGGTTGGCCAGAATCAATTCATCATGGGTAAATCCCTGCGCGCGAAGATGGTCTCGCAAAGAAGTACGACCGGCAGCCCAGCCGATCTCGAACTGCTTGGCGACCTCTATGCCGAAGCCTCGGCTAGCCAGATACTTCCTCGCGGCGGCGGCATCACCCTCAGCTGAGGTAAGTAGGGTTTGATGGTAGAAGGCTGTGGCCCCAGTGTTGGCCGCAATGACCCGGTCACGAGGACCCTTTGAGTATCCGCCGTCGCTCTCTTTGAGAGTGATATTGGCGCGCTCTGCAAGGAATCTGACTGCTTCTGGGAACTCCAGGGTATCCCTGCGAATCACGAAGCCGAAAACATCTCCCCCGGCTCCGCAACCGAAGCAGTGCCATAACCCTGTGGTTTGATCCACCTTGAATGACGGGGTCTTCTCGGAATGGAAGGGACAATTTCCCCAGAAGAGTCGGCCTTTGCGCTTCAGGACGACCGATTCGGAGATGAGGCTCACCACATCGGTGGCGTCCCGGACCGTCGCAATGTCTTCGTCGGATATGCGACCCACTGGGTGATCTCCTTTGCTGAAGAGCCTCGCCACACCCGTCGGCGAAGCCCAGCGGTAAACGTGTGCCCCTACACAATCTAGGACTCCCGGCCGCTAGATGCAACCGGGAGCCCTTCGAACTCAATAGAATGTGCCTTACGCCTGCAAAAGATTACTGCAGGATGCCGCCGCCCATAGAGATGAAGAGTGGTACGAATACCAGGCTGACGATCGCCATGAGCTTGATGAGGATGTTCATGGATGGTCCACTGGTGTCCTTGAACGGGTCACCAACGGTATCTCCCACCACAGCAGCTTTATGGGCCTCAGAGCCCTTGCCGCCATGCTGACCACCCTCGATGTACTTCTTGGCGTTGTCCCACGCTCCACCGGCATTGGCCATGAAGATGGCGAGCAGGAACCCTGTAACCAACGAACCAGCTAGTAGGCCGGTCAGCATGTCAACACTGATGGCGCCGACGACAAGTGGTGCAGCTACGGCGATGACACCGGGCACTACCATCTCACGCAAGGATGCCTTGGTCGATATGTCCACGCATGCTGCGTAGTCCGGACGACCGGTTCCCTCCATGATGCCGGGTATCTCACGGAACTGACGACGCACCTCCGCGATCATGGAGAAGGCCGCGCGTCCGACAGCACCCATGGTCAAAGCGCCGAAGAGGAACGGCAGCATGCCGCCGATGAAGAGACCGACGATAACGTACGGGTTATCGAGGCCCATGTTCAAGTCGACGCCACCAGCCGCTAGCTGCGTGCGGAAAGCAACGAACAACGCGAGCGCGGTGAGTCCTGCGGAGCCGATCGCGAAGCCTTTTGCGATGGCGGCTGTCGTGTTGCCGACGCTGTCCAAGCCGTCGGTGATCTTGCGGATGGGTGCACCCATCTTGGCCATCTCCGCGATTCCGCCAGCATTGTCAGCGACAGGGCCGTAGGCGTCCACGCCGACGGTGATGGCGATGATGGACAGCATGCCCAGCGCGGCAAGACCGATACCGTAGATGCCGCCTCCCACAGTCACACCAGCTACTTCGGCGCCTGGGTAAGCAGCGTTTCCGGCGACGAACGAGATGAGAATCGCTGCCGAGACAACCAGGATGGGCGCGGCTGTCGACATCATACCCGTGCCGAGACCCGAGATGATGTTGGTGGCGGTCCCTGTCTCCGATGCCTTAGCGATACCCTTCGTGGGAGCATAGTGATCGGAGCAGAAGTACTCGGTGATCTTGCCGATGGTGATTCCGGCAACCAAACCTGCCAGTACGGCACCGAAGAACCAGAAGCGCGCAGGATCAGAGCCCTCACGAGTGGACCAGTGCCAGAACAGGTAACCCATGACTCCGACCTGAAGGGTGGCCGCGACGTATGTGCCCATATTGAGCGCACCGTGGAGATTCGAGCCTTCTTTGACGCGCACGGCGAAAAGTCCGATCACCGAGGTGACGATACCGAAAGCTGCGATGAGGATCGGCACCAGTGCACCATACATGAAATCGATCGATGTGAAACCGTATGTGATGCCCCACAGAGAAATGGCAAGGACGACAGGGGCGATGATCGAACCGACGAACGATTCAAACAGGTCAGCTCCCATGCCAGCGACGTCACCGACGTTATCACCGACGTTGTCGGCGATGACGGCGGGGTTACGTGGATCGTCCTCAGGGATGCCAGCTTCCACTTTGCCGACCAGGTCGGCACCGACGTCAGCGGCCTTGGTGTAGATGCCGCCTCCGACACGTGCGAAGAGCGCGATCGAGCTAGCGCCCATCGCGAATCCGTTGACGACCTCGGGCTGAGGCTCAGATCCGCCGACGATCAGGAAGAGGATCCAGAGGCTGACGCCACCAAGACCGAAGGATGCGACGGTCAGACCCATCGTCAGGCCGGAACGGAAGGCAACCTGCAATGCCTTGTGAACGCCTATCGTGGCAGCCTGAGCGGTCCTGCAATTGGCGCGAGTCGCCACATACATGCCGATATACCCGGCAGCCGCTGAAAGAAAAGCTCCGGTAAGAAACGCCAGAGCCGTGAGAGGCGGCATCGCAGGTACGATTACTATGATGATTGCTACGACAGCGGCGAAAATCGCAAGGACCCTGTACTCCCTCAGAAGGAAGGCAAGGGCACCCTCTTGTGTCGCCTTGGAGATCTCCTGCATCTTCTCGTTACCTGGATCCTGCTTAAGGACCCATGATGCGAGAAACAGGGCTACCGCTATTCCGAAAAGTGCGGCAGCGGGCGCTAACCAACCAATCCAATCCGCCATTTAGATGGATCTCCTTCCCCAACAACGACTCAGGTTACATTGGGAGTGATTCTATTGGAACATCAACACTTGGGCAACACCGTTCGGATCCGAGGGATCAGAACATCCAACTTCGCGGCATGAATATCGTCTCGAATTGGCGTAAAGCGAAACGATCGGTCATCCCGGAGACGTAGTCGACCACTGCCTGGGGAAGCTCGTCAGGATTGACTGGACGGTGTTCGGCGGGTAGTGAGTCCGGGTTTTGGATGTAGTGTCTAAACAGCGACTTCACGACGCCGTGGGCCTTGGGCTCCTCGACCTTGGCTTTGCTCGAAAAGTAAACGTTGTCGAACAACAACTGTCTCAGCTCGAGCATCGCGTCCCAGATGGCAGGTGTCATCGTGATCTCAGACGCACCATCGCTTGCATGCATCAGGGCATTGACCATCGTGGTGATCCTCGTGTCATGCCTATACCCGAGCACCTGAGTGAGGTGTGCGGGTAGATCGCCCTCATCGATGACGTCCCCCCGAATCGCATCGTCGATATCGTGGTTGATGTAGGCGAT
>DBEG01000046.1 GCA_002293965.1 Actinobacteria bacterium UBA912 | reverse complement strand
TACTTCGATGGCGATCTGGCTAAGGCCGTCCGCAGGACCATCGCGCGATTGCACGGCGCATACGCGCTCGGAGTCGTACACCTGGACGCGCCCGACACGATAGTTGCCGCTCGCAAAGACTCACCGCTCGTGATTGGTTTGGGCGAGGACGAGAACATCGTAGCCAGCGACATCTGCGTCCTGCTGGCGTACACCAGGGACGTCGTGGCACTCTCCGACGGACAGGTAGCCACGGTAACCAAGGACGTGGTTGTCGTGACAGACGCTGATGGCAAAGTCATCGAGCCCGAGATGCTACATGTCGAGTGGGATCTGGAGGCCGCCGAGAAGGGCGGCTTCGAGGACTTCATGCTCAAGGAGATCTACGAGCAGCCTAAAGCGATACGCGCGACGCTCAGTGGGCGCATGCGCGATGGCAAGATTCAGCTCTCGGAGTTGAATATGACAGTCGAGCAGATTGTAGCCATCGATAGGATAGTCATCCTTGCTTGTGGCACCAGCTATCACGCTGGGATGGTGGCGAAGACACTCATTGAGAAGTGGGCACGCATCTCCGTCGAAGTGCAGGTCTCCAGCGAGTTCCGATACGGCGATCCGATCGTGGACGATCAGACACTCGTCGTGGCGATCACCCAGTCCGGCGAGACTGCCGATACGCTCGCGGGAGTCCGTGAAGCTCGTGAAAGGGGCGCGAAGGTAATCGCCATCACAAACGTCGTGGGCTCAAGGATCACGCGCGAGGCCGACGGGATCCTCTACACCCACGCTGGCCCCGAGATCGGCGTGGCTGCGACCAAGACCTTCACGGCGCAGATCGCAGCCCTGACGGTCCTGGCCCTTAAACTCGCACAAATCAAGGGCTCTCTGCCCCAGGAGCGCATCGAATCCCTGTGGGCAGAGCTCTCCAACATGCCCGAGATCGTCGAGGCTATCCTCGGCGATGCCGACGAAGTCGAAGAGTGCGCGGCTTCTTATACCGACGTCAGCTCCGCCCTGTTCCTGGGCAGGGGGGTAGGTGTCGCAGTGGCGATGGAGGGTGCGCTCAAGCTCAAGGAGATCAGCTACATACACGCCGAGGCCTACGCTGCCGGTGAGATGAAGCACGGTCCGATCGCACTCATCTGCAAGGAGCTGCCAGTGGTCGTGGTGGCTACGCAGAGTGAGACTTACGAGAAGGTTGTCAGCAACATCGAGGAGGTCAGGGCGAGAGGTGCCGACGTCATCGTGGTTGCGACCCATGGGGACGACCAGATCGCGCGCCATGCCGAGCATGTCTTGAAGGTGCCGACGACCTCCGAGGCGCTTTCGGCAATTCCGGCGACGATCCCTTTGCAGCTTCTGTCATACAGGATCGCCAAGCTGCGCGGCTGCGATGTCGATCAGCCCCGTAACCTCGCCAAGTCCGTCACGGTCGAGTGACGATGGACGAGAATCCTCAGGCTAGCGATGAGGCGATTGCTGACAGCGATTCGGTGATCCGCGGTCTGGGCGTCGACATCGTGGAGATCGAACGCATGCGGCTCGCGCTTCAGCGTCACCCAAAGATGAAGACTCGCATCTTCTCCCAGCAGGAGCGCGACTACTGCGAGAAGCGCAACCGTCCGGAGGTGCACTACGCGATGCGCTTCGCCGCCAAGGAGGCGGTGCTCAAGGCGATCGGCACCGGATTTTCCGGCATGCGCTTCGTCGATGTCGAGGTGCTTAGGGACGGCGGCGGACGTCCTCGGCCGGTCCTGCACGGCAGAGCTGCCGAAGTAGCCGAACAAGCCGGGGTAGTGGAGCTCCACCTCTCGCTGTCTTTCACGCATCAGACGGCGGTCGCCTCGGCAGTGGCGATCACGGCCGCGAACCGCCCCAAGCCTCCGGCCGAGCCTGAGAGCGCCGAAGCCCGATTCGCGGCCTCCTTCAAGGACGCGAGAAGTCTGCTTGACGAGTTGCAGCAGGGCGATGAAGGGGAAGAAACATCGGTAGAGGGAGCATCACAGGAGTCTGGGCCTGAGCGTTAGGCCGCGACTCCATAGTGGAGAGGACGACGGGTGCGTCTCGCGCTGACACGCAAGGGAGTCACGGCCGCCGAAGGGTGGGCGGTAGAGTCGCTGGGAATCGGACTCGCCGAGCTGATGGAGCGGGCCGGTCAGGCTGTGGCTGCCGAGGTGCTGGCTAGGTCAGTCGCCGGGTCGATCGTGGTGTTCTGCGGCGCGGGCAACAACGGCGGGGATGGTTGGGTCGCATCGCGGTTGCTGCACGAAGCCGGGCGCGAGGTCGTGGTCGTCACAGCGAGCGAGCCCGGCCGCGTCGGAGGGATTGCTGGCGATGCGACACTTGCCGCGGTCGAGAGTGGGGTGCGATGGGTCGTCGCCCCCGGGGAGTTCCCAGATGGCATCCTCGATGGGTGCTCCGTGGTCATCGATTCGATCTTCGGAATCGGATTCCGGGTTGGACCGATTGCATCACCTTACGACGCCTGGATCGCAGCGATCAACAGCCATGACGCGCTCGTGATCTCTGTCGACATCCCATCGGGCGTCGACGCCGACACCGGACAGGCGGCCACTCCCGCCGTCAAAGCCGACGTCACGGTCGCTGTTATCGCGCCGAAAGTCGGGTCGATGCTCTACCCCGGCGCCGAACTCAGCGGCGAGGTGGCGGTTCGCGACATCGGTGTGTCGGGCGCAGGCGCTGGCTCCCTCGGCGGTCTCGAGCTTTGGGACCGCGAGGAGTATTGCGCCTTGTTGCCGCACTTCGGGCCAGCCACCCACAAGAAGAGCCGCGGCCGGGTCCTGATCGTCGCCGGCTCGGGCGCCTATCCGGGCGCGGCGATTCTCGCTGCGATGGGCTCGCAAAGAAGCGGTGCGGGCTACGTCTCCCTGGTCGTCCCGCATTCGATCGCCCCGATCGTCCAGACCCGCCTGCCCTCGGTGGTGGTCATACCCGCCGAGGAGGAAGCACCCCAGGTGTTCTCGGCAGGTGCATCGGCTGTGATCGCGGGCATGGCTTGCGACTTCGACGCCGTGGTGATCGGCCCGGGTATGACCCGGGAGCCAGGCGCAACGGCGCTGATCAGGGAGCTACTCGAGACGCTGGATGCACCGGTCGTTCTTGACGCCGACGGCATCAACGCCGTGGTGGGTGCGCCCCATCTGCCCGAGAACCGGAAGGCGCCCACGATCATCACTCCGCATGCGGGCGAGCTCGCCCGGGTTCTCGGCGTCACGCCCGAGGAGGTGCAGTCGGATCGAGTGGGTCAAGCGACGCGGCTTGCCGGACCGCACCTATGTTGCGTGCTCAAGGGCGCGAGAACCCTGATCGCTGCCGAGGACAGACTGGTGCTCAACCTCCCTGGAGGTGTCGAGCTAGCCACGGCGGGTACGGGTGATGTCCTCGCCGGGATCATCGGGACCTTCTTGGCGCAGGGCCTGTCGCCTTTAGAGGCGGGCGCCCTTGGAGCCTTCGCGCATGGTTTCGCTGCAGAGAGCGCGGCTGCCAAGATGACAAACAGATGCGTCATAGCAGAGGATATCCCGGACTTCTTACCGGAAGCTTTCAGATATCTTCTCGGCGAATACACAGCGGATGATGGCGCGCTGACATAGAATGGGATGAGGGATTGATGGCGAAAGGAAGTGACGGATGTCAGAACGCACAGTGAAGGATGTCATGTCAGTGGATCCTCTTACGGTCGGACCGGAGGCTTCGGTGACCGAAGCAGCCAGGCTGATGGTGGATAACAAGATCGGCTCTTTGCCGGTGATCGAGGACGGCAAGCTGGTAGGCATAGTCACCGAGGGCGACTTGATCATGCAAGACGTCAAGCTCGAGTTCCCGACCTACCTGCACCTGCTTGACGGGTTCATCATGTACCCCGGGGCAACGGCGCGCTTCGAAAGCGAGCTCAAGAAGGCGGTCGCCGCCGACGTGCGCGCGGTAATGACGGCTGATCCCGTCACCGTGCAGGCCAGCGCGACCCTAGAGGACGCAGCTACCTTGCTGGTCGAGAAGGACGTGAGCCGACTCCCGGTCATGGACGGCGAGAAACTTATCGGTGTCGTCAGCAAGTCCGACATCGTTCGGTCGCTGTTGGACCAGGAGTGACCCACCGATGCATCTGCGCGATGCTTGGGTAGAGGTCGACCTTTCGGCGATCTCTCGGAACATCAGGGCGCTGAAAGCCCTGCTGGCACCCGGCGTCGGGTTCATGGCCGTCGTGAAAGCCGACGCGTACGGACATGGAGCCGAGGTGGTGACTAGGACCGCCCTTTCGGCAGGTGCCGACCGCATCGGCGTGGCTACCGCCGAGGAGGCCATCGCTCTTAGGGCAGCCGGCGTCCACTCGCCCATCCAGTTGCTGTCCGAGCCGCCTCGATCGGCAATCGATGAGCTACTCCAGCACGCGATCATCCCTGCCGTGACGACATTCGAGTTCGCATCGAGCTTGGCGAGGATCGCGGATGCCAGAGGGCTTGAGGCTCTGTGTCACCTGAAGGTCGATACCGGGATGAACCGGATCGGCGTCAGGCACGATGAGGCTCCGCTTTTCGCTCGGGAGATGGCTAGTCTGCCTGGACTGAGGCTCGAGGGAGTGTTCACTCACTTCGCCACCGCCGATGTGCCTGGGGACTGGGATTTCGCCCGGCAGGTCGATCGCTTCGAAGAGGCGGTCGTCGGCATCCGCAGCGAAGGTGTGGATCCTGGGATCGTCCATGCTGCGAACAGTCCCGCCACTATCCTGAGCCCGAGGACCCATCTTTCGATGGTCCGCTGCGGGCTCGCGATGTACGGGATGCACCCTTGCGGGACCACAAGGGAGGTCGTCGATCTCACGCCGGCCATGTCAGTCAAGGCGAGGATCACGTTGAAGAAGAGGATCAATATCGGGGACGGGGTCAGTTACGGCCTGACCTGGCGGGCAGCCGAGCCCTCGAACCTCGTCACACTGCCCTTGGGGTACGCCGATGGCGTGCATCGGGCTGCCTCCAACACCATGGAGGTGTTGATCGGCGGAAAGCGATGTCAGCAGGTGGGGCGGGTGTGCATGGACCAACTCATGGTAGTCCTGTCCAGGGGAAACAGCGCCGAAGTCGGGGACGAAGTGGTGCTTGTCGGGAGGCAGGGAGCCGAGGAGATCGAGATGGGGGAGCTGGCGGAAGCCGCGGGGAGCATAAACTACGAGCTGGCTTGCTCTTTCGGGATGCGACTTCCTCGGCGTATCACGTAAGACTTCCTTTTTTGACCGCGGGGGCGGTTCTTGGAAATTTCTGGTAGGAACCCGAATCCTTGCGTCGAACAATACCTCTGAAGTGGTCAGAGTATGGATGTTTGAAGCATTGACCGGTTTCTAGACAGGACGGGGGCATGCAGCGTGGGAGATGAAGTGGTTGCAGGCGTCAATCTTACCTCGGGGAAGAGGGAGATCGACATGAGTTCCCCGTTGCACTTGATCAAGGAGAAGGAACTAGAGATCTCCGGCAGGGTTCTAGCGACGAGACAGCAGGCAGAGGAGATCGTCGCTGAGGCTCGTAGAAAGGCCGTCGAGGTCAAGAGAGTCGCCGAAGAAGAGGGCCGACGTCTAGCCGAGGGAGAAAAGGCATCCGGTCTCAGTGAGCTGAATCTCCAGATCGAAAAGCTGATGCACGATGCTGAGGTGGAAGTCGACTCACTGAAGGCTAGGGCGGCAGAACACCAGGGGGAGGCCGTGTCAGTCGTGGTCGACGTGGTTACTCGGGCTTAGATCGCCCTTTGCTGGTTCGAGCTGTGGGAGGTGTGTGGTAGATGTTAGTCCCCATGACAAAGGTCGAGATCATAGGTCCCAAGGGGCTTTTCAACGACGTGGTCAGCATGCTGCACGAAGACGGGTCGCTCCATATCGAGGACCTGTCTGCAAAGATCCAGTCTGGAGCGGTTCCGCTGGAGCGCATGGAGTTGGTCCAGGATCAGAAAACCGACCAAGACCGCATGGAAGAGCTGTTGATCAGGATACGCTCGATACTTGGCGTCTTGCACCAAGATAAGACCCCTAAGGACGCTGACCTACGGCTACTCGAATACAAACGCCTGTACTGCCTCGACACGGCTCAGCTCTCGATGGAGATCACAGAAGTGGTTTCGGAAGTCGAAGACAGGACCGCGAAGTTGGCAGCGAGCCAAGCAGCCATCGAAAGCGAGATCGCGCAGCTAGGTCGCTATGAGCCGATACTTCAGAAGATCCAGCCTTTGGCCAAACAGATCGTCACGACCGGGGCCTACGAGTCCGTCGCGCTACTCATCGAAAGAAGATATAAGGGGGCCCTGGAGCAACTCAAGGCCGAGCTCGACAAGATCACACATAAGCAGTGCGAAATAGTTTCAACCGATGTTGATGAAGAAACCACTGCTGCAATCATGGTTTTCAGCAGGGCGTATTCGGATCCTGTACACAAGTTCTTGGCGGTCGAGAATGTCAATCAGATACGCCTTCCGGGAGAGTTCCAGGATCTACCGTTCGATGTGGCCTACGATGAGTTGAAAGCAAAGCGTAAGGAGCTCCCTGAGAATCTGAAGAAGATCACCGCCGAGCTCGAGAGTATGTCCATCAAATGGGAATTGCGGCTACTGGCCATTCGAGATGTACTCACGGACAAGATCGACGAGGTTGGCGTGATTCCGAAGTTCGGATGTACCGACTACACCTTCGTCATCAGTGGCTGGACGCCGCTTGCCGATTTCGAAGAGCTGAGTCGTGAAATCCTGAAGAGGTGGGGCGCGGAGGTCGTCGTCTCCAAGACGGAAATCAAAGAGGACATGTACGCTGAGACACCTGTAGCAGTCAAGAATCCGAAGCGGGTGGCACCCTATTCGATGTTGATGAATGTGAGGGGTGTGCCGAAGTACGGCACTGTGGATCCGACTTGGATGCTGTTCATCTTCTTTCCATTGTTCTACGGAATGATCGTTGGGGACTTCGGCTATGGGGCAGTGATGTTGGCGGTAATCGTCTGGCTCAGGTTCAAGTTCCGGGAAGTTGAATTGATCCAGGTGGCCACCACGATCCTCGGACCTGCTGCGACCATGGTCATTGTATTCGGGCTGGCATATGGGGAGGGCTTCGGCAATGCCCCAAAACTCCTGGGCTGGTTGGACTATAACAAGGCCCACTATGCCGAGACTGGTCAGAAGATCTACGAATGGTTTGGAACCGTACCGGTATTTTATCGTCCCGAACACATCATGGCGTACATGTGGATCGCACTTCTTGCAGGTGTAGTGCATGTGTTGCTGGGGTTGATCGTAGGAGTGGTCAATTCCATAAAGACCAAACACACGAAGCACCTTCAGGAAAAAGGTGGACTTCTAGTCACCATACTGGGAGTGCTAGTGATTGTCGGGCTGGGTCAGCTCACGATTATCACAGACACCATAGGACAGACCGGTCAGATGTGGGTGCAGATCGGCGTCGGAGTCGTTTCGCTTGCTGGCATGTATTACGCATTACGTGGCGGGGGGGTCATGGGGGCTGTGGAGATGCTTGAATCAGTCGCCCACATGGCCAGCTACATAAGAATCATGGCTGTGGGTCTGGCCGGTGCGATGTTTGCGAATGCAATAAACAGCCTCATGGGCGCCATGGGCCACCCAATCGCGGGGATATTGATGGGAGTTTTGTTACATGCCCTGCATATCGTGATGGCCTCGTTCAGTCCGATGATCCATGCCTTGCGTCTTAACTTGCTCGAGTTCTTCGGCAAGTTTTACGAAACAGGAAAGCAGCCGTACAGTCCGTTCACAAAGGTAGGAGGAAAGAGCACATGATCAAGAGTCGACTGTCAAAGAGGATCGCGGTCCTCACGTTTCTCGTGGTGATGGCACTCCCGACGATGGCTTTCGCCGCCAGCGAGGAGCTGGGTGGCGAGGCATCGGCTTATATCGCGAAAGCCATCGGTGCGGCGGTAACCATGAGCGCCTCTGCTCTGGCAGCGGGTTACGCCCAGTCCAAGATCGGTGCCGCCGGTGCCGGGACTTTGGCCGAACGACCTGAAGCGGCGGTGTGGATCGTGGTGTTGCAAGCACTCCCCGAGATCATAGTGCTACTTGGTTTCGTTGCGTCGATCATGATCATAGGGATGCCTGTGACTCCGCCGCCTGGGGGCTAGGCGCAGATTTCACAGACACGATGTAGCGAAGTGAGGTTGTCGATCAATGGCCTTGGAAGACATCTTTCGAGCGTTGGATGAACAAGCTGACAGCGATTGCGAGGCGCTGCTCGAAGCGGCTCGATGTCAGGCCGCTTCGATCACAGAAGAAGCCACTGAAGCCGGGAACACTATTTGTTCCAGCTGTGTTGCAGTGGCGCAAAGTGCAGGCCGGGATGATGCGGCCCGTAAACTCAATGCCGCAAGACTTGAGGTACAGAAGCGATTGGCATCAGCCAAAGAGGAGGCCGTCGGAGATGTATTCGACGCCGCGCGTGTCAAGTTGGCCACTGTCAGGCAATCGCAGGATTATCCTGCCCTGTTCAGGTCACTCCTGGATGAAGCTCTGGCTGCCCTCGACGGGGTCCCGGTCGTGCTGGTCGACCCTGCTGATACATCCCTTGCCGTACAAGCACTGGCCGAGTTGAAAGTGGAGGGCGAGGTCAGGGCAGAGATTTCGACCATGGGCGGAGTGGTGGTCAGCTATTCGGATGGTCGAATAATGAGGCGCAATACTCTGGAGGACAGACTGGACAAGGCGGTGCCTCTTGTCAAAGCCGATATCGCGGAGATCTTGTTCTCATGACCAAGATGGCAACGGAAAAGAGGGCATTTCAGCCGGTTTCTGGCAAGGACTACGGGTATGCTAACGCGAGGGTGCGGGGAATGCGCTCCCGCCTCCTCGCACCGACATTCTTCGAGCAATTGTTGGGTGCCGCGAACACTCGCGAAATCATTCAACAATTATCAGCGACTGAATATGAGTCCGACATCAATGAAGCTTTGATCCGGGGACTAAGCGCCGCGAACGTAGACATTGCCCTGAGAAGCAACATGGTGAGGACTTATCAAAAGGTCCTGAGCTTTGCCAACGAAGAGGCAGAATACATCCTTTCGACACTATTGGGCCGTTGGGATGTATTCAATCTGAAGTCGTTGTTGAGAGCCAAGCATTTCAGGCTGGAATCGGATGATCTCGGCGGAGGCGTTCTGCCAGTAGGCACGCTGAGCTCCCATGACATTGGGGCTCTGGCTCAACTCGAGGACGTAAAGGCTATCGTTGATACCGTTGCAACCTGGAGGCTGCCCTTTGCGGGGCCGTTGCGGGACGGGTTCTCTCACTATATCGCCTCCGGCGAGCTGCTCCCAATGGAGCTCGCTCTTGACCAACATTATGCCCGATGGGCGACGGATCGCCTGAGCCGCCGACGCACGAATGTCAAGATCGGAAGGCGGATTCTGGGGGTACAGCTGGATGTTGGCAACTTGGTTATGGCCCTCAGGCAGCTACAGGCCGACGTCGCTGCTGGTGATGCGGAGTCGTATTTCCTGCCTGGCGGTGCTGAGATCGATCTTGACCTATACCTGAGCTTGGTCGCCAAGTCCGATGTAGACGAGATACTGAACGAACTCAAGAAGGTCTCGTACGGCAGACTCCTCGACGAGGTGGTAATGACTTACTTGGAACAGAACAGTATCTCCATATTCGAACGAGCTCTGGAGCAAGCCCTGGTGCGTCAAGTGGTCAGCTTGGGCCGAGGTGACCCGCTGGGGGTCGGCGTAGGGATAGCCTACCTCTGGGCCAAACAGAATGAGGTCACCAATATCCGGATCATCGTCAAGGGCAAGGAAGTCGGCATGCCGCTCGACCGGATCAGAAAGGAGCTGATACTTGTATAAGCTGATCGTGCTCACAGATACGAGCACAGCAGACGGGTTCAGGCTCTCCGGTGTTGACACCGTTGTAGTCGATTCGGCAGAGATGACACGAGTACACCTCAACAGTCTTATCGACGCCGAAGATAGCGGCATAATCGCAGTCAATGAACGTTTGATGGCGGGGATCGACGAGCGAACACAGCGTCGGATCGATTCGATCTATCGGCCGATAGTAATATCTTTGCCGATCAAAGAGATGCTAGAGGTCGGAGACGACCATAGAGCCTATCTGGCTCGACTGATACGCAGAGCTATTGGATTCGACATTACTTTGAGGCGAGGCTGATGATAGTCGGAACGATATTGAAGATCACAGGACCGGTCGTCGTCGCGCAAGGCATGCGCGGCGCGAGGATGTATGACATCGTCCGAGTCGGCCGAGAAGGGTTGATGGGCGAGGTAATCCGCCTGGAAGGGGACCTTGCCACTATCCAGGTATACGAGGACACCTCTGGCTTGACGGTCGGAGACATCGCAGAGTCCACTGAAGGACCTCTGATGATCGAGCTGGGCCCTGGACTCCTGTCCTCCATTTATGATGGAGTCCAGCGACCATTGCCGCTTATCGCCGAGCAATCGGGCGACTTCATCGAGAGAGGAACAGTGGCGGCTGCCTTGGACCACGAGCGTTTGTGGGACTTTACGCCGGTGATCCAGGTCGGGCAGTCGGCTGGACCCGGGGATGTAGTCGGCACGATTCCCGAAGGGGAGACGATCATCCACAAGGTCATGGTGCCGCCTGGAGTTTCCGGCATAGTCGCGATGGTGGCGGCAGAGGGCTCGTACACAGTCGACCAGATCATGGCCAAACTCGAAGATGGCTCGGAGATCAAGATGAGCCAGTGGTGGCCGGTTCGACAAGGACGCCCGTATGTTCGCAAGCTAGACCCCACACATCCTTTCACCACAGGAATGCGGATACTCGATACGTTCTTTCCAGTCGCACTGGGTGGGAATGCGATCATCCCAGGGGGCTTCGGCACCGGAAAGACGGTCACGCAGCAGTCTCTCGCCAAGTGGGCAGCGGTCGACATCATTGTATATGTCGGCTGCGGTGAACGCGGAAATGAGATGACAGAAGTCCTTACTGAGTTTCCAGAGCTTGAGGATCCGGGAACGGGTGCACCTCTGATGGAAAGAACGGTGCTTGTAGCCAATACATCGAATATGCCCGTGGCGGCTCGCGAGGCATCGATCTACGTGGGAGCCACCCTTTCGGAGTTCTATCGCGACATGGGGTACAACGTTGCAATGATGGCAGACTCCACCTCAAGATGGGGAGAGGCGCTCCGCGAGGTCTCCGGTAGACTAGAGGAGATGCCGGGTGAGGAGGGGTACCCTGCCTACCTTGCTACACGACTGGCCTCGTTCTATGAGCGATCCGGAAGAGTCCAGACCCTTGGGTCTGACGAACGAGTAGGCTCGGTCACGATGGTTGGAGCTGTGTCGCCTGCAGGTGGAGACATGTCTGAGCCGATGACACAGAACTCGCTCCGAGTCACGGGAGCATTCTGGGCTCTGGACACGTCGCTGGCGCACAGGAGACACTTCCCGGCTATCTCGTGGACCAAGTCATACACTCTTTACGGCAGCCAGATCCGCAGCTGGTATGAAGAGAATGTGGCGCCAGATTGGCAGGATCTACGAGATCGAGCGATGTTCATACTGCAGAAAGAGACCGAGTTGCAGGAGATCGTACAGCTCGTCGGCCCGGACGCCTTGCCTGAATCAGAGAAGGTGATCCTTGAAGTTGCGAGAATGCTGCGTGAGGACTTCCTCCAACAGTTCGCCTTCGATGACATAGATGCCTACTGTCCCCCGATGAAGGCGTATGTGATGCTCAAGGTCATCTTGGCATTCTATGATTCTGCCGTTGCGGCTCTCAACAGAGGAGTGTCTCTACGTCAGCTTCTGGAAACACCAATCCGCGATCGAATTGCGGGGATGAAGACCACGCCTCACGATGAAGCCATCGAGAACTTACCTGGTTATGCTGAACAGTTAGCCGAAGAAATCGCCGGAATCGAGGTGTACTGAATTGGGGATCGAGACCACAATACAAAAGGTCGAGACCAGATTGCCACTGGTTTCCACTGACTATCGAACCATCTCGTACGTCACCGGGCCACTGTTGTTCGTGAACAACGTGCACGGTGTTGCATACAACGAGATGGTCTCCATCAAGATGCCCGATGGTGCTCGCCGAACCGGTCAGGTGCTGGAAATATCGGGAGATATAGCGGTCATCCAAGTCTTCGAGGGCACTCAAGGGGTCGACGTCCATGCGACTGAGATCCGTTTTCTTGAAGAGGTAGCTAAGATCGATGTATCCCCCGATCTTCTCGGCAGGGTGCTGAACGGAACCGGTGTTCCGATCGATGGCGGCGCACCAATCATCCCTGAGGCCCGATTGGACATCACCGGAGCCCCGATCAATCCGTACTCGCGTGAGAAGCCAGCTGACTTCATCGAGACCGGAATCAGCGCGATCGACGGTTTGAACACGCTGGTTCGTGGGCAGAAGCTTCCCATCTTCTCCGGCTCGGGACTGCCGGCAAACGAGTTGGCCGCTCAGGTCATCAGGCAGTCGAAGGTCAAGAGCGGCGAGGAGTTCGCCATCGTCTTCGGTGCGATGGGAATCACTCACCGTGAAGCCAGCTATTTCATGTCTCAGTTCGAGAAGACTGGTGCACTGGAGAGAGTCGTGTTCTTCCAGAACCTAGCCGACGACCCGACGGTCGAGCGTCTTCTCACTCCGAAGTGCGCACTCACCGTTGCTGAGTACCTGGCGTTCGAGAAGGACATGCAGGTGCTTGTCGTGTTGTCAGACATGACCAACTACTGCGAAGCCCTGCGCGAAGTATCCACTGCCCGTGAAGAGGTTCCCGGCCGAAGAGGATTCCCGGGCTACATGTATACCGACCTAGCGATGATCTATGAGCGTGCTGGCCGGATCAAAGGCAAGAAGGGATCGGTGACACAGCTACCGATTCTATCCATGCCCGACGATGACATCACACATCCGATTCCCGACCTCACGGGATATATCACCGAGGGGCAGATCGTTCTGTCGCGGTCGCTACATCGGCGCGGAATCTTCCCGCCCATCGATGCCCTGCCGTGTTTATCTCGGCTGATGAATCTGGGAATCGGTGATGGTAAGACAAGGGAGGATCACAGGGCCGTTGCTAACCAGCTTTATGCGGCATATGCGCAGGGACGGGATTTGCGCAAACTGGTGGCGATTGTTGGCGAGGAAGCTCTTTCTGACACCGATCGGCGTTATCTGAGGTTTGCAGATGACTTCGAGACAAGGATCGTCGGTCAGGGAGAAGAGGGTCGCTCGATCGAGGAGACTTTGGACATCAGCTGGGACTTGATGAGCGGGTTGCCAATAAATGAGCTGAAGCGAGTACGTGATTTCATCAGCAAGTACCATCCGAACCCTGAGCCTGAGGGCGAACTCTAGCGAGGTGGATGTGTGGAGGAAGTAAGGCCTACTCGCTCAGAGCTGCTGGAGCGCCGTGAGCAGATCAAGCTGGCGGAACAAGGCATGGATCTGCTCAAGCAGAAGCGAGACGCACTGCTCATCGAGTTTATGGGCGTGATGGATGAGACACTGCGCCTCTCGGAGCTACTACAGCGTGCTGTGTCCGAAGCGCAGTACTCACTGGCGGTCGCAGAGGCTGTCGACGGCGCAGTGGCTTTGCGCTCTGCAGGAATGGCCACCAAAGGTGAGGTTACTGTGGAGATGTCAGGAACGAAGATCATGGGCGTTCCTGTTCCGGTGGTGACGAAAGGGGAGAGTCCGATCCGGACCTCGTTCACCCGTGGATACGCGGTGACCGGTGTGTCGAGCCGGGTCGATGAGACCGCTCACAAGTTCGAGCGTATCCTGGACGTCATCATCGAGTACGCTGACATCGAGACCAGACTAAAGCGACTCGGTGATGAGATACAGAAGACGAATCGACGAGTCAACGCTTTGGAGCAGATCACGGTTCCACAGTTAAGGGAGCAGGTCACCTATATCAGGCAGATTCTCGACGAGCGCGCCAGGGAGGATCTTTTCAGGTTGAAGAAGGTGAAGAAGAAGATCGAGAGCAAGAAGGTGCAGACTCGCTAGGGAACGAATGCGTAGGTCTCGTATTCCAGGCTTCGTGCTAAAGCGGAGATGTCAGCTTCGCTCCATGATTGTCTCTGCGACCTCGGTCAGGATTTGCACGCTGCCCCTTGAATGCTGCCTGAGTTGGCGCCCGAGGGAGAGGATCCTGTAGAGATCTGCCATTTTCAGGTGACCGAAGCGCATCTTGTCCCACTCATCCCGGGCCACGTAGGCCCATACTTCCCCCAGAACCCACTCGATCTCCTCGATCTCAGGGCTTGAGACCTGCGCCCAGTTATCCTTCAGCGCATGACGAAGTCGATCCATCGCCCGCTCGACCGCCTTGGCCTTGCGGATCTGGAATGCACGAATACCTATGTCCTCACTGGAAACATTGCGTCGATCCAATCCCAACAATCCCACCTCCTATGCGTCTATCTAGGTTTTCGGCGACGAACGCGCAATTCCTTTACGATATGCGGACTATACGCCGCTGGTCTAATATAGACGTGACATTGAAACGTGCGAGCGAGAGGAAATCGATGGAGTTCAGCGATGTTGTCGTGAAGCGCAGGAGCGTGCGCCATTTCGATTCGAAGCGCACTGTGACTGACGAGGATATCGTTGCCCTGTTGTCTGCTGCGACGGTGGCTCCTTCGGCGGGTAACATCCAGCCGTGGCGTTTCACGGTGCTAAGCAGCATTGAGGCCAAGGAGCGCCTGCAGGGTGCCCTTCGGCAACGCTGGGCGACTGCCGCTCCACGGATAATCATCGTTTCGGTGGATCCACGCCCATGCGCCGCTCGCTATGGCGTGCGCGGCGAGATGCTCTACGCCATCCAGGATAGTGCGGCCGCTGTCCAGAACATCCTGCTGGCAGCCGTCGACAGAGGACTGGCGTCTTGTTGGATCGGTGCGTTCGACGAGGATGCGGTGCGCGAGGCCGTTGGCATCGTGGCACCGGTGACCCCGGTTGCGATCCTGCCTGTCGGCTATTCGGCGGAGTCCTCTGGCAGATCGCCGAGACGACCGCTGGACGAATTGACGACATGGCTCTGAGATGACCGACGGTTTCTTCGAGACGCTGGAGTCGCTTCGGCACCATATTGGCGATTGCCGAAGGTGCGCGCTGGGAGATACTCGTCTCAAGCTTGTCTTTGGGGCAGGAGACCCTGGTGCCGACATCATGCTCGTGGGCGAGGCACCAGGACGCGCCGAGGATCTATCCGGCGAGCCATTCGTAGGCGCGGCCGGCAAGTTGTTGGATGAGCTGCTCGCATCGGTCGGTCTCACTCGAGGTCAGGTTTACATCGCCAATATCTTGAAGTGCCGACCGCGCGGCAACCGCGATCCGCTGCCCGCGGAGATCGACCTCTGCGCCGGTTTCCTGCGCGAACAGGTTCGGCTGGTTCGCCCTAAGGTGCTGGTGACGCTAGGTAACCATGCGACTAGGTTCATCCTGGGGACTCAGGCGGGCATCACTGAGTTGCGAGGCAAGCCCGTGGTGTTGGGAGAGGCGACCGTCCTACCCGTTTTCCACCCAGCCGCAGCGATCTACGACAGATCGAAGCGCGAGGTGCTGTTCGAGGATTTCCGCGCGATCGCTGCGCTGGCGGGCGGCACCGCAAGGCAGTCTGCCGAAGAGGCTCACTGATGGACGCTGCGCACGCACAGGGGACCATCGTCACCTCGGCGAGTGTGGTGACGCACGCAGCGGGACAGGCCCTGGGGCGTCTCCTGGGCTCCGGAGACGTGCTGTTGCTCACTGGGGACCTAGGTGCCGGTAAGACCCAGCTTACGAAGGGAATAGCCGCTGGGTTGCAGGTCGAAGGGCCGATAACGAGCCCGACCTTCGGCATAATTCGCGTGCATGAGGGCCGGGCGACGCTCTACCATATCGACCTGTATCGCCTTGAGCGCGCCGATGAGCTCGAGGACACAGGGTACTTCGAGGCGCTGGAAGCGGGAGGTGTGGCGGTAGTCGAGTGGGGGGACCGCTTCGCAGAGGCGATCCCGCCTGAGTACCTGGCGATCCGCCTCGAGATCGTCGACGAAGCCACGCGTGCGCTCGCGATCCAGGCGCACGGTGCGCGATATACCCTGCTCGCGAGCAGCTGGCTTGCTGCCTGCGATGCGCTCGAAGGCGTGGAGGTCCGCCGATGAGCCGCAAGATCATCGCAATCGACACCTCGACCGAGGTCGTGGCAATCGGTTTGGGAGCACTGGAAGACTGCCAGGTCCAGGTGCTGGGCGTCGGTGACGTGTACGCCCCCCGCGCCGCCCTTGCGCAGACCCTGCCTCGGGTCTCCGAGCTCCTTGCAGCCAACGGGGTCGAACCCCCCGACATCGACCTGGTGGTCGTAGGTCGCGGGCCGGGGTCGTTCACTGGCGTGCGCATCGGCGTCTCGATCGCCAAAGGGCTCGCGCATGGACTCGGCGTCCCGCTCTTCGGCGTGGGTACACTCGACGCCATCGCGTGGAGATTGCAGCCCCTCACCGATGCCCCGACGCTCGTGGGCGTCCTCGGCGATGCGAGGCGCTCCGAGGTGTACCCGGCGCTCTTCCGCGTCTGTGAGCAGGGAGTGGTGCGCCTCGAGGAGGACTCCGTGGCCCGACCCGCCGAGGTGGCCGCACGCTGGGCATCGCTCGGCGAGCCGTGCATGCTGACAGGCAACGCGCTGCACAAGTACCGCGAGCTGTTCGGCGCCACGGAGCACACGGTGTTCACGCAGGCCGAGGAGGCACTTTGGAGCCCGAGCGGCGAAGCGCTGCTAGCGGCCTTCGGCGCTTCGTGGGCGACGGGATCGCAGGGCTCGGGCGACGCAGCGGCGCTGCTGCCGGTGTACACACGCGCATCCGATGCCGAGGAGAACGAGCGCAAAGCGGCAGAGAAGGGTGGCTCCCGGTGAGCGCCTACATCCGCGCGCTGACGTCAGCCGACATCGAGGCCGTGACCGCCATCGAGCGTGCGAGCTTTCCCGCGCCGTGGAGCGAGGAGCTGTTCCGCTCCGAACTTGGGCGCACCGACAGGATCTGGCTCGTCGCCGCTCACAAGAGGGCGGTTCTCGGGTATGTCGGAGCTGCGCTTATCGGCGACGAGGCCCACATGCTCAACCTAGCGGTCGAGCCGACCTTGCGTCGCCGCGGCCTGGCTTCGGCGCTGATGAGGGCGATTTACGAGCGCCTCATCGCCGAAGGCGTCGGGCGCGTCACCCTCGAGGTCCGCACCAGCAATGCAGGTGCGATCTCGCTCTATGAGTCCGCGGATCTCACACGTGCGGGCGTCCGGCCGAAGTACTACCCGGAGACCGGGGAGGACGCAGTCATCATGTGGTCGGGCGACCTCACCGCAGGTAGCAGCCAGCAACGCCTCGAGTCCTTGTCGGCCAAGGGCGCAGAAGCCCTGCGGATGTTCGGTGGGCCTGAGGACCTTCCTCGGCCGCTGGTCCTCGCGATCGAGACCTCGTGCGATGAGACCGCCGCAGCGGTCATGGCGGCGGGCGAGACCGTGCTTGCCGACGTGGTC
>DBEG01000044.1 GCA_002293965.1 Actinobacteria bacterium UBA912 | reverse complement strand
GGTCTCGGTCGCTTGCTTCGACGGGTTGGTCACCCCATAAACCGCCGAGAAGTCGACGACGTACGTCGAGTACCAGAGGAGTCCTCGGCGACGCTGATCGAGGTCGAGGTCGACGGTTATCGCGCTGGATGCCACCGGCAGGGCGCTGCCGGCCGATGTGAACCGCGGGACCAACTGCGTCTGCGGCTCTCCCCACAACGCGCCGACGCTGTCCCACCCGGCGTAGTCAGCCTGGCCCGTCCGGCTCTCGATCGACGTGCCGAGAAAGACCCAGCCGAACGCCGCGAACACGAATATGGTGAAGATCGCGAACAGTCTCGGTGCACTCATGGTGACTCCTCCCGTACCGCATCCCGCGGATGCTGACGACTGGCTTGCCTCATCATTGCACGGCAGGCGCGCTGGTGGGTTGCACCGCGGGAACACCCCGGTGACAATCCGGTGACGGTCGGGACCCGTGTTCGGCGAGGCCCAACGGTGGTATGCTGGCCCGAATCCCGATGGAGGAAGGTCGGCTATGACAGACCAGCAGAGATTCGGCAGCGGGTGCGGCCGCGGCAAAGAACTTTCCACGCGCCTTGTCCAAAGCGGAGTGCGCTTCGACACGGTCACAGGAGCGATCAGCGTGCCCATCTACCAGTCGGCGACTTTCGCCCACCCCGGGCTGGGGCTTTCGACCGGTTACGACTACACCCGCATGGGCAATCCCACGCGCCAGGCTCTCGAAGAGGCACTCGCCGACCTGGAGGGCGGGCACTCCGCGTACGCTTTCGCCTCCGGTCTCTCGGCATTGACGGCGGTCTTCCTGATGTTCAAGGCTGGCGACCACCTCTTGCTGGGCGAGGATCTGTACGGCGGCACCTACCGGCTGCTCGACAGCGTCTTTTCCCGCTTCGGCCTGACGGCAAGCTATGTCGATACCACCGATCCGGCGGCTGTTGCGGCGGCGTTTAGGCCCGAGACCAGGGCGATGCTGCTGGAGTCGCCGTCCAATCCCATGCTCAAGACGAGCGATCTCGCGACCATCGCGCGGCTGTGTCGGGAACGGGGCGTGCTTTCGATCGTCGACAACACGCTGATGACCCCGTACCTGCAGCGCCCGCTGGAACTGGGTTGCGACCTGGTCGTCCACAGCGCCACCAAGTACCTGGGCGGGCACAACGACCTGCTGGCAGGCGTGGTGGTGGCGCGCGACGAACGCCTCGCCGAGGAGGTCGCGTTCGTGCAGAACGCCAGCGGCCCGGTGCTCGCGCCACACGATTGCTGGCTGCTGCTTCGCGGCCTCAAGACGCTCGCGGTCCGGCTCGACCGGCAGCAGGAGAACGCGGCCGCACTTGCCGAGTGGCTCGAAGCGCACCCGCTGGTCGAGGCGGTCTACTACCCGGGCATGGGCGCGATGCTCTCCTTCCGCGTGGTCGACCCGGCGCTCGTCGCGCAGGTGCTCGGGAGCGTACAGGTGATCTCGTTCGCCGAGTCGCTCGGCGGTGTAGAATCGCTGGTGACGTACCCGCTCGAGCAGACACACGCCGACGTGCCCGAAGAGACTCGTCGGCGGCTTGGAATCGATGAACGGCTGCTTAGGATATCCGTGGGTATCGAGGACATCTCGGACTTGCGCGCCGACCTTGAGCAGGCGTTGGTGCGCTCATGAGCGGCCTGCCGAAGGGGCACACTGCGAGGCTTCCGACCTTGGTAGGTGGATGAGAAGTGGACTGGGAGACGAGACTGATCCATGGCGGCCTGGACCCCGATGACCACCACGGTGCGTCGAGCGTCCCAGTGTACAACGCCTCGACCTACAGGCAGCGCTGCGTGGACGACCCGGGCCCCTACGAGTACAGCCGCTCGGGCAATCCGACCCGCCAGGCTCTGGAGACGCTGATCGCCGAGCTCGAAGGCGGCGATCGCGGCTTCGCGTTCTCCTCCGGCGTGGCGGCCATCGCTTCGGTGCTCAGCGTGCTGGAAGCCGGGCAGCACGTCGTTGCGTGCAAGGACATCTACGGCGGCACGTACCGGCTGCTGACCTCGCTCTTCCCTCGATTCGGGATCACGCACACCTTCGTGGATGCGACCGACACCGAGGCCGTGACAAGCGCCATCCGCCCAGAAACGAAGGCACTCTTCCTGGAGACGCCCTCCAACCCGCTCCTTCGGATAACCGACCTGGCGGCGTGTGCCGCGATCGCCCGTGAGCGGGGTCTTATCACGATCGTCGACAACACCTTCATGACGCCATATCTGCAGCGCCCGCTCGAGCTTGGCTGCGATGTCGTGGTCCACTCGGCGACGAAGTTCCTGGGCGGACACAGCGACGTGATCGCTGGCCTGGCCGTGACCGCCGACCGTGAACTGGCTGCGCGGATAGGTTTCGTGCAGAACGCGTTCGGTGCAGTGCTCGGGCCACAGGACTGCTGGCTCGTGATGCGCGGTATCCGCACGCTGAAGGTGCGCATGGATGCCCAGCAGGCGACCGCACGGCTGCTTGCCGAGTGGCTGGATGCGCACCCGCTCGTGGGCAAGGTGCACTTCCCCGGCCTGGCCGATCATCCCGGTGCCGATCTGCATGCGGCTCAGAGCAGCGGCCTTGGTTGCGTGCTGAGCTTCACGCTGGCCGATGGCGCGGCGGTCAGGAGGTTCCTCGGCGCCGTCAAGCTGCCGATACCCGCCGTCTCCCTGGGCGGCGTGGAGAGCATCCTCACCTACCCTGCGACGATGTCACACGCGGCTTTGCCTGCGGCGCAGCGCGAGGCGCTTGGCGTGGGCGACGGTCTCGTGAGGCTTTCGGTCGGGCTGGAGTCCTTCGGCGACCTG
>DBEG01000135.1 GCA_002293965.1 Actinobacteria bacterium UBA912 | reverse complement strand
GCTGCGCGGCCTGCTGTACGCCCCATCGGGCGAGCGCATGTACCCGACCTATTCGAGCAAGAACGGGCGCAAGCACCACTACTACGTGTCCAAATCGGAAGCGCGGTTCGGTGCAGCGGGCAAGAGCCACGAACGCCTGCCCGCGCCCGAGATCGAGGCGGCGGTGGTGGCCCAGATCCGCACGGTGCTGACCAGCCCGGAATCCATCGCAGCGGTGGTGCGCCACATCCAGCAGAACCAGAAGACGATGGGCGCACAGATCGACGAAGCCAGCACGGTGATGGCGATGGGGCGGCTCAACGACGTGTGGGAGCAACTGTTCCCGGTTGAGCGCCACCGCATCGCCAACCTGATGATCGAGCGCATCGAACTCATCCACGTCGGCGAACTGCAGGGCATCAAGGTGAAGTGGCGGGAACTGGGCTGGGACGCCCTGATCGGCGAGTTCGCCCCGAGAGGCATCGGGGCGGAACTGGTGGAGGTGGAGGCCTGATGGATGCGTCCATGGAAACCTTCGTGCCCCTGAAGTTTGGCCGCCGCGGCGACCAGCGCGCGGTCACCGATGAGAGCAGCGTTCACAACGTCACCTTGCTTGAGGGCGTAGCGCGCGCCTTCTACTGGCAGCAGCTGCTGGACAGCGGCGTCATGCAGAGTGGATCGGCCATCGCCCGCGCCGAAGGGCTGCATCACTCGGTGCCCAACGAACTGCTGCGCCTGACCCTGCTCGCGCCCGACATCATCGAGATGCTGATGGCTGGGCGTCAGCCGCGCCGCATGAACCTGATTTGGTTCCAGCGCAACCCGCTGCCGGTGGATTGGGCGGCCCAGCGCCAGCTCGTGAGGCGTTTTGAGGAGCAGGCATGAGCAAAAAGCACCGCGGCCGGTTCAAGGGCGATCCCGTCACCTACCAGATGCCAACTCCGGCTGGTGGCGTGCGGCTAGAGACCTTCGTGCCCTGGACGCTGGTCAAGCGCGGGCTCAAGAGGCAGATCATTACCCCCTTGGACGCGCCGGAGGAATTCCTGTCCGAGGCCAGCCGGGAGAGGGCAGGGCGGGCGCTGACCCAAGACTCTGCGCTGATGCGTGCGCTCGGGCTGGCGCACCACTGGCAACGCCTGCTGGACGAGCAGCGGGTAGAGTCGGTGGCCGAGATCGCAGAGGTCGAAGGCCTAGACGTGACGCAGGTGCGCCGACTCATGCGTCTGACGCTCCTGGCCCCAGAGGTCTTGCAACGGCTGGCGCGCTCACCCGACGCGGCGCTGGAGCAGGTGATGCGCCGGCCATGGCCCGGAAGTTGGATCGAACAGTTGCAAGTCATGGCCCTCGCAGCCCGAGATTGATCTGCCTCTTTCGACTTATTGCTGCCGGTCAAGCTAAGGGAAAGCGGTCATTCAGCAACGTTGAAACCTCTTTCGCACAGCGCGATTTGCCAAGACGCGCCTCCTGTCGAGCGCGTCAAATTCCGCCGACAGAGCGGGGCCGCTCGACACCCGACAACTTCATCTGAAGATTCATCTAGTTGGCCACTCTGTCCACCGCCTGCGTCATTCCCGATGATTTGCCGTCCTCTGGCTTCCTGGAATCGAGCGCCACACCCGTCTCCCCCGCTGCCGCAGGCGGCGAACTGCGGTCCAGCACGAGCCACGGCTTTGACGCGCAGTGCAACACACGTATCCGCACCGGCTCGCTCGACGGCGGGGACTTCGCCCGATTCTCCGCCTCCTCGATCCTGGACACCAGCAGAGCCTTGCGCATGGCCATCTCCCTGTCCCTGCGAATATTCGCCATCGTCAGGATGTGCTCATCCGGAGCTGCATCCTCCAAGAGCCGAATGACAAAGCCCGTCATAACGTTTCTCAAATCCGGCCGGCGATCCGCCCTTCTGAACATCGGCTCGGCAACGTGGAACAGCAACTCACCGAACGCGCCCATCTGAGTGTTCAGAGACGCCACTTCGCGCAGAAACCCCAGAGCGACGTCAAGCGACGAGTCCCTTTCCGTCTCGGCCGAGGCAAGGTAGCGCTTCAGTTCGGCCATGCCACGTTGCAGCCACGCGTCGCCCTGCGAGGCCATCCACGTCAAATCCTCCGAGCGCAGCGACACGAAAGTCCTACTCGAGAGGAATTCCTCGACCGCGAAAGCAGATGCCTGCCGATCTATCAGCACGCCGGCCTCCAACGCGCGCATGACGAGTGCATGGGGCCATATCCCCTTGATGCCGAAAACGTGCCCGGCCAGCATGCGGATTCGCCCATCCAGCGTGAGAATAACGGCGCCGCGCTCCTTGGCGAGCAGGATCATCTCCCTCTCCTCGGAACCCATGGCTTTCGCCATCCCCCTCGCGTTCTCAGAGTCTCCCAGATCGCCGTAGGCCGGCGCGACCTCGCATCTCTCGACGACTTCGGAAAGGGCGCGCGCAAACGCTTGGCGCTGTTTTTTGCGTCTGTCGTCGAACTCCACGAAACCCAACGTCCCGCCCGCGTCGAAGGCGCTCCCGAACGAATCGTCGCTCTCCGCGTCCGCCGCAAGCGCGTCGACGATTTCCTTTGTGGCGGTCGAGACCAGAACCTTGGGGAGCGCTCCGAGGGCGTGTCCGACTTGGAGCCGTGCGAGCTCGGCCAAAGCTGTCGAGTCGGCGACGAACACCGCCTCGGGATTTCGCATCAGTGTGAGGGCCGCGTCCCTCTCCTGTGAGGTTCCCAGTCCGACGAACAGGGGAGGGCCGTCGCCGGGCCATCCGACGCAGACCTCTACCGGCGAGCGACCCAGTGCCTTGGACAGCATCGACAAGGTCATCGCCCCCGACGCGTAAGCGTCGATGAGCTGCTCAGTGACTTGGCTCGTCCGCCGTATCTCCTCATATATGCGGGCCAAATCCTTCTGCGGATCCCCAGTGTTGCTAACCTGCACGGATTTGAGCCAGGGGATCCCCCCGAGACTGCGGGCTCTTTCCTCGGCGAGCCTCGCCATGTAATGATAAGCGGATCCAACGTTGACGACCTTCACCCTTCTCACGCCTCCGGCCATCATCGGGACATCGATGTCATCCCCTGACTTTGCGCCAACGAATGGAACTGCGTCAGGATCGCTAGGTGGAAGAAACCCGTCGCGTTTCGGCAGCGCGCCGGCGTCAGCCGGATCCAAAACGACGGTCTCACGGCGCCCGCCTTCGGTCTCCTCGAACTCCACGAAACACCCTGGCGAGACGACGGATGGAGCGTCGTCGATAGGTGGCAGTTTCCCCATCATTAAATTGACCAGATATGCCGAGAAGGCCTCCGGCTCATCAAGATTCTGGCGCAGGAGTCTGTATAGCCTCCGTAGACCCTTCGCACCCTCGTCATAGCGCAGCTCCACGCCGGCCAGTTTGGCGCGGTTGCGTATCGAGCCCGCGAGATCTTCGGGAATCCTCCGCACTTCCCCCTGGAGCACAGCGGGCTTCGCAGTGTGCATCAGGACATTCAGTCTGAACAACCACGATGACGCCTCGCCCGGGGCCTTCACGGACTGCCTTTCCGCAAGCGGCGCGAGGAACGCCCAGTCGACCGCCTTCTGACCGAGGTTGATTGCTTGGCGTCTCGTCTCGTCATGCTCGGCCCATCCGTCGGGCATCCTGCTCAGAAGGGCCTTGGCTTTCCCTCGGCTGTCCGACTCCGCGTAGCATTCAAGCAGGCGGGCGTGAAGATCCG
>DBEG01000159.1 GCA_002293965.1 Actinobacteria bacterium UBA912 | reverse complement strand
CCGGGCCGGTTGTTCTTCCCCAATCACATCGCTATCAGCGATGACGGTCGGGTCTTCGTCAGTGACAGCAACAACAGGCGCGTTCAGGTCTTCGACAAGGAGGGTGAGTTCGACTACATCATAGCGACGGCGGGCATACCCCGTGGCCTCGCGATAGATGAACAGGACCGTCTGTATGTGGTCGACGCCCTAGCGCACGCAATCGATGTCTACGACCTGGATGGCAACAAGATCACTAGCTTCGGGGGACGGGGGATAGGCCCTGGCCAGTTCTCGTTCGCCAACGCAATCGACTTGGATGCGGCTGGCAGGATCTACGTCACCGACCGAGAGAACCACCAGGTCCAGGTCTGGGAGTGGCCGCAGCAGGCCATAGTGCTCCCAGTTCCACCGGGCTTCCGCGTTGAGACGCTTGCATGGCTGTTGCCGCTGCTGCTCTTGCCCTTGCTGCCGTTCCTACTCCGTCGACGTAAGTTCGTAGTCACGGAGGACTTCGTCGATGCACTGATTGAAGCCGGTCGAGTGGATCTCTTGCGCCGTAGGTTCCGCATGTTTTTGACGCCCGAGCAGATCCATCCGGCATTCGCTGGAAGACTGATCGAGGGCGACGATCTGGGCAAGTTGATCAGGAAGTCCGCCTTCTCGGACTCGGATGCTCGGGTTCTCGTAGCCAAACATGGCCTAGGCTACGAAGATGCAGCCCTGCTGGTGCTGGCGAAACGCGCCAAGAGACTTTGCACCCAAGATGCGCGGCTGGCGAGCCAGGCCCGACGTCTGGGAATCGAGGTCTTCGATGTCAAGGGATACGTTGAACGCTTTGGAAAGACCGTCCGTCGCTAGGCTGTTCGGTGAGCACGAGAATTTCTTGACGCCTTAGCGCATCAGGCGTATAGTATTTGCAGAGCTTGTAACGGATGTTACTAGAGGGCCGGCAGCCCGATCCGCTTTACAGGCTAACCGCAAGAAAGCTGGGCTTTCATGCGAGACCTTCGGGGTAAGGAAGTGAATGGTTTGATGCAAACCGCAAAGACCGGCTCAACAGGATTGGGGATCTTAGCCCCTGGTTGGCCGGTCTTTTCTTGCTCCCCACCTCTTGCTGACGTCTTTCAGAGGTCGGTGATGCCGCCCCCCAACTGAACGCGACCGCGTGATTTCCCCAACGAAAGTGGGTATGTCCGGTTATAGGATCGAGAAGTGAAGGAGGGAAGGACACATGGACGAACTTGACCACAAGAAGGAACCGCGTAAGGGGATGAGTCGAAGGGACTTCCTCAAGACCGGTGCTGCTGCAGCTGCTGCCGCGGCAGTCGGCGCGGATTTCGCTCTCCACCCGGCTTCTGCGTCAGCAGCACCGGTTGCAGAGACCTACCACACGACCTGTCCGTACTGTTCGGCGAGTTGTGGACAGCTCATCGATGTCGATGCAACCGGAAACGTGATCGACGTCTACGGCGACCACATGTCTCCACTGAACTCGGGCGGTTTGTGCTCGAAAGGTGCCGGCGGTTATCAGCTGGTGACCAACCCATACCGATTGGGAACATTGCCAGGACCCCATCCGGTGAACAACGTGTTCGCATTCGATTCCGCGTTCACCGATGGCGTCGCCTACAAGAGGACCGGAGACGGACCTTGGAGCAAGGTTGTGCTGACAGATGCAATGACTGATATCGCAGCCAGGATGGTTTCCGCACGCGGACCGGTCACGCCAGCCAATGGGCACAACAGCAAGAGCGTAGCGTTTTTTGGCTCTTCGCACCTGAACAACGAGCAGAACTTCAGTTATCGTCGCCTGATCGCTCAGTTCGGAACATCGAACGTCGAGCATCAGGCTCGACTTTGACACTCGTCCACGGTGGCCGGTCTGGCCGCCGCGTACGGGCGTGGCGCGATGTCGAACACATGGAACGACCTCGGCAACTCGTCGCTCATAGTCGTAATGGGCGGTAACCCCGCCGAGAACCACCCGATGAGCATGGCACACATCAACCGAGCCAGGGCAAAGGGTGGGAAACTGCTCGTGATCGATCCTCGAAAGACGAGGACTGCAGTCGTAGCCGACAGGTTCATCAGGATACGTCCTGGAACAGATATCGCGTACTGCAATGCCATTTCGAGGGGGATCATCGAGAACCTGGAAGCCCGACCGGCCTCCGATCCGGTCAGGGTGAGGTTCTTCGAGTACCTCAATTGGTCGGCACCCGCGAACTGGGCTGCCGGCGGAGCCGGGATGTTCTTCACCGATGGCGAACCGGGTTCGGCAAGCACCCCAACAGCCGTACCCAATTGTTCGCGTCACACGGACGCACGCTTCATCTTGCGCGCCGACGGTACCGACTACGAACGCGAGACCATCGTGGCTTCGACGGGTCTTCCTGCAGTTGGTGGCGAGGCGGCTAATACGGTCATCTCGAACTTCCCGAGGCGGGCAACTGATGTCCTCGCCGACCCGAACACGGTATACAACCGGTTGAAGGCACACCTTGATCCTTACACACGGGAGGCTGTGGCCGACATCTGTGGATGTACCGTCGATGATCTCGACTACACCATCAATGCGTACATTGAGAACGGTCGCTGCTCGTCTCCGGGTCACCCCACGACAGGGGCGCAGTTCGGTGCGGGATCCCAGGACCCCCGAGTTCCAGGCTACAAGGCCACGACGATGCTCTATGCGATGGGTCTTACCCAGCACACGCATGGTGCCCAGAACGTGAGGGCTTTCAGCGTCTTGATGTCTTTGACGGGCAACTTGGGTCGCGCTGGTGGAGGAATCAACGCCTTGCGAGGCATCCACAACGTCCAGGGCTCGACGGACAACGGGAACCTCTTCAACCTGATCCCGTTCTACTCGGGCAATCCGAGCACGATGACCAGTGCTGACCCGAACGCATTCGGTAAGTACATGGACGGAGGGCTTTGGGGCGTGCCGGTTAACGGGGCGGGCGTTAGGACCAACATGAATGGCTCCTACGATGACGCCTACAACACGGCGGCGCTCAGCCTGCAACAACGCGGATTCCTCAACATGACCTACAACTTCTTCGGAAGTCCGACGTGGATGAGTCTTCCTGTAGCGGATCGTGCCCGCACCAACGCGATCTACGATCTGTGGCCCAAGACCAACGGTGATCATCACATCGAGATGTTCAGAAAAGCGGCTGCTGGTGAATTGAAGGCGATGGTGATGTGGGGCATGAACGTGGCCGTCACCGAAGCTCGCCTGAAGAACATCCGCGACGGCATCCGTGAGCTCGACACCTTGGTAGTGGTCGACATGTTCGAGACCGAGACGGCGGCATTGCCGCGCAAGCCCGGCAGCGTGACCTATCTGATTCCCGCGTGCTCCTACGTCGAAGAGGCTGGAAGCTCGGCCAACTCAGGACGCGTGCTGCAGTGGCGTGAGCGGGCCACCAAACCGAAGGGCAACAGCAAGGCAGATATCGAGCTTCTGTTCCGCCTTGCACATGCACTGGATGGTGCGGGGGCATTCTCTCACCTGACCACCGCATGGGCTGCGCTGGGCGTCCCGTTCACGAGCGCCTACCAGACGCTGTACGGCGATCGCTACGGCTGGACTCCCGGTGGAGCGACAGCATTCGAGGACGTCAGCGGAACCGCCGAGATCTGGCGTGGTGCAGAAACCGCACCGAGGACGGGTCCGGTCTACGGCTCGGAGTGGATAACCGAGCAAATCTACCGTGAGACCTGTACGCCGGGAACCGGTGCAGGCTGGTTGGTGACGGGTGGATACAGTACTGATCGGACGACGAACAGACATGCGGGGCAGGATCCCTGGTTGTTGAACAACCGTGCGAAGCAGCGCGTGACTACCGACCCGAATGGCACCCTTGCATATCCAGCTTGGGGCTATGCCTGGCTGGTCAACAGGCGGGTCCTTTACAACAACGGCGAGGTCCCTGGGGACGCCCTCGACTGGTTCATGGGGCCGGACTCGGTGCAGCGCATTTTCGTCACCAGCGCTACCCGCTCGGGCCGCGACCTCAACTACTCACGCTGGTTCAGGTACTACCACCGTCTGTCAGACAGGCCGGACGTGGCGTTCATCGGTCAGCCATACACCAATCCGGCGAGCCCTCACTTCCAAGGAGGACATTCGCTGGCGGGCAGGTTCCCCGGGCACACCGAGCCGTACGAGTCGCCTCGTCCGGACTTGGTCGCCACCTGGGGTCGCAACACGCGTGGGACAGGTCAGTGGGACCTTATCAGATCGGACACCCCTCTTGCTGGAAGAGGCGGGATCAACGTGGCCGATTACCCACTGGTCCTGACGACCATGCGCTCCGTAGAGCACTTCCAGGGTGGACCGATGACCCGCAACAACGCTGTCAACGTCGAGTTGGAGCCCGATCCGTGGATCGAGATCAACTCGGTTGATGCGGCAGCATTGGGAATCAAGACGGGTGACTGGGTCAACATCATCACATGCCGGAGCGATTCGATCGCAGACCAGAACGCCGCCACCCCCGGTAGCGGTCAGTTCGCGAAAGGATTCCGGGCAAAGGTCGGCGTAGGACTCCAGAACAACCAGAGAGTCGGCCGTGGAGTGGTGGCGATTCCGTTCCACTGGGGCGACAGAGGTCTCTCCAAGGGATCACGCGCCAACGACCTTTGTCATGACGCTTTCGATGCGAACACGATCATTCCCGAGTACAAGGCCCTGCTTTGCAGGATCGAGAAGGCATAAGGAGGTGATGAGCGGTGGCTAATGTAATGGCGGTCTTTCAAGACGTAGACAAGTGTATTCGTTGTAATGGATGTACCATTGGTTGCAAGCGGACGTGGAAGATGATGTCGCTGAACCCGGGTGTCCATAGGGTCGCACCGGATGACAGGATGGTCATCAACTCGCAGAAGCGACTGGACATGGGTCCCTTCATCAGGTTCAGCTGCTGGCACTGCCCTGATCCTCCCTGTGTGAAGCGGTGTCCGTTCACGGCACTCGCCAAGCAACCTAACGGGGCTGTATCCATCGATCCGGTCAAGTGCACCCCAGGTGCAACGAACCGGGCAGGAGTGCGATGCACTCGTCAGTGCGTGGCGGATTGTCCGCACGGCGGATACCCGCGTGTGGGGGTTGGAAACGAAACGCACCCGACTGCAAAGGCGTGGAAGTGCACTTTGTGTCACGGACGGGCTGGGGCAACAGCACAGCTCAATCCGGCATACGGCAATCCACTGCCAACGACCCGGAACCACACGAGGCTCAGTAGCCCTCCGGTTCCCGAGACGGATCACGAGCCTACCTGCGTGTACACATGTCCCGCCAAGGCGATGATGTGGGATACTAGAGCCAACATCCGAGAGTGGATCCGCACTAGGGGTTACCTATCGTTCCAAGGTAACGGCAGCGTGATGTGGGCAAGCAAGAACTATGTCCTTGCCGCACCCCGGGCCAATCCGCTGGATCAAAGACGAGTCGGGTCGCTGATGTCGACGGTACTCACACAGTCGGTCGCCCAAGCCGCAGTGGTACCTGCGCTCGTGGCAGGAGGCGTGTTCTCCGTGATTGCACGAAGGATCAAACTTGCCGAAGAAGCCGCTACCGAAGGAGAGGGGTGATCTGAGATGCGCCGAATCAGACTTCTAGTCTTTGTGTCAGCCCTAGCGGTGCTGGTGTTCGCCCTGACTCCTGGGGTTGCCACGGCCAATTTCGGCCCGCACGGAGGATACTCCATGGACACCGATTCGTGCGCTGGATGTCACCGCGCACATACCGCTGCGAGCGGGATCACATGGACCAGATCGGATAACACTCAGGGCAGCGCGCTGCTCATGAGTACTGCAAGCGAGGTGTACCAGTTCTGCTACACATGCCACGATTCCGTTGGACTGGGTGCAGACACGAACGTTGAAGAGGGTGTTTACGAGGGAACGCTGGCCGGCAACACCACCGGTGGACGCCTCAACGCTGGAGGGTTCGACGCAGGGATGTTCCCGACTTCGCATATGTACACTGGTGCATCATGGTTCGCATATGGTGGTGCCACGGACGCCGGTCTACTGGGTAACCTGGGAGATGGCGACCCACAGATCGTGATGAGCTGCACTTCCTGCCATGATGTTCACGGTAGCTCGAACTACCGACTTCTCAAGGACAGGGTGAACGGACGCACGGTGGGTGGTTACGATCCTGCGGCCGCAGGATTCACGCCAGAGAACCCCATGCCGACTCCTTGGGTGGTCTCGGCTGAGCCTGGATACCCAGCTATGGGATGGCTCCTTCATGAGCCTGGGGCTGCTCAGATGGCAGCCTACCAGCCCAACTACACGACACCGATGCATGCAAAGGCTCCGGGACTCAACACTGCCAGGGGCATCAGCGGTTGGTGCTCGGCTTGTCACATCCAGTACATGCAGCCTACCGGAGCGGTCTTCGACACCAGTCTGACTCCCGGTGAAGGCGGAACCGAGACGCTGGTGGTGGACACCGCGAGAGGCTATGACTCGAACGATGGATTCGGGGCTGCGGTCCGACACAGGCATCCCATCAACGTCGACCTCGCTGGCTATCTCGGCCCGCGCCCGATCAACGTCAACGCACCTGGACTTGCGCTCTCGCATGACCCCGGCAACGCTGGCGTGAACGAGGCTTCGGACTGGATGAGCTGTCTGACGTGCCACGTCGCACATGGGTCATCATCCGAGATGACAGGTTACGCTAACGTAGCTGATTCAAGGGATCCCCAGCCCAACAGTGGCACTGGAGGTGTACCCCCCAGTGGTGGCAACTCGTTGCTGAGACTGGACAACCGTGGAGTATGCCAGTCGTGCCATAACAAGTAAGACGATTGATTTAGCAAGTACGATAGACAAGTGCCGTACAGCCAGATGGAAGGGCCGGGGGTCACCCGGCCCTTCCGATGGAAATAGGTGAGGCAACTTTGAGTAGACGCGCCAACGCAATCCACCAGGTGGCGGTGATCCTGGTATTGATCGCCGCCTATGTCGGCCTATCCGGCTGCCAAGAGCGTCAGCCCTCATTGACCGTTCGCACGGGCGAGATCGTACTTTGCACCGAGGGCGAGATCGTCTCGGACACCACCGTCGAGAAGGAGGTGCCCGCAGATGAGGTCGACCAATACAAGGTCACCACTCGTGTCGAGGTATGTGACCTGCATGCGAAGATCGCGGCGCTCTATTCGGACGCCCAGCGCGCCCTCGACTCAGGCGATCTGCAGGGCGCACAGCGGCTTCTGGCCGAAGTAGTCGAGCAGGATTCAAAGTTTAGGCGGGCACCGCAGCAGCTGGCCGATCTTGAAGCGGGCCGGACGCCCCCAGTGGATGTCGCTATCGTGCCGCGTCCAGGGAGTTCGGCGCGCCCGACCACACCGGGCGTCACTCCACCGTCTTCCGGTGCCGAGGGTGACCAAGTCGATGTTCCGCCTCCCGTTGGTGAGGGTCCGATCTCACTGTTCCTACCCTACACCCCGGACACGCTGCCCGGCCTCAATGGACAGGAACTGATCGTGGACGCCTTCGTGTTCACTCGGCATTACGTGCCGACATCGCAGGACACTTTCAGAGGATTCGTCGTGGTGGTGGAGCAGTTTGCAGATGCTGCTGCTGCCAGAAAGCGCATGGATACATCGATCCGTGCGAGCTATCCACAGGCCGCCAGGTCGTTCATTTTGAAGGGGGATCCAGCCTATTTCGGGGTGAACGGACCGGTCGCGGTGGTTGCCTTCCTGCAAGGGAATCTGCTCGTGGCCCTTGAGGGAACCGCAGTCGGCGATGATGGCACTCGCATTGAGCGCGACATGATGGCCCTTGCTGAAAGACTCGCACGATGAGCACCCCAGCGGTCCTACGCCTTGCGCTTGCCGCAGTATTGGCTTTCGCCCTGATCGCGCCAACACAGTCAGCCCATGCGGTGTGGACGGTGAGTGCAGGCAAGATCACAGACAATCTCAATGCTGTGACCTTCGTAGATGATGTCGTCTTTGCCGCCGGAGAGGCAGGAACAATCCTCAGGAGTGCCGATGCCGGTGCTACCTGGGATCGCGTGAACAGTATGCCTGGACACGCAATCACGGGGATGGACTTCGCAGATAATCAGAATGGATGGACGGTCACCCGGGCCGGAGGCGTCTTTCGCACAAGCGATGGTGGTCAGACCTGGTCTCTGATCTCGAACGACCTGGCCGGCCCGCTCTACGTCGACGAACAGATGCACGGACTCCGCGTCTTGAGCTCTTCTGCAGTAGTGGTTGTGGGAGGTGCGCAGGAGACGCAACCCGCCATCTGGACCAGCTCCACTGGGGCCGGAATCTGGGGTATGCCCCACCTGGCAGGCTCGTATGACCCGCCGTCAGACGCCCCGCCCTTTCCTCGGGATGGCTTAGGTTTCTTCTATGGGATCGACGCGGTGTCGCCCACGCGTGCATGGGCGGTCGGGCATGACTTCTCCCGCATCCCCAACAGGGCGATCGTATGGCGTTTGGATGGTGGGAACTGGACCGAACAGAGTTTCTCCGGTGAGACGGGTGCCTTTTTTGATGTTTCTTTCGCCGACGCTGATGCCGGCGTGGCCGTTGGCGCGGCCGGACGGATACGCAGCACATCCGATGGCGGTGCGTTGTGGACTGCGCGGACCTCAGGCACCTCGGTTGCGCTCAGAGCTGTCTCGATCGCCCGGGGAGCCAGTTCGGGATGGGCTGTGGGGAACGCGGGAACGATTCTGCGCACCACGGACTCAGGTGTCACCTGGGTCGCCCAGGCTTCAGGATCGAGCGTCCATTTGAGAGATGTGGTCGCGATGGACGCTACGCGTGGAGTGGCCGTAGGCGATGGTGGACTGATTGTGCGAACCACCGATGGAGGCATGACGTGGAGTGCGCCAGCGCCACCGCCGGCTCCGGTGAGGGTGCGAGTGGATGGTGTGAATAGATTCGAAACTGCCCTGGCTGCAGCCCGGCTCCTGTATCCGGCCTCAAAGCCGATGCCGCCCGGACCTGATGGCCGAAGAACCGTCATCATTGCTTCTGGGGCTGATTGGCCGGATGCGCTCGCCGCTTCAGGTCTCGGCGGGGCACATCGATCCCCGGTGTTGCTCACCCTCCCCAACAAGCTACCTGCCGAAGTTGCCGAGTACATCGGCGGGATACAGGCAGACAGGGCCATCATCGTCGGCGGAAAAGGGGTGGTCAGCGAAGCGGTACGAGCCGAGCTGGCATCGATAGTCGGTGGCCTGCCGAATGTCCGCAGGATCGGCGGCGGGGATCGCTACGCTACCGCGCATTTGATTGCAGGGTCGACGGTTTCCGTGACCGGAAGACAAGCTTGGGATGGCACCGCTTTCGTCGCGACAGGGGGCGACTTCCCTGACGCTTTGGCTGCGGCTCCGCTGGCTGCTCGACGTGGATACCCCATCTACTTGGCGCATCCACAGGGGATTGACAGCACTGTTCTCGATGCGATGGTCAGAACAGGTGTCCGAAGAGTCTTCTTGTTGGGCGCAACCGGGGCGGTGAGCCCCGCCACAGAGTCTCGCCTACGCCAACGAGGCATCACGATTGCGGGGCGCTGGGGCGGCACGGATCGCTTCGAAACAGGCCGTGTGATAGCGGAGAGGTCGCTCGAGCATGGTTTAGGCGTGCAAGATATGGCCCTCGCTACCGGCCGCGACTTCCCGGATGCGATTGCTGGCGGCGTAGTGCAAGGACTGACAGGCTCGGTCCTGCTACTCACCGAAAGTGGCGCGCTGCACGATCAAACCAGACACTTCCTAGCTTCAAATGCGGGTCGCATCGAGAGCATTCGATTCGTTGGGGGGACCAGCGTGTTGAGCGAGCGGGTCAGGGATTCCGCCATCAGTGCCGGCACGGTACAGCCATAAGGGGCCGCATGATCATGACTGCGGTAGACTGTCTTGCGTCTACGGATTTTGCAGTGCGTTTCAGGTTCTTCGACGATATACTTCTAGATAGTGTCTGACACGGGATCCATGGCGTCTTTCCGGCAATCAAGGACGGTCTCACGATGGTGCTAGGGATGCTGCGACCTTTGGTCGCGTATTCGGGCAAGGGTGTATGGTGCGCCAGGTTCCTGGTGGCTGCTTCCCTGTGCACCGTGATGCTACTTGTTGGTGCCTCGGCGGCTCTGGCCACCCAAGTAGTCCCTCCCCACGTCCCCACCGAACTCGAGACCGACGCATGTGCGATCTGCCATCGTGCACACACCGCTGCCAGCGACATCACCAGGACCGTTGAGAGCCGCCCATGGGAGACCACTCGAAGTGCGCTCATCGTCGGCGTGTATTCAGGTGCGGGCGACACGCAACTCTGCTTCTCGTGTCACGGGGTAGAGGGGTTGGGCTCCGCGATCGACGTGCAATCGGATTTCGAGGCCTCCTCGGCGCATAGTATCGCTCCTTCGCCTTCCGAGTTCGGTCCATCGCCCAAGCGATGCTCTTCCTGTCACGACAGTCACGGTTCCCAGCGGATGCCCGGTGGAATGCCCTATCCGGCGCTGCTGAGCGTGGTCGCAAGTCAGGGCAGCACCGCCACGATCAACTCGGGCGACGCCTTCTGCGCTGCATGTCACGGCATCCGTGTGGGCAGTCGCTTCGGCGGCATCGAGGTATGGCGCAGGACCGCCCATGCTACCGAGATGACCGCCCCGGCCTCCGGAACCGGGGTCACCTGCTCCAACTGCCACGCATCCCACGGGTCGCAAGTCGCCCCGCTCATCAGGACCGTGGTCGCACCACCAGCCGCGCCCTCGACGCAGACCGTGGCTGCCAACGATCGCACCTTCTGCTTCACGTGCCACGCGGGCGCACAGGCCACATTCCCGGGCCGCACGGTGTTCGAGTTCGCAGTCCACGGGATGTCGCCAGCCACACTCGCGATTCCGGGCGAGTGGCCCTCGGCGGAATCCAGCCGCACCATCGGCGAATGCCAGACCTGCCACGCGCCGATGGGACGCGCTGACACTGCAGGCAACCTCTTTCCGAGGCTGCTCGAGCGGCCGGGCCGCGAGCTTTGCGACACTTGTCACGCCAGCAGCTCCACGCTCGCGACGATCGCTGCCGACATAGCGCAGTTCCGCTTCCCACCTGCCGAGGCACCCAGGCTCGAAGTGGCCGTCGCTTACAACGCGGGTCGCTTGCCCGGAGTCTTCGACAGGCTCGCGCTCTACTCCCAGCAGACAACTAGCGCTGCGCCTTCCGTATTGGTGGGACCGCGGGAGTTCGATGTTCCCGGGGTGGCCGCTGACATGGCCTCCGGTGATATCCGAGGACTGGGCTTCAGCGAGCTCGTCATCGCAGACTCCGTTGCCCGGCGGCTCACACTCGCGACACCCGATCCGCTGGCCGGGGTCACGGTTTCCACGGTCTCCATAACGACCACTCCCTCCCTGGTCGCCGTCGGCGACGTGATCCTCGACGGCTCAGGTAGACCTGAGGTGGTCGTGGTGTCCCGCTCGGCGGATGCGACGTCAAACAGCACGCTCTGGCTCTACCGCTGGGACGCTACTGGCGGAGGGCTTGTCCAGCTCAGTGGCCCCATCGCGCTTGACGATGACGTATCCGGCATTGCGGTCGGGCGCCTGACCCGCGCCGATAGGAGCGACATCGTCATCACCGCCCAGAGCGGCCCGTCGATTGGTGTGTACAGCGAGTCTGTGGCTACTCCCGGGCAACTGGGGGCGATTCCGGTCCGCAACTACACAGCCACCGATGGTGTCTTGCCGGGCCCACGTGGCCCGAGCATCGGCGATGCTAGCCAGGGCAGCCCGGGCAACGAGATTGCGGTCGCTAACTCGCTTGAGGCTACGGACAAGGTGTCGATTTTCAGCGCCAGCACCGGACTGGTGGGTTCGTATGCCACGGCCGGTGCCGCAGGCGCGACGGCGTGGGACACGCTCATCGCCGACGTCCTTCCCGACGTCGCAGGTGCCGAGACGATCGTCGCCCTGCGCAACAGTGGCGGAATCAGCGGCATCAACGTGTTCACGCGTCACGCCACAGCCGGCCTCGAGACGCCCCCGGTGTTCTCGGCGACCGGACTCGGTTACGCGACCGCTTCGCTGGCTTTCGGCGATGTCGACTCGGTGGCTAGCGGCCGCGGTGAGCTCGTGGTGGCCAACGCTGGGTCCTGGGGCTTGGCCCGGACTGACCGCCACGTGCCCCCCTCGGTGCAGATCTTCCGTGCGAATGCAGCGGGAGACGCGCTCGTGGCGCCGGTGACCTACAGTGCCGGAGGTGCCGAGAAGGCCGGGAACACCCCTGCAGTTGCCGTCGTCGACCTGGGAGGCGTTGGGGCTTCTCGGCATCCTGTCTCGGTCGCAAGTGACGCAACGCAGCCATTCACCACGCATGTCTCCACAGAGAGTCCACCGGCTGAGCTGCACGTCGAGTGCGTGGATTGCCACAGCCCGCACGCGGCGACGAGCACTCCTACGCCGAGGAACGCCACTGCGCCCGCTGTTTACGGCACTCTGCGCGGAGTCTGGGGCGTGGATGCGCGGTTCGACTCTGCTTCGGCGATCACTTACACCCAGCAGCAAGGAGTCCGCTACGAGCACGAGGTCTGCTTCGAGTGCCACTCCGGCTGGAGTCGCGCACCGGGAGGTCCTGATGACATCGCGATGCAGTTCAACGTGAACAACCCATCGTTCCACCTGATCGAGACGGGCACATCTCAAGCCGAGAACACGCCGGGCTCTTTCGTGGCCACCACACCGGCGCTGACGACCTCGACGGTGCTGTTCTGCGTGGATTGCCACGGCAACAGCGACCCGACAAAACCACGCGGCCCCCACACCAGCGAAGCAGCCCCGCTGCTTAGCAGGGAGTATTGGGGGGCGCGTCCCGATGATGCGGATGGGTTGTGCTACTCGTGCCATAGGTATACGGTCTACTTCACCGGCACCGAGGACATCGTTCCCGGATCCACCAGCAACTTCAGGGATCCCAGCCTCGCCGAGCCCAGACTGCACTCGTTGCATACCAGCGGTGCCGGGCTATCTTGCGCCAGCTGCCATGTGTCCCACGGCTCGCGACAGAACACGCACCTGATAAGACCCGGGTTGGGCTGGGTCGAGTCGCCTACGGGAACGGGAGGCACATGCGCTACTCAGTGCCACGCAGGAGGAGTCCGGAGCTACTCGCGTTAGATCGCTCGCGTTCATGCTCGGCGCGCGGTCAGCGGACGATCAGCACCGGAGTTCCCACCGGCACGAGTTCGAACAACGCCTCGACATCCCAGCGATGCATCCTGATACATCCTCGGCTTGCCGCTGTTCCGATCGAGTAGTTCTTCGTGGTCCCGTGGATCCTGATGGCAGTCGCATTGAGATCGAGCGCCCTGGTACCCAGCGGATTGTTGACGCCCGGCGGAATGACCGCAGGCATGTCGGCGGCCCACGCACTCCCCGGATTGCGCCACGTCGGCATCCTGCGCTTGTTGATGACTTCCCACGTGCCCCTGGGGGTGGAGTGCCCCGGCGCACCGACTGCGACCCGGTAGGTCTTCTTGACGTCCATGCCCTCATAAAGGCGAAGTCTACGCTCCGAGAGCGAGACAACGATCGTCCGACCCAAGGCCTCGTCCGCTATCGCCGGTGGCGTCTCAGTCACACACAACTCCGCACGCCTCACTCCAGCACTCAGCGCCTGGGTGATGCGCCTTGCGGTCTCCTCGACTTCGAGTTTGAGGCCGTACGCCGAGGAGCGCTTTGCGATCCTACCCTGGTCAATGAATATCGCTGCATCCACCGGTGGGGTGTCCACCTTGGATGCGATCGCCTTGAGTGAAGCGGTCAGGGCGTTCTCATCGATCTGGTATATCGGCACTACGGCTACACTTTCGGATTCGCCCGTGATCTGCGAGAACATTCTTTCCGCGAGAGGGGTCGAGGTTCTACCCGAGAGAGCTACATCCAGCATAGCGTCGGCATCGATACCCACCGCGTCATCGACATCGAAGGTGAAATGTCGATCGCCCAGCGACACAGTGAACGGATCCTCCTCGCCCCCGTCCAGACGATCGATCATCAGCTCGCGGGCGCTATCGCGATCCAGGCCGGAAAGTGAGGTGCCATCGGTCAGGTGGACTTCGGCAGGTACTATGTCGCGCATTCGATAGTCGTTCGCGAGGGCAAGGGTCAGCCCTGTTGATGTCACGAACATCAAAATCGTCGAGATGGCGATCAAGGCCTTTACCAGATTTGACCGAGAGCTCATGTCCTGTCCTTCCCGAAAGATGGTAGTATCCTACAATAATTCCGTGCTTGTGGACATCAGGGGTGAGACTGTTGATCGGCGCCTCGAAGGACCCCGGACACAAAGGCGATGCCAACAGGTTGGTCGAGAGGATCAGCCATGTCTGCCAGATCGATCTTTCGAACTATCGACTGTCGTACGTCGAGCGCCGAGTGGCTGCCAGGATGCGCGTGCTCCGCTTGAGGTCATATCGACAGTACTGCCAGCATCTTGACGATGAGCCAGGTGAACGGGCTCTACTGCTGGACACACTGACCATCAATGTCACGGACTTTTTTCGGGATGCTTCCGTCTACCGCTTCCTGAGCCAACAGGTGCTACCGGAATTGATCGATAGAAAGCGGCGTTCCAGGAACCGCTTGATCCGCGTCTGGTCCGCTGGATGCTCCACAGGGGAAGAGCCCTACTCCCTGGCGATGGCACTGATGGAGGGCATCGGTCGGCACGGGGAGGAGGTTCATTTCTCAGTGGTCGGCACCGACCTAGATGTCAAGGCTCTTGAGGTGGCCAAGCAGGCCGAATACCCGATCACCCGTGCATCGCACATCCCCAAGACTTTGCAGGCGAAGTATCTCGAATTCACCGGCGACCGCTTCAAGATCCGCCCAAAAGTCTCGAAGCATGTGAGGTTCCGTCCGCTGGATCTCTTCTCAGGTCGCCCTGTGGGGATGGTGGATCTGATCCTGTGCCGCAATGTGTTCATCTACTTCAACAAGGACCAACAGGAGAAGATCCTCGACAAGTTCTGGTCTTCGCTGACGAAGGGCGGCTATCTCGTCTTGGGGAAGAGCGAGAAGATGCCCGCTTCGATGGTCGGTAAGTTCGAATCTATCCAGGGCAGGGAGCGGGTATATCGCAAGACCGACGGCTTGTGATACCTTTGCCAAGGGTGCGTTCAAGCCCGATTCGCGCCTCTACGAGAAGGAGGTCGGCACCGTATGCAACAGGAACATCGGAGTAGCGTGGTCAAGGGGGGCCTATCTCTCGCTTTCACCCTGCTGACCTGGGCCACGATCGGTCCACCGGTCCTGACGGGACTAGTACTCTCCGCCGTGTTCGCTGCTGTCTGGCTGGATCTCACGTTCTCAGAGATGCTGCCGGTGATAATCGCAGGCTGCGTGTTCATGGTCCTCCTCTCGGTCCCCGGTACATTGCTCTGGCGCTGGCAGTTCAAAGAGAGGGTGCTCAGGCCCCTGCGCGACCTGGGTGGCGTGATGGTGCAGGTGGGCAAGGGCGATCTAGTGCAAAGGGTCGAGGTGATTCGAAAGGACGAGATCGGCTTACTTGCCGAGGAGTGCAACCGCCTGATCGAGTCACTCTCCGTGATCGTCAATCAAGTCAGGTTGTCGTCAGAATCAGTAGCAGCGGCCTCCGATGAGCTTTCCGCATCCTCCGAGGAGGTCTCCGTCTCGGCGGTAGAGATATCCTCCTCGGTCCAGCAGATCGCTCACGGCGCGGAGATGCAGTCGCACAGGATCGACGAGACCACTCGCGCGATCGAGGCTATCAACAAGATCACAGACGAGGTTTCGGGTCAGGCTCAGGAGGCGGCAAGCATCAGCGAGGAGGCAGCTCGGTACTCTGCATACGGACAGCAAGCCACAGATGAGGCCATCGTCAAGATCTCCGAGGTCCAACAGGCGATCGAGACCCTTGCCACTTCGGTGGAACTACTCGGTCGTCGCAGTAACGAGATCGGCTCGATCGTGGATGTCATCACCGCGATCGCCGATCAAACCAACCTGCTATCACTTAACGCCGCCATCGAGGCAGCCAGGGTAGGGGAGTCCGGCAGGGGCTTCTCAGTAGTCGCCGACGAGATACGGAAGCTGGCAGAGGGCTCCGCACAGGCCGCACAGCGCATCTCGGGCCTGATCGCCGAGGTGCAGGAAGAGACCGCCAAGGCAGTCAAGTATATGGAGCTTGGAACCCGCGAGGTAGAAGTGGGCAGCGAGATCGTCGGCAAGACAGGGGAGGCTCTTCGGCAGATCAACGAGGCAGTAACCAGGACCGCCGTGCTATCACAGGCGATCGCCGAGGCCATGAAGCTCCAGGTACCGCGCGCAGCCGAGGTGGATTCGGCGATGCATGACGTTGCCGCCATCGTCGAGGAGAACGCGGCTTCGGCCGAGGAGACGGCAGCAGCCACGGAACAACAGACCGCCTGCATGGAAGAGATCGCCTCGGCGGCGCAAGAGCTGTCCACGATGGCCAACAAGCTTGAAGAAGCCGTAAGTCAGCTGAAGGTATAGTGATCGGCCGTGACGATCATCGGTGACAAGGACAGCAAGATATATGTGATCTTTCGGCTTGGCTGTGAGGAGTACGGACTCGATATCCGCCGGGTTCAGAGTATCGTCGAATATGAAGAACCCACGCCCGTACCCAGGTGCCCCGAGTCAGTGCTGGGAGTGATCAACCTCCGCGGGAGGGTCATCCCGATCATCGATCTGGCTACGCGACTCGGACGTGAGCCCTTCGTGCGGGGAGCTGGTTCCCGATTCCTTGTGGTCGAGGGTGATGCCGGAGTGCTGGGGCTGGCCGTTGATGCGGCCCATGAAGTCACGCCGATCGAACTGGACTCGATCCAGCCGACCCCGGAGGCTGTTGTCAGTGGCGGCAACGGAGAGATATTCGAGGGAGTAGCCCATAAGGATGGGGCGCTGGTTATATTGATAGACTTGGATAGGGCGCTCCCCAAGGCGACACTCGGAGATATTGAGCAGTCCTTTGATACGGAGGGGTACGGGGATGTCTAAGACGGTTCTGGTCGTCGACGATGCGGCGTTCATGCGGATGATGATCAGGGACATTTTGTCCTCTGAGGGTTTTGTCATCTACGAAGCGGTGAATGGACGCGATGCGGTCGAGAAGTACGAAGAAATCAAGCCCGACCTTGTGACCATGGATATCACGATGCCGGAGATGAACGGGATCGATGCACTCAGGGCGATCATGAACGCCGATTCTGGCGCACGTGTACTCATGGTAAGCGCCATGGGGCAACAGAAGCTCATCATGGAGGCGCTCGAAGCAGGCGCCCTGGACTTCTTGGTCAAGCCATTCCAGCCTACGAAGGTGCTGGATACCATTAATAAGTGCTTGCGTCCACGGACCCCCTGAGCCGATGCGCAGAGCGGCGAGCATCAAAGTGCTGGTGGTGGACGACTCGGCTTTGACTCGACAGATGCTGACCAGGGCACTTGCAACCGATCCCAGACTTGAGATCGTCGGGACGGCTAAGACCGGGGTCGAGGCGATCACGCTTGCAGAGCGATTCAATCCCGATGTCATCACCCTGGACATCGAGATGCCTGAACTCAATGGCATCGAAGCGTTGCCCTACATCACTGACAAGTGTGATGCTCGGGTTGTCATGCTCAGCTCCCTGGATGACTCTGATACAACCTATCAGGCACTTAGTGCAGGGGCCGTCGATTTCGTATGCAAGCCCCGGGCAGGGATGGCAAGCTCGATGACGGAGCTCTCGGAGCTCTTGCTGAAGAAGATCCGCACCGCATATAGGATAGACCCTTCCAAGGTGCGCGAGATATCGAAGTGCCTAGAGAAGAGCATCGGCTGCGATCGTCCCCAATCGGATCAAGGTGACTCAGACCGAGCATGGCAGGAATCCGATGACCCCCCAGCGCATCTGGTTGGGATAGCTTCTTCTACAGGGGGTCCTCCGGCACTAGAGAAGGTCTTTTCCGGACTGGAAGGCTCTCTTCCAGCGGCTTATCTTGTCGTCCAGCATCTGCCGACGGGATTCTCAGCTTCATTGGCTCGCAGGATATCCAAGGCGGGTGGGGTCGAGGCGATTGAAGCTTGCGACGGGATGCCGATCTTGTCCGGCAAAGCCTACATCGCTCCGTATGGGGTTCATATGCGGGTGAAGAGTGCGGCAGCCGGTCCCAGGATACATTTCGATGATGGCCCGCCGCTGCACGGAGTCAGACCCGCAGCCGATCCACTATTCGCAAGCATCGCGAGCGAATACGGGAAGAATAGCATCGGGGTGATCTTGACCGGCATGGGCAAGGATGGTGCGGTAGGCCTGACCGCCGTCAAAGCGGCTGGCGGGGCGACCATAGCGCAAAATGAAGAGACCAGCGTCGTATGGGGGATGCCGGGGACAGCGGTCCGTGCAGGTGCCGCAGTACATGTCGTACCCGTTGACTCTGTGGCGATTCAGATCCGCCGTGCACTGAGACGGTCGGACGCTTATGAGTGAAATGGACGCCTACAAGGATCTTTTCCTGTCTGAGAGCACCGACTACTTGCAGTCCGTGACAGATGGGCTTCTGGCTTTGGAGGAAACTCCTCACGATCTTGCACACGTCGAGGTTGTCTTCCGCGGTGCGCATAGCCTGAAGGGGATGTCGGCCGCAATGGGATACGAGCGGACTGCCGAGCTCACGCATACGATGGAAGGGCTGATGGATCGGGTCAGGCACCGAGATCGCAAGGTGGACGCCGACCTCATCGACCTGATGCTCGACGCAGTCGATGCTGTCCGTACGTCGATTGCAGAAGAGTCCTCGGGCCAAACAGAAGCCACTGATTTCAGTGAGTTGATCGCACGGTTCGTCGAGATGCAGGCACCGGATGTCTGGGACACGGAGTCGCCGCATGGTTCCGATGAGGGCAGTGATGACTCCAAAGCAAGCGACCGTTCGCCTGCAGTGGCTCCTGCCGAGTCAGGTGCGTCCACCTCCTTGTCGCCGACCGAAGGCGAGAGCGTGCGGCAGTACTCCGTTGCTGTGACGCTTGAAGAGGACTGTGTATTGAAAGCCGTGAGGGCGTACATGGTGATCAAGCGCCTGAACTACCTGGGAACCGTCACGGACACCGTCCCGTCTGCTCGGGATATCGAAGACGAGCGTTTCGACCTCGAATTCATCGTCAAAGTCCAGACGGCCAGCGCGCCTTCGGAGATCGCGAAAGCGGTCACAGCGGTCACCGAGGTCGCTGACGCCAGTGTTTCCGAGGATGCTCCTGCTGTGCAAACCGGCGAGATAGCTTCCAGCGCCCATGATGCATCAGACGTTTCATCCCGTCGCAGAGACACACCCATGATCCTCGAGACACAGACGGTCCGCATCTCGATCGGATATCTGGACTCCATGGTCGATTTGGTCGGAGAGCTGATCACTTTCCGGTCCAGATTGGACCGAATCGCTGAAGCGATGGGGAGTCGTGCTCTGGATGATGCCGTGGAAGACCTGCATAGGATTTCGACAGAACTTCGCTATGTCGTGATGGATACCCGTATGGTCCCTGTCGAGAACATATTCAACAGGTTCCCGCGGATGGTTCGGGATCTAGCTCGCGCGCTCGATAAGGACGTAGTCTTTCGAATGGAGGGCCTGGGGATCGAGCTGGATCGCACTGTGCTTGATGAGATCGGAGATCCGATCGTTCATCTCTTGCGCAACAGCATCGACCATGGAATCGAGAGGGCTGAGGCACGGAAAGCAGCTGGGAAACCGCCCAAGGGGACAGTCACGCTATCTGCTAAGCGAGAACGCGATACTGTTCGGATCACCATCAGTGATGACGGAGCGGGCATCGATGCTGAGCGCATCTGGGCAAAGGCATGCTCGGTCGGTCTGGTGGGCCCAGACGACCGGGCGACGTTCGATGACGATGATATCCTCATGCTCACCTGCGCTCCCGGATTCTCCACGGTCGAACAAGCGACCCGGGTCTCGGGACGCGGCGTCGGCATGGATGCCGTCAAAGGGAAGATCGAGTACCTGGGGGGATCTTTGGCGATCCGCTCTAAGGTTGGTGTCGGCACTGACTTCGAGCTGACGTTACCGCTGACGCTCGCGATCATACAGGTCCTCTTGGTAAGCGCTGGGAGGCAGACTTTTGCACTGCCGCTGAGCTTTGTGGATGAAGTTCTGGCCGCAGAAACTGTGAAGATAGATGCCATCGATGGGATGCCGGTCATCGTCTATCGCGACGACGAGGTCATCCCCTTGTATAGACTGGACCGTGTTCTGGGATTCAGTGACACCGACGGCCCGGCAGCCGATTCCAAAGAACAAATCATCCTGATAAATAGTCCAGATGGGGGTAAGAGAGGTTTGGTGGTTGAAAGCCTAGGTGGACGTACCGAGGCCGTCATCAAACCGCTGTCACCATTGTTCCGGGAAACCAAGGGCCTGAGCGGTGCCACGGTCCTGGGAGATGCCAGGGTGGCCCTTATCATCGACCCACGGACACTTTTTTCTGGATGAGAGGATCACAAATGAAGATCGGACAGTTGTCGGAGCTACAGCTGGATGCGATTCGTGAGTTAGGCAACATCGGTGCTGGTCATGCCGCCACTGCCCTTTCTCAGCTGACTGACAATCCCATCGGGATTTCCACTCCAACTCTGGAAATAGTCCCCTTCTCCGACGTTCCGAACGTGTTTGGTGGGCCCGAAAGGCTGGTTGGAGCGGTGTTCGTCAAGCTCCTCGGGGATGCCCACGCGAACATGCTGTTCATGGCCGACCGCGATTCGTCACTGGGCCTGGTGGATATGATGCGCGGGCGTCCACCCAAGACCGCAATGACGTTCGGACTCGAAGAGGAAAGATTGTTGATCCATACGGCTTCTATCCTGATCGCTGCATTCGCTGCGGCCATAGGCCGAATGACGGATATGAACGTATTGCCGAACACGCCGCACTTTGCACTCGATATGGCAGGTGCCGTATTGGAAAGCATTGCGGTACAGATGAGTTTTTCGTCCGAGGAGACCATCTTCGTCAGAACCATATTCTCGAGCGAGGATGCATTCGTGGACACGGCTCTGCTTTTCTTGCCGGATACAGAGGCCCTAGAGGTCATCCTCGGACGACTTGGAGTCAAGTGATCGCACATGACACCGATCTCTAGGTTTGATAGCAGTGAATCGCGCGGGAGCGCTGTGGAAGTCGCTCTCGGCGCGCTCGGTGTTGCCGAACATCCAGACTACCTGGTGACCAAAGCTCTTGGTTCTTGTGTCGGAATAGCACTTTGGGACTCCGTACTGCATAGGGGCGCATTGGCCCACGCGATGCTGCCAGCCCCGGTGAGCCATC
>DBEG01000077.1 GCA_002293965.1 Actinobacteria bacterium UBA912 | reverse complement strand
GAACTGGCACGGCAAACGACGTGCTCGCCAGCTTGCGCTCACTCCCTCCACCGGCACACTGCGCCCGACGCCCGAGGACAGCGTGGACTGGGATACAACGCAGAACCTGATGATCGAAGGCGACAACCTTGAGGTGCTGAAGCTGCTGCAAAAGAGCTACGCCGGCAAGGTCAAGCTCATCTACATCGACCCGCCGTACAACACCGGCAAGGATTTCGTCTACCCGGACAACTTCAAGGACAACATCCGGAACTATATGGAGCTTACCGGCCAGGTTGAGGGTGGGACGAAGATTAGCAGCAACACCGAGGCCAGCGGGAGGTTTCATACTGACTGGTTGAACATGATGTATCCGAGGCTGAAGCTGGCTCGCGAAATGATGGGACCAGCCGGTGTTTTGGCAATCAGTATCGACGACAGTGAGTTGAGCAACCTCAAAGGAATCCTTGATGAGATCATGGGGGCCGAGAATTTTGTCGGTCGAGTCACATGGGAACGCAAGCGCAAAGGAAGCCACCTCTCGAAAGAATTCGTGCAACGCACGGAGAGTCAGCTGCTATATTCGCGCGGGCAGCATCGTGTTTGGCTATTTGGGGAGCCCGCTGGCGAAAATGAAGATCAACCCTTGGTTAAACGGACGAATTCCCTGAAGATTCTGCGACTTCCGGCGAGGGTCGTCGAGACCTCGATGCGTGATCAGGTCTTTGAGTGTGGCCTATACGGAGAGGGCTCATCTGCCGTCGAGCTACTCCAGCCTACCGCAATTGAGAGAGGCCTCTTTGTCACTGAGGTTGCGTTAAGGGGACCCTTCGTCTGGAGTCAGGAGAATCTCAATGAGGAGCTGAGCGAAGGTGCGCGACTCTATATACGAACACCCAATTTTTCACTTCGAGTCCTCAAGGCACCTCACCGACAGGGATTCAAAGCGCTTTCCAGCTTCTTGTCCAGGATGGTCGGAACCAATGAAGATGCACTCGTAGAAAACTCATTGTTGTTGGAAGTTCCGCAAGATAGAGTGCCGTTTGACTACCCGAAGCCGACCACATACATCCAAAAAATCATCGATTCTGCAACACACTGGGAAAAGGACTGCTTAGTGATGGACTTCTTCGCCGGCTCCGGCACGACCGGTCATGCGGTCATGGCGCAAAACGCCGCAGACGGGGGTAATCGCCGCTACATTCTCGTCCAGCTACCAGAGCCGCTCGATCCGGAGAACAAGGACCAGAAAGTCGCCGCCGACTTCTGCGACAAGCTCGGCAAGCCGCGCAATATCGCCGAACTCACCAAAGAGCGCCTTCGCCGTGCCGCGCAGAAGATCAGGGACGAGAGTCCGCTGCTCGCGGGCGATCTCGGCTTCCGCGTCTTCAAGCTCGACTCCAGCAATATCCACGAGTGGGATCCGGACCGCGACGATCTTGACCAGACGTTGCTCGATTCCATCGATCACCTGAAGGCCGACCGCACCGAGCAGGACATCCTCTACGAGCTGCTCCTCAAGCTGGGCCTCGATCTCTGCGTACCGATCGAAACCCGCACTGTTGCTGACAAGGCCGTGCACAGCATCGGCGGCGGTGTGCTGGTGGCCTGTCTTGCGACACGGATCACCCAAGAGGCAGTGGAGCCGCTGGCGCAAGGCATCGTCGACTGGCACAAGGAACTCGCCCCGGCGGGCGACACCACCTGCGTGTTCCGCGACAGTGCCTTCGCTGATGACGTGGCCAAGACCAACCTTGCGGCCATCCTGGAGCAGCACGGTCTCAAGAACGTGCGGAGCCTGTAGCGATGGAAAGGCCGCAGGAACCCACTGGTGAGATCATCCTTTATCAGACCGACGACGGACGCACTCGCGTCGAATGCCGGTTCGCTGATGAGAGCCTGTGGCTGTCGCAGTCAGGCATGGCGGAGTTGTTCCAGACTAGCAAGCAGAACATCGCCAAGCACCTGAAGGCGATCTTTGCCGAGGGCGAGTTGGCCCAGGACTCAGTTGTCAACTCCTGGTTGACGACTGCTGCGGACGGCAAGCGCTATCAGGTGTTGCACTACAACCTCGACGCCATCCTCGCTGTCGGGTATCGCGTGCGCTCGCTGCGCGGCACGCAGTTCCGCCGCTGGGCCACGGAGCGCCTGCGAGAATACCTCGTCAAGGGCTTCACCCTCGACGATGAGCGTCTGAAGAACCCGGATGCCGGAGTGTATTTCGAGCAGTTGCTGGAGCGCATCCGCGACATCCGCTCTTCGGAGAAGGTGTTCTGGCGCAAAGTGCTGGACATCTATGCGACCAGCATCGACTACGACCCTTCGGCGGAATCGTCGCAACAGCTATTCGCGGCCATCCAGAACAAGATGCATTGGGCCACCCACGGCCACACAGCTGCTGAAGTGATCGTGCAGCGGGCCGACGCCAGCCAACCCAACATGGGGCTCACCAGCTTCGGCGGTTCGCATCCGCGTCGCTCGGAAGTCGTCATCGCCAAGAACTACCTCAGCGCCGAAGAGCTCGATACGCTCAATCGGATCGTCGTGGCGTATCTGGAATTCGCGGAGCTGCAGGCACGCGGCCGACGCACCATGAGCATGCAGGATTGGATTCGCAAGCTCGATGATTTCCTGAGACTGGGCGAGCACGAGGTGCTGACGCACGCAGGCCAGGTATCCGCAGAGGTCGCGCGGCTCAAAGCCGAGGCCGAATACGACGACTACCAGCGACAGCTCGATGCCTTGCCATCACCCATCGAGCGCGACATGACCGCGGCGCTTGAGGCGGCAGCGAAGAAGCTGCCTGACCCGCAGGGCAAGCGGCCATGAAGCTCCACTTCGAGCCCGACCTCGACTATCAGCTCCAGGCGATCAAGGCCGTCTGCGACCTGTTCCGCGGGCAGGAGATCGGCCGCACGGATTTCACGGTCACCAAGGCCGCCCTCGGCGCGACGCCGGATATGTACGACACGGGCCTGGGCATCGGCAATCGCCTCACGCTGCTCGACGACGAGCTGCTGCGAAACCTTGGCGACATCCAGATGCGCCACGGTCTGCCTCCTTCGGCGACGCTTGCCTCGGGTGACTTCACCGTCGAGATGGAGACCGGCACCGGCAAGACCTACGTCTACCTGCGCACGATCTTCGAGCTGAACAAGCTCTACGGTTTCACCAAGTTCGTCATCGTGGTGCCGTCGGTGGCGATCAAGGAGGGCGTGTACAAGTCGCTCCAGATCACCGAGGAGCATTTCAGGGGGCTGTACGCCGGCGCGCCTTTCGATTACTTCCTCTACGACTCGGCCAAGCTCGGCCAGGTGCGCAACTTCGCCACCAGCGCCAACATCCAGATCATGGTGGTCACGGTCGGGGCCATCAACAAGAAGGACGTCAACAACCTCTACAAGGACAGCGAGAAGACCGGCGGCGAGAAACCCATCGACCTGATCCGGGCGACCAGCCCCATCGTCATCGTGGACGAACCGCAGAGCGTCGACGGCGGTCTCCAGGGCCAGGGCAAGGCGGCGCTCGACGCGATGAATCCGCTTTGCACGCTGCGCTACTCGGCGACCCACGTGGACAAGCACCACATGGTCTACCGGCTGGATGCGGTGGATGCGTACGAGAAGCGGCTGGTCAAGCAGATCGAGGTTGCCTCGGCAACGGTTGAGGACGCTCACAACAAGCCGTACGTCCGCCTGGTCTCGGTGAGCAACCGGCGCGGCTCGATAAGCGCGCGCGTCGAGCTGGATGTCGGGGCCAAGGGTGGCGGGGTGCGCAGACAGGAAGTCACCGTGCAAGACGGCGATGACCTGGAGCAGACCACCGGCCGGGCCGTGTATGCCGACTGCCGCATCGGCGAGATCCGCGTGGCCAAGGGCGACGAGTACCTGGAGCTGCGCGTGCCCGGCGGCGAGCGATATCTGCGGCCGGGGCAGGCCTTCGGCGATGTGGATGCGCTGGCGGTGCAGCGCGAGATGATCCGGCGCACGATCCGCGAGCACCTCGACAAGGAGAAGCGGCTGGGTCCGCAGGGCATAAAGGTCCTGTCGCTCTTCTTCATCGACACGGTGGCGAAGTACCGGTCCTATGACGCCGAGGGCAACCCGGTCAAGGGCGAGTACGCGCGCATCTTCGAGGAGGAGTACCGCCGCGCCGCGAATCTGCCCGATTACAGCACGCTTTTCGAGGACGTGGACCTCACCCACGCCGCCGAGGCGGTGCACAACGGCTACTTCTCGATCGACAAGAAGGGCGGCTGGACCGACACCGCGGAGAACAACCAGGCCAACCGCGATAACGCCGAGCGTGCCTATAACCTGATCATGAAGGACAAGGAGAAGCTGCTCGGCTTCGAGACGCCGCTGAAGTTCATCTTCTCCCACTCGGCGCTCAAGGAAGGTTGGGACAACCCCAACGTCTTCCAGATATGCACGCTGCGCGACATCCAGACCGAGCGCGAGCGTCGCCAGACCATCGGCCGGGGCTTGCGCCTGTGCGTCAACCAGCAGGGCGAGCGCATCCGCGGGTTCGAGGTCAACACACTCACGGTGGTCGCCATGGAGAGCTACGAGCAGTTCGCCGAGAACCTGCAAAAGGAGATCGAGGAGGACACCGGCATCCGCTTCGGCGTTGTGGAGCCGCATCAGTTCGCGGGTGTCGCCGTCACGCAGCCGGATGGCAGCACCGAGCCGCTGGGCGTGCTGCAGTCCCAGGCGCTGTGGGAGCACCTCAAGGCGGCGGGACACATCGACGCCAGGGGCAGGGTGCAGGATTCGCTCAGGCAGGCACTCAAGGATGGCACGCTGGCGGTGCCCGAGCCCTTCTCGGCAGAGGTCGACCAGATCGCGGGCATCCTGCGGAAGCTGGCTGGGCGGCTGGAGATCAAGAACGCGGATGAACGCCGACAGGTGCGCACTCGGCAGGCGGTGCTCCACGGCCCCGAGTTCAAGGCGCTGTGGGACCGCATCAAGCACAAGACCACCTATCGGGTGCACTTCGACAACGAGAAGCTGATCGAGAGCTGCATCGAGGCGGTGCGGCGCGCGCCCGCGATCCCGAAGACGCGCCTGCAGTGGCGCAAGGCCGACATCGCCATCGGGAAGTCGGGAGTGGAGGCGACGGAGCGCGAAGGGTCCGCGACGGTCGTGCTCGACGAGAGCGACATCGTGCTGCCCGACCTACTCACGAACTTGCAGGAGCTCACGCACCTCACGCGCCGCAGCATCCAGCGGATCCTGGCCGGGAGCGGTCGGCTCGACGACTTCAAGCGCAACCCGCAGATGTTCATCGAGCTTTCAGCCGAGGCCATAAACCGCTGCAAGCGGCTCGCTGTGGTGGACGGCATCAAGTACCAGCGGTTGGGCGACGGGGAATACTACGCGCAGGAGCTCTTCGAGCAGGAGGAGCTGACCGGCTACCTCAAGAACCTGCTGGACTCCACCAAGGGCGTGTACGAGCAGGTGGTCTACGACTCGCAAGTCGAGCGCACCTTCGGCGATGGTCTCGAGAAGAACACCGCGATCAAGGTGTACGCCAAGCTGCCGGGCTGGTTCAAGGTGCCCACTCCGCTAGGCAGCTACAACCCGGATTGGGCGGTCCTGGTGGAAGCGAGCGGTGAGGATCGCCTCTACTTCGTGGTGGAAACGAAGGGCAGTCTGTTCGCCGACGAGTTCCGGGACGCCGAGAAGGCCAAGATCAGGTGCGGCGAGGCGCACTTCAAGGCGCTGGAGGTCAGGGAGCATCCTGCGGAATACATCGTGGCGCATGAGGTTGAGGACTTGTTGGCGCAATATGCCGCCGGTGGAGAGGCGATAGCCTCGCTGGAGGAGGGACACGAATAATGCCTACTGATTATCCAGATTGGGTGAAAGGTGTGACACAGGGCACGTGCCAACAAAGACGGTGTCGGGAAATCGAGGAAGTCAAGCGACTGTTGCGCTAAATAGCGAGGTTGCCGGAATCCATCGCATTATGGTATAGTTTCTATACCGTTTGGCCGATACATCGGAGGGCGCAGTGTTGTTCGAGCTTGACGAATCCAAGAGTCTTGGCAACAAGGTCAAACATGGAATCGACTTCGTTGAGGCCCAGGCGTTGTGGCTTGACGACATGCTTGTGGAGGTCGAGGAGCGCTCCACCGACGAACCGCGATTCGTCGTGGTCGGCATGATAGACGGCAAGCACTACTCGGCCGCTATAACGTATCGCAACGACATGATTCGCCTCTTATCGGTGCGGCGATCACGGCAGAAAGAGGTGGCTCTGTATGAAGGCGACTGAGTTCGACAAGAAGTTCGACGAGGGCACCGAGGACATCATCGAGGACCTCGATCTCAAGAGTAAGCGTCGTCCTTTGCTCGAAGCCCGGCGAGTCAATGTGGACTTCCCTGCGTGGATGGTCGATTCGCTCGATCGCGAGGCCAAGCGTCTTGGAGTCACACGGCAGTCGGTAATCAAGATGTGGATCGCCGAACGCCTTGAGCGCAAGGCATCATAGTCAGCGTTGACTGCCTAGGAGACCATCCAGCCCGCCGAAGGTCCGCCCCGTGTGCTAAACTGAAGCAACCAGGACACGTAGGGGCGCGGCTGGTATAGCACCAGTCGGCAGGCATGACTGGAGGGGTTGTTGTGAAACGATTGATAGACGGCGGAGGACCTAGTCGACTGAGGCGGCTGTTTTTGGCCGGGGGAATCAGCTTGATGCTCGTACTGACGACGTGGGTCCTGATGCTCAACTTTGATTCCGCCTTTTCGAGGATGTTCGCGTTCATATTCGTCCAATTCCCGGCCATGCTGGTCGCCAATGTTCTCGCCCTAGTCGATGTTGGTAGCGCTTGGGCGATAGCCGATGGGCTGAGCTTCGTAGTGGCTTGGATGATATGGACCGGCATCACCTACGCCATTCTCGCCAGACTGTACGACCCAGCTCAGGTCGCCGATAGGCCTCGGCGCACTGCCGGAAGGACATTCTCCTTGCCAGAAAGCTACAAGGAGTGGATCAGACCCAGGCGGTTCTTGCTTGCGGTTCTCTTGAGTACGGCTTTCATCACGTCGACGATATTGCTGGCGTTTAGTTGGGAGTCGAACTTCACTGGGCTACTCCTGTTCATCTTCCTTCAGTTCCCCCTCCTTCTTGCCGACGCGGCATTGGGTAGTGGGGCGAGCGCCTGGGTGTTAGGTCTGGCACTCGCGTGGGTGACATGGACCGGTGTCATCTATGGGGTTCTATGGTTCATCGGTGACCCGCGGGGCCGTTCGGCGGCCGAACTTACAGGCGTGAACGGCGCAGCGACTTGATCCAATGGGCGTGGACCAAGGCGTTGTGGAGAGGGAAGGAGCCGACAATGATCAAGAGGCTTGCTTTTAGCCTCGCCATCGGCCTGCTGGTGGTGGCGGCTGCCTGGGGTGTGTCCTTGTCCGGCATTTCGGGCGGCCCGCTTAGCATATTCGTATTCAACGTATTCTTCCCAGCAATGATCATTTTAGCGGCCATGGCACCCACGGCAGCGAGCATTTCGCTCGTATTCGTCACAGGCTGGGCATTATGGTCTTCGCTGGTCTTTGCTCTCTGGTCTCTTGTCGCACTCATCGTACGCCTGCTTCGCCAAACGAGATCGGCATCGCACACCAAATGTCAGACCCGGTCGCCATAATGACGGTACGCTAGATCCCGGGGACGAAGGATCGAGCGACAACATCGTTGCAGGGCGGGGGACTGGATCAAGGGGGATTGAATTTCCGCTACCTTCAGTGGTAACATTATGCCAAAGGTGAAGCGATGCGGATACGTGTTTTTGGCGTGGAAAAGCGATCACTCACCTCTTCACGTGCATGTTTACAAGAACGGCGCACTGGTGGTGAAGTGGGATTTGGAAAACTCACGAGCGATGGTCGGCTCGGCCAGTCGGCGGCTCCGGGACTTGATCGAATCGCTGGAGAAGGAGGGTCTGTTGTGAAAATAGAGCGTGTCAAAGCAAACAATCACAAACGGGCCTTCGAGGTGACGCTGAGCAAAGGTAACTTCCCGATCCCGTACTCCGAGTTGGATCCCGTTCCAAGTAAGAACGATCCCGTGGTAACGGTCTATGCGGACGAAGACTTCGGTCGTGAGGCATTCACATACCTCTTGAAATCCGGCTCAGAGGGGTCAGTTCACGTGGATGCGGTTCTCGAGTACAACGAAGACCCTGCATACATGCGTGACCTACTGCTTTACAGACTGACCGTCGCGGCGCAAGAGTGCATGAAGGCGAGCCCTCTGTCGCAAAGAGAAATCACCCGGCGGGCGAGGACCTCTCCCGCCCAGGTCCAAAGGCTCCTGGATGTGAACAACCGATCCAAGTCGGTCGACAAACTGGTCGTCCTGTTGGGGGCGATGGATTGTGAAGTCGAGGTTACAGTCCGGCCCACGAGGCCCCGCTCCACAGGGTGTGGACCCAAATTGTCTGCTTAGCTGCAGCGCAACCTTCAGTTTACGTAGATCCTCATGAGCGTGCTCACTCGCCATTACCCCGCTGGCAAGTGATCGCCGATATAGGTAGACTCGATATCGAAGAGCGGAGGGCGGGCTAGCTCGCAGTTCGTCCCCTCGGCATTCGACGACACAACGAGACATCGAGACTACTAGGAGATCAGACTTGGCGGCAACACATCCAACATCGCAGATCATGCGCGGCAACACCGAGCCGACCCCGATCGTCGTGGCGCCGGGAGACGGCATCGGCCCTGAGATCACAGCGGCGACCCTCGCCATACTAGAGGCTGCCGGGGCGTCCCTCGACATACGATCGATCGAGATCGGCGAATCGATGTACCACAGGGGCCACAACTCCGGAATCGCTCCGGAGACCTGGGACCACATCCGGGAGCGGAAGGTGATCCTCAAGGGCCCGATCACCACTCCCCAAGGCAGCGGAGTCAAGAGCCTCAACGTGACCCTGCGAAAGACGCTCGGTCTGTACGCGAACGTCCGGCCCTGCATCGCGTACGACCCATACGTCCCCGTGCAGCACCCGGACATGGACCTCGTCATCATCCGCGAGAACGAAGAGGACCTGTACGCGGGCATCGAGCACCGCCAGACGGATCAGGTGACGCAGTGTCTCAAGCTCATAACGCGCCCGGGGTCGGAGAAGATCGTGCGCTACGCCTTCGAGTACGCCAGGCTCCGCCAGAGGCGGAAGGTCACGTGCCTCGTAAAAGACAACATCATGAAGCTCACCGACGGGCTCTTCCGTCAGGTGTTCCTCGACATCGCCGCCGAATATCCGGAGATCGAATCGGACACGATGATCGTGGACATCGGCATGGCACGGGTGGCCAAGTCACCGGAGCTGTTCGATGTGGTCGTTCTGCCCAACCTCTACGGCGACATCCTCTCTGACATAGCTGCCGAGATAAGCGGCTCGGTCGGCCTGGCACCCTCGGCCAACATCGGCGAGAACTACGCGATGTTCGAGGCCATCCACGGCTCTGCGCCCGACATCGCGGGCAAGGACATCGCGAATCCCAGCGGCATGCTCTTGAGCGCCGTGACGATGCTGGCCCACCTAGGACAAGGGCAGGTCGCCGAGCGCATCCACCACGCATGGCTCGCCACCATCGAGGATGGAGTCCACACGGGCGACATCTATCAGCCCGACGTCAGCCAGACACGCGTCGGCACCGGGGAGTTCGCCCAGGCCGTGATCGAGCGCCTCGGCAGGAAGCCCTCTCGGCTCAAGATGCAGTCGTATTCGGCGGACGCCATGCCGGCCATCATGCCGTCAAGCCGTCCAAAGGCCGAGAAAGCGCTGGTAGGCGTGGACGTGTTCGTGGATGACAGCGTCTCGACCCCGGATGAGCTCGCGGCTCGGCTGCAGGGAGCGCAAAGCGATGACCTCCGACTCGTGATGATCACGAACCGTGGCGTGAAGGTCTGGCCGGACGGGTTTCCGGAGACGTTCCACACCGACCACTGGCGCTGCCGCTTCCAGCCCAGCCAGGACGGCCGCACGATCGAGCACGCGCGAATCGTCGAGCTGCTGGGGCGACTCGCCGAGAGCGGCGTCGACTTCATCAAGACCGAGCACCTCTACACCTTCGATGGCACGCCGGGCTTCTCGCTCGGACAGGGTCAGTAGGCAAGGGCCGACCCACCACTGCGTCAACTCACGAATGGAGACGGCTGTGACAAAACGGAAGCTCTACATCACCGAGTTCGACAAGACGCGGCTCAAAGAGCTCATCGCCGTCGCCGAGGACTTCGGCACCGAGGCCAGGAGCGACTTGGAGTCTCTGAAGGGGGAGCTGGAGATAGCGGAAGTAGTCCCGTCCGAGAAGGTGCCCTCAGACGTCGTGACCATGAACTCCAAGGTTCTCCTGAAGGATTTGGACACTTCGGAGGAGATGGTCTTCGTCCTTGTCTTTCCCGGGGATGCGGATATCGAAGCAGGGGCGATCTCGATCCTTGCGCCGGTAGGAACCGCGATCTTGGGGTATAGAAAGGGTGATGTGGTGGAGTGGCCCGTCCCGGCGCGAGTCCGCAGGATTCGGATCGAGGACATCCTCTACCAGCCCGAAGCGGCCAAGGACTACCATTTGTAGCATGGAATACAGCCTGAGAAGGGGGACACGATGACCAGAGCGATGGATACCGGCAGGATGGCATGGTGGCGAACCAGGATTTCCCGCGAATCCACGCTGGGGCGATTGTTGTTGGCCGTGGGAATCAGCTCGGCTCTCTTGATGACGATGATTGCCTTGATATGGATCTCCGCGACTGTGCCCTTTTTCGATTCCTGGTTGGGCGCGCCACTCTATTTGATCGTGTACATTTCCGCTTCGTATCTTGTTTTCATTGGTGTCACATTATTGGGCATCGAGCCGGTGGGGGCGTTCTACCACTACTTGAGCCTGGTCGTCGCCTGGGTACTTTGGGCTGGCATCGCATACGCACTCCTGTCGTACGCCGCTGTCCGCAGGCACCGTGAATCCGCCGACGTGGTAGGGCTGCGCCTCTCGGCGGACGTCCGCCCGATTGCCGAGGTAATGACCGACTCTTCGGCGGCAATCGAGCAGATCCGAGAGACGAAGCGCCCGATCATCCTCGAGGAGCAGGGTCGCGGGACGGTGGTGCTTCTCAGCATCGATGTGTACGAGGACCTCATCAAGGACAGGGCCGAGGCTGGCGATACCGACCGCAGCGAGTAGGCGAGGGTCGGCTAGCGCCTACTCGCCACACCGCAGGCGCATACGGATCACTCGATGTACGCCAAGATGTCTCCTGGCTGGCAGCCTAGCTCGCGACAGATTGCCTCGAGTGTCGAGAAGCGGATAGCCCTCGCCTTGCCCGTCTTCAGGATGGAGGCGTTGGCCGGGGTTATCCCTATGCGCTCCGCCAGCTCGGTCACGGTCATGCGTCGGTCAAGCAGTATGCGATCGAGGTTCACTTGGATCGGCATGTCGACCGCCTCTCAGACCGTGAAATCCGCGTCGGACTGGAGGCTCCAGCCATGGCGGAAGATCTCGGCAAGGACCAGGAGCAACGCGCCGATGAGGATCGCGTCGAACTTGAACTCGGCGACGCGGATCACCTCGAAACCAGTGACGACTGATGTGTTCTGCACGATGAAGCCGGCACCGGTCTGGGCCGCGTTCCTCAGGATCTCGAAGGCGATCGTGAACCACCCCATCGCACGGATCCGTCCTATGTTGACCTCGGTGAACGGGCTGCCCTCAAGGGCGCTGGCGGCTATCCGGCGCAGCAGGATGACGATGACGAGTATGGGTGCGAAAGAAAGGACTCCCACGACAATGGAAAGGAGGTTGGGCCAGCTAGCGAACGGAGGGGAGAATGTGGCAACTGCGTCAACGGTGTCGATGGTGCCTGCCCCTAAGATCTCGTTCTGTACGCTGATACCACCTTCAGCGGGCATGAAAGTGATCGGCACCTCGACCATGGCCAGTTCATCACCAGAGATGAACGGCAGCTCGAGCACTATACTGAAGATCGCCCATGCTATCAGTACGAGTAGGGCCCCATCCAGAAGACCCTTGAGCATTCCAACTGACTTGACCATCAAGACCACCTCCGCAAATCGGCCGTTGTGTATATCGATAATCGATAAACACATATCGTTTGTCAATATGCAATTTTGACTTCACCCTGCATCTGTGTGGGTCGGACGATCCAAGTCCACGAACACGCTCAAGTAAGGTAGAATCGACTAGCACTCAATCCACTGACGGGGGGCATCATTGAGGCTGCTTGATTTCTTCGTGCAGGACATGATCCGTATGGTGGTCATGCTCTTCCCCGTGTACGTCGTGGTGCGTGTCGCCTACCTGGTCGCACGACGCCGAAAGCCTGACTGGTCGCGAGAGCCGCTGAACGCCGTCTGCGCCGCATACGGCATCGCGCTCTTGTCTCAGACCTTGCTGCCTAACGGCATCTATGGCATCGAGGATCTGGTGCTCTTCTTCCAGGGCCTCCCCCCCCCTCGGATACCACAGCTACAATATCGTTCCTTTCCACACGATCTCGGCGTACCTTTTCACCCAGAACGACCTTGTGAACGACTGGAGTTCGGTGGCATTCTTGAACCTGCTGGCCAACGTCGCGCTGTTCGCACCCTTAGGACCACTCAGTGCGGCGGTGAGCAAGCGCTTCCATCGCTTCAGGAACGTGGTGCTCCTCGCGGTCTCCGCCTCGCTGAGCATTGAGGTCGTTCAGTTCTTCATCGGGCGTAGCGCGGACATCGATGATGTGATCCTCAACGTCATTGGTGTCTGTATCGGGTGGACGGCGTGGTCGGTATTCCATCGCATTCGCTCAGCCGCTATGCGCATCGGCACCAAGCCTTCGACCTGACGTCCGCCCCGCACCCCATTTTCGGCGGAGATAAGGGCACTTCGGCGGCGGATGGCGTATTATAATCACCTGGCCGGAAGCGTGACCCTGATCCGGCAAGGCGCTAGCTGTGGCGGTGTATCCGAATTGGCACAGGAGGGGGCCTTAAAAGCCTCTGGCCGCAAGGCCGTGTGGGTTCGAGTCCCACCACCGCTACCAGAAACGCCACCCAACCGTGAAGGATGAAGACCGCCCTCGAGGAGACCATGACCGCCGATACATCAGCGAGTCTGTATACCGCCTTCGTGAAGCATGACCCTGCCCAGGCCATCGCTGTCATCGAGCGCGCGAAGAGCGGCGGCGTCTCGCAAGAGGAGCTCTTCGACTCCGTCTTCGTGCCTGCGATGTCGATGCTGGGCGCAGCTTGGGCGCAAGGCAACATCGACGAGGAGGCATTCGCGCAGGCCTCGGTAGTCGCCGAGCAGATCACCAGCTTCGTCGTGCCCTCCATGGCGATGCGCGACACCGGCATGACCATCCTCGTCGGCACGATGCATCGCGACGAGCACACGATAGGCAAGAACATCATCGGCGCGGCGCTGAAAGAGGCAGGGCACAGGGTCATCGACCTGGGCACCTCGGTCAGGCCCGCGGAATTCCTGGAGCGACTCGATGAGACGGGCGCACGCATCATCATCGTGTTCGCGAGCCTGCTCTCAACCGCCGAGGATTGCGCCCGGGTGCGCGAATCCCTCACCGTCGCCGGGCACGAGGGCGTGATCGTCCTGGTCTCCGGCGGGCCGTTCGGCGCGGACGAGGATCTCGCAAGACGCGTGGGCGCAAACGGCATCGTCAGAAGCGCCGAAGGGGCGCTCAAGATGGTCGCCAAGATCGCCGAGGACATCTCGGGAGGTGAGCGCTGACAGTGGCAGAGCGCTCGGTTTACTCGGCAATGGCGGAAGGTCTGGCCAGGCAGGGGCACGTGCAGTCCGCCACTGAGGCCTGCTTCGCCTCGCTTGCGGCAGACGCGAGCGATCCCGCCATACACTGCTTGCTGGCGGAGCTGATGCTCGCCGGCGACTTCTACCGCGAGGCCATCGACCACGCGACGCGCGCGATCGAGCTCGATCCCTCGTGCGCTCCGGCCTACTTCGAGCTCGGGCTCGCGTATGACCGCGCAGGCGGCATGTGGGACCAGTCGATCCTTGTGTGGCACGAGCTCGCCGAGGTGGAGCCGTCGCTGGTCACGGCTCATGTGCAGCTGGGTGAGGCCTTCTCGGCAGCTGCGTTCGACGATGAAGCGATCGACGCCTGGCGTCGTGCGTTGGAGCTCGATCCCACCGAGGCCAGGGCGATGTACAACCTGGCGGTCGCGGCGCTCAAGAAGGAGGGGATGGCTACCGCCCTGCCGGGGTTCCGCAAGGCGGGCGAGCTCGATCCCAGCCAGGATGAGCTCTTCTTCGCGCTCGCGGGCGTGTACGACGACGGTAATCCCGCGCCCGATCCCAGCGATGTCGCGCCCAAGCGGCAGGCCAGGCTCGATGCCGCGGGTGCGCTCGCCTTCGAGGAGGACTACTTCAGCGCGGCAGGGCTGCTGCGCCTCATCCTCGACGAGAATCCCGATGACGCCGACGCACTCGGGCTGGCGTCCTACCTCTACCTCAAGCAAGAGGCGGTCAACGAAGCCGTGGCCTGCGCTTTGCGCGCACTCACGATCGCCGCGCGCGTCCCGACCGCGGTCTACACGCTGGGCGTGGCGCTCTCCCGGACGCCGGGACTGAGCCGCAACGCGACCCGCGTCTTCGGCGCGCTCGCGAAATCGGCGCCGGGCCAGGCGATGCCGCACGTGCTCTACGCCGAGTCGCTCCTGGCCCTGCAGCGCTACGAGCAGGCGGGCCGGTCGTACCGCCGCGCGCTCTCGCTCGACCCCGCATGCGTTCGCGCACGCTTCGGGCTGGCAGCCGTGCTGCTCACCGAGGGCGAGCATGCCGAGGCAGGCTACGAGATCCGCCGCGCCGCCTACCACGACACCCGTCGGCAGGGTCTCTTCTGGGACCTCTATGACGCCTACAGAGCCGGGAGGTCTTGATGCCGACTCGCCGAGGAAGCCAGGACAGGCGCATCAACCGTGCCACGCGCTCCGCCGAAAGCCCCAAGCCGGCGACCGCGCCAGCCAAGCCCGTCCGCATCGCTGACGCCGAGCTAGCTGCAGAGCCGCAGGTGCGGGCGGGTGACGCACCCGAGCGCAAGCACCCTAGGCGCAACCCGCTCTTCCCTGTGGGCGTGAACTACCACCCGATCAACAGCGAGGCCGACGGCTGGGAGGATTGGTACGCCCACGACTTCGCCGCGGACTTCAAGCGGCTGGCCGAGGCCCGCCTGTCGATGGTGAGGGTCTTCCTCTCGTGGAAGCTGCTCGAACCGCAGGTCGGGCAGTACGACGAGGACGCTTTCGAGCGCTTCGCCGAAGTGCTCTCCTCGGCGAGGGAGAATCGCTTGCAGGTGATAGTCTGCCTCTTCGGCGATGACCGCCACTCGGAGCTCGTCGACGTCGTGTGGGCCAAGAAGCGCGATATGCGCAACGACCCGTACGTGGTTTCTCGGCAGGTGGCGCTGGTGCAGAAGGTCGTGAACCGGTTCAGGGGCGAGTCCGCGGTGTTCGCGTGGGAGCTGGCCAACGAGGCGTTCCTGCTGGGCTTTACAACCGCCGAGGAACTCGAGACGTGGGCCGCTGCGCTTCGCGAGGCAATCCGCGAGATCGATCCGAGCCGCCCCGTGACGCTGGGCCTGGACCCGGAGACGTACTTCGCCCGAACCGGCGTCGATCCGGCGGGCGCGCTCGACGCGTGCGAGTTCGCCGTGACGCACCCGACCCCGGAATACTGGGCGTACGCCGCATTGGGGCCTGCGAGCGGCGGTCTGGGCTCCTACCTCGACTCTTTCCTGCTCAAGGCTGCATCCAAGGGCGTGCCCGTCCTCATGGACGACGCGGGTCCGTACTCGCTCGAAGGCTCGCCGATCGACGAGAACGTCATGGTGCGCACCGCGCTGGCCGCAGGCTTCATGAACCGCGGAGCGGGCGTGTTGCTGCGCCGCTACAAGGACCTCGCGACCGAGCGCAGGGAGCCGTACTTCCGCGATCCGTTCGAATCGCTCGTTGGCATCGCCGACACAGATGGGCGCGCCAAGACCACGTTTGCCGAGGTCGAGTCGTTCGTCAAGCTCGTCGCCCGCATCGACCTGCGCAGGTATCGCCTCGCACCGGAGAGGGCCGCAATCATGATGCCCGCCGGACGCTGGCACCCGCTGCCAGACCTCACCCGACTCTACGCCCCCAGGGCTTGCCTGCAGGCGTACGCGGGACTGAAGGAAGCCCACGTCCCGGTCGCCGTCATACGCGAAGGCGAGGACATCAGGGCCTACTCGATGCTCGTGATCCCCTCGGTCTCCTCGCTTGAGGACTCGACCTGGGAGGCGCTGACGGACTTCGTCAACAGCGGGGGCACGCTCGCGCTCTCCTACGGCGGCGGCGAGGCGCACCCAGCGGTGCGCGATATGTTCGGCATCGAGTTCCTCGGCGACGGCGGTGCGCGGGATTCCCTTACCTGCCGAGTAGCCCAGACCGGCGTCTTCGGCGCACTGCGCTCCTTCGACGTCAACCTTGAGGTGCCGCACTTTGCGCTCCTCGGCGGGGCTGACGCCAGCGTGGTCGCTACCGACGCCAAGGGAAGCCCCCTGGTGACGATGAACCAGTACGGCCAGGGCAGGGCGGTCTACATCGCCGCGCCCATCGAGATGGCCCTGGCGCAGGTGGGAACGTGGGCGGCCCCTTCGGCGCTTCGCGGGATGTTGCGCGAGATCTACGGCGCACTCGCGCACCAAGCCGTGTGCGCGCTGCCGCTTTCGTGCGACGCTCCGCAGGTCGAGATAGCGCTTTTTGCCGGCGACGAG
>DBEG01000016.1 GCA_002293965.1 Actinobacteria bacterium UBA912 | reverse complement strand
ACCACTCGACTTCGTTGTCGGGGTATCTGACCCTGATCTCACCCGACTTGAGGGTTGCAACAAGTGGGGCATGAAGGGGCAGGATGCCGACCTCTCCATCGACTGTAGGCACGATGACCATGGCGACCTCGCCCGCGTAGATGACCCGCTCGGGCGTCACGATCTCGCAAAGAAGTGTCCGCTCCGATGTGGCTCCCACGCCCTATACCCCGGCCTTCAGTCTCTCGGCGGCCTCGAAGACCTCCTCGATTCCGCCAACGTAGCGGAAAGCCTGCTCGGGAATCTCGTCGCACTCGCCCTTGGCGATCATGTCGAACCCGCGGATCGTGTCCTCGAGCTTGACGTACTTGCCCGCCATTCCCGTGAACTGCTCGGCAACGAAGAACGGCTGCGACAGGAACTGCTGGATCTTGCGTGCCCTGGCAACGGTGAGCTTGTCTTCCTCTGAGAGCTCATCCATGCCGAGGATGGCAATGATGTCCTGAAGGTCCTTGTAGCGCTGCAGTATCCTCTGAACCTCGCGGGCTACGCGGTAGTGCTCGGCTCCGACGACGTCCGGGGTCAAAGCACGCGAGGTGCTTGCCAGCGGATCGACAGCGGGGTAGATCCCAAGCTCGGCGATAGAGCGCGAGAGAACCGTGGTCGCATCCAAGTGGGTGAACGCGGTTGCGGGCGCCGGGTCCGTGAGGTCGTCGGCGGGGACATAGATGGCCTGCACCGAGGTGATCGACCCTGTCTTGGTCGATGTGATGCGCTCCTGCAGGTCGCCCATCTCGGTAGCCAGAGTCGGCTGGTAGCCAACAGCAGAAGGCATGCGGCCGAGAAGCGCTGACACCTCAGAGCCCGCCTGTGTGAAGCGGAAGATGTTGTCGATGAACAACAAGACATCCTGGCCCTGATCCCTGAAGTATTCTGCCGATGTCAGACCGGCAAGTCCGACTCGCAGACGCGCTCCGGGGGGCTCGTTCATCTGGCCGTAGATGAGAGCGGTCTTCTCGATGACGCCGGATTCACTCATCTCAAGCCACAGGTCGGTGCCCTCGCGGGTGCGCTCGCCTACCCCTGTGAAGACTGATGTACCACCATGCGCCTGGGCGAGGTTGTTGATCAGCTCCATGATGATGACGGTCTTGCCTACTCCAGCTCCGCCGAAGAGGCCCGTCTTGCCACCCTTGATGTAGGGCTCCAGCAAGTCGACGACCTTGATTCCGGTCTCGAAGATCTCGGTCTTGGGTTCGAGTTCATCGAAGGAAGGAGCCGCCCTATGGATGGGATAGTAATCCTCGACCTCAGGCATGGGTCCGCCATCGATCGGCTCGCCGACGACATTCCAGATACGCCCAAGGGTGGATGGCCCTACTGGCATCTTGATGGGCGCACCGGTGTCGACTGCCTCGGTTCCACGCTGCAGTCCGTCTGTTGAAGACATCGAGACCGCTCTGACCTGGTTTCCAGGGAGATGCTGCTGTACCTCGGCGACTATGCTCACGGCACCGATCGGTGTGACTGCGTCGACCTTAAGCGCATTGTAGATTGCAGGGATCGATTCGGCGGGGAACTCAACGTCCAACACCGGGCCGACCACGCGAACGATGCGTCCAACATTCATGGCGTGTCCTCTACTTTCGTTGACAACTAATCCTCCAGGGCCGCTGCGCCGCCCACGATCTCTGCGATCTCTGTGGTGATGGCAGCCTGGCGCGCCCGGTTGTAAGAGCGCGTGAGGGTGCCGATCATGTCGCTGGCGTTGTCAGTGGCCGACTTCATTGCCTTGCGGCGCGCTCCGTGCTCGGAAGCGGCCGACTCCATGAGCGCTCGATAGATGAGCGTCTCGATATAGGTGGGAAGCAGGTGCTCCAACACAACCTTCGCATCTGGCTCGAATATGTATTCGGCCCTGACTTCTGTGCTCGCAGCGACCTCTTCGAGCAAGGTGGCCTTGATCGGGAGCAACCGATGCTCCTCCGGCACCTGCTCTGCAACGTTCTTGAACCGATTGAAGATGATCACGACCTCATCGATCTGGGCATCTGTATACCCGGGCACTATGTGTGCCGCAATCGACTTGGCATGCATAAAAGTAGGCTTGTCGGAGATGTCCTTATAAGATGCAAGAGGCTGTATTCCGCGATAGCGGAGGTACGCTCCAGCCTTCTTGCCGACAGCAACGACGTCAACCTGCACATCCTCTGAGCTACGCTCGTGGATGAACCTCTCGGTCATCCTCAGGATGTTGCTGTTGAAAGCACCTGCAAGACCCCGATCAGAAGTGATCGCGATGACGACGACCCGCTTGGTCTCCTCACGCTCCACCAGCAGCGGGTGCTCGGCCTGCGGGGCGTAACGAGCGACATTGCCGAGTGCTTCCATCATCGAGAGCGCATAAGGGCGTGCCGCCTCAATCCGCTCCTGTGCCTTCTTGATCTTGGCGGTCGCAACCATCTCCATCGTCCGCGTGATTTGGCGCGTGGATTGCACGCTCCCTATCCGCTTCTTGATATCGCGAAGGTTCGGCATCTCTTTCCTAGCTCCCAGCCATGAACTGCGACTTGAAGTCCTCAACAGCTTTGCCGAGGCTAGCGATGGTCGCTTCGGAGAGAGAGCCCTCGCTCAGAATGGCGGCACTGACGTCGGGGTGGGCGTTAGCCACGTAGTCAAGCAGGCCGTCCCTGAAGCTCAGGACTTGCTCGACCGGCACATCATCCAGGTACCCCTTGGTTCCGGCGAAGATAGCGATGACCTGCTTATCGACCGGATATGGAACATACTGGCCCTGCTTGAGTAGCTCCACCAGTCTTGCACCGCGGGCAAGGGTTGCCTGGGTCGACTTGTCCAGATCGGAGCCGAACTGCGCGAAAGCGGCGAGCTCCCGATAGGAAGCGAGATCCAGTCGCAGTGAACCGGCGACCTGCTTCATCGCCTTGATCTGCGCGTTTCCACCGACCCTGGATACCGAGATTCCGACGTTGATCGCAGGACGGATGCCCTGGAAGAACAGGTCGGACTGCAGGAATATCTGGCCGTCGGTGATGGAGATCACGTTCGTGGGGATGTAAGCGGAAACGTCGCCCGCCTGGGTCTCGATGACCGGCAGCGCCGTCAACGACCCAGCACCGTTGTCGTCGCTGAGCTTGACCGCACGCTCCAGCAAGCGGCTGTGCAGGTAGAAGATGTCTCCCGGATAGGCCTCCCGGCCTGGCGGACGACGAAGCGTGAGCGACATCTGCCGATAAGCGACGGCCTGCTTAGAGAGGTCGTCGTAGATACACAGCACGTGGCGTCCGGGATTATCCTTGCTCGCAGGCTTGCCATCATCGCCCGTGTACATGAAGTGCTCGCCGATTGCACATCCAGCCATCGGAGCCATGTACTGCAAAGGAGCGGGATCTGAGGCGTTCGCCGAGACGACCACTGTGTACCCCATTGCATCATGGGCGGCCAGCGTCTCGACCACGCCAGCGACGGTGGATGCCTTCTGTCCTATGGCGACATAGATACAGATTACATCCTTGCCCTTCTGGTTGATGATGGTGTCGACAGCGACCGCGGTCTTTCCGGTCTGACGGTCACCGATGATCAACTCTCGCTGTCCCCTGCCGATAGGAATCATCGCGTCGATAGCCATGATTCCAGTCTGCATGGGCTCGTGGACCGGCTTGCGCTCGACCACGCCAGGCGCGCGGAACTCGACCGGACGGTATCCTTCGGCAGCGATCGGTCCTTTGCCATCGACCGGCATCCCAAGCGGATTGACGATCCTTCCCAGCATCGCCTTGCCCGACGGAATCTCTACGACTCGACCAGTGGTCCTGACCGCGTCATTCTCCTTGATGGCGGTGATGTCGCCCATCAAGACGGCCCCAACCTCGTTCTCGTCAAGGTTCAGGGCCATTCCCATGATGGTGCTCCCGGATCCAGAGAACTCCAGAAGCTCTCCAGCCATGGCGCCCTTAAGGCCCTCAACCCTGGCGATCCCGTCACCCACCTGGGTAACGGTGCCGACTTCGCGAACATCGATCTCCGGCTTGAAAGACTCAAGCTGCCGCTTCAGAACTTCGGAAATCGCACTTGAACTGATATCAGCCACTTACTCCTCACCTCCTTGCGGTGTGCGGGAAAGGGTTGTTCGCATCGCGTCAAGTTGCGAAAGCAGGGTGCCGTCAAGAACCCTTCCGGCAACATTGATGCGGATACCGCCGAGAATGGACTCGTCCACTGACTCGCGTAGCGACACCGGCTTTCCGATCAAAGACGTCAGTTTATCGATCAAGGTCTTTCTAAGTGCGTCTGACAGCGGTACTGCCGTGGTGACCTCGGTTATGACGATTCCACGCTCAGCCTCGCAAAGCTCGACGAATTCGGAGTGCACTTCTTTCACAGCCGCGATACCTTCGCGCTGGAGAACCACGGATGCGACCGCTACGGCCTCCGGCGATGGGACCCCCGAGAAGAGCTCAGCCATGATGGCAAGCTTCTTGTCGCTTGGTATCGCCGAATCCGAGAGAACCTCTCGCAAGTCTACGCTGCTGCGAACGGCATCCGCAATCGCCTTGAAGCCTTGGTCCGCCTCGTCAATCGCACCGGCCGCGGTCGCTAGATCGAACAGCGCCCTGGCATATGCCCTTGAGGCACCGTTAGTTGTCATTGAAGCTACCCACCTCCGCCAGGTACTTCTCGATCAGCTTCGCATGATCGGCCTCACTCAGTTTCTCGCCGATCAACTTGCCAGCGACCGATACGGAGAGAGCGGCGACTGAGCCCTGGAGCTCGGCCATAGCCAACTTCTTCTCAGCCTCAACAGCCTCGCGAGCCCTGGCGATGATCAGTGCGGCCTCTTCGTTGGCTTGTGCCACGATCTCGTCCTTCATCGACTCTGCGATCTTGCGACTCTGCTCGGCTAGCCCTGCCGCCTCGGCGCGGGCCTCTGCAAGCTGGGCCTTGTAGTCCTCGAGCAGCCTCTCGGCTTCCAGCTTGGTCTCTTCTGCCTTCTCAAGCGACTCGCGAATAGTGTCGGAGCGCTTCTGCAGCATGTTGAGAATCGGGCCGAAAGCGAATTTCTTCAGCAAAAGGAACAGTACCGCAAAAGCAAACAGCGAGGGCCAGATCTCCGCAAGACTAGGGATGATAGAAATCGAAGCACCCTGGTCTGATGCAGCCTCTGCGGCGTATGCGAATTCCTCGAACAGCATTACTCTAGTACCTCCAACTTTTCCGTATAGCGGTGACTAGGCGGCCATGAGGATCAGGGCCAGAACGAACCCGAGCAAGCCGAGTGCCTCGGCGAATGCCGCTGCGATGAAGAAGGTGGTTTGGATCTTGCCGGCCATCTCAGGCTGACGGGCCATAGCCTCAACCGTCCGCCCACCGACCATACCGATACCAATGGCTGCACCGAAAGCAGCGAAGCCATAGGCCAACCCAGCACCAAGAACGTTGATGGAACCTTCCACGAGTAATTCCTCCTTCTACCTGACAGATGTCCAGTGACTTGCGGTCTGATAAACCGGCACTCGCCGGTTGAATCCAATATCTAGTGCTCGTCGGCGTGGAGTGCGCCTCCGATGTATGCGGTGGTGAGTAGCGTGAAGATGTACGCCTGAATAACTCCCACGAAAAGCTTGAAGGCGTACATGATCACCAGCATCACCAAGCTCAATCCCGAGCTCAAAAGGCCTATCGCTGAGATCTCTTTGACACCAAGAACGACGAATATGCCGAAGATTCCCAGAATCATCCCGCCAGCGAAAGTATTGGCGAAAAGACGCATTGCCAACGTGAGTGGTCTTAGGAAGTGGCCCAGGACCTCGAGGATGAAGATGAACGAACCCATCCCCCACTTGCCCAGTGGTCCCATCTCCCGAACCCCGGAAGGGACGAATGACTTGAAGTAACCGATGAAGCCATGCTTCTTGATCCCGATGTAGTTGTAGAGCAAGAAGACCATGACTGCCCATGCAGCAGTCACGCCGATCGTGCCTGTAGCGGGAAGAGTTCCCGGGATAAGGCCAAGTATGTTGGCGAAGAGAAGGAAGAAGAACAGGGTGCCAATGAAGGGCACGAACTTGACGCCTTCCTTGCCCATCGAATCGACGCAAAGGTTCCTGATGAACTCGACGCCGGTTTCAGCCAGGTTCCCTATCCCTTTCGGGACCAGCGCCGTCTTGTTCGCTGCCACCACAAAGAAGACCAGGGTTGCGACGAAGGCGATTATCAGAAAGAAGATATAGTTCGTGAATACGAAGGCATCCAACGGCGAAACGGTCCCGTACATGTCTTCGAATGGCAGTACCGAGTACTTGTGTAACTTCGATGCAAGTTTTTCGGATAGACCTTCCACTTGATCCCTTCCTCCTATTAGCGGACTCTAGTCCTCACTCGAGCATACTTGAGCAGTTCCAATGTATACATCACCACAAAGCCGGCTGCCAACCCACCTGCAAACCACAGGAAGCCATCCGGCAACAAAAACCTGTAAGCCAACAATGCACTAGCCGCCAGGGCCAATCTCAGCAAGAGCGATCCCGCCACAATGGCAAAGCCAGCGGCCGAGGATTCCGGCGTCAAGAACTTGACGCTGTGTCTTGAGAGAAGCAAGAGTAGTGCCCCGAATAAAAGGCCGAGAATAATCGCCACCGCAGGGTGACCCAGGAAAGTTTCTATGGCGGTCAGCAAGGTCAGCGGAAAACATCCTTCTCGGGAACCCCAATCCATGAAAACGGGCTAATCGTACATTAAGACGGGTGCTCCTACAAGGTAAATATCGTGGCTCGGGCCAGATGGGTGAGAAAAGGCGGACGATGGCAGTCACTCGCTGGAACACTCGTCGTGTTTGTGCTCCTCGGCGTGGTGATGGGCGGCCTCGAACAAACCGAGCCAATAGGCCATCACTCCCGACAATGCCGCCAATATCCCGAAGGTCACAAGCTTGATAAGGGTTGGAGCGTACAGCATAGCGTACCCGCCGATGGCCAGGGCTATCGACCAGACATAGATGATCAAGACTGTTTGGCGTTGATCGAATCCCCGCCCCAGCAATCTATGATGGATATGCCCCTTGTCGGCTTCTTGGATAGGACGTTGATGTCTTAGGCGTCGAATGATCGCAGTGAGTGTGTCGAATATCGGAACTCCGATGATCAACAGCGGGACGGCCAATGCGATCGCCGCCACGGATTTCATCACTCCAAGCATCGATATCCCCGCCAGAGCAAAGCCCAAGAACAGTGCCCCCGAATCCCCCATGAAGATGCTCGCAGGGTTGGAGTTGTATCGCAGGAAGCCCAAGCACGAGCCGATCAACGCAGCAGCCAGAACCGCTGCGGCGAACTGGTTGGTCTGGATCGCGATCACAAGGAAGCTGAGTCCAGCAATCGCCGAGACACCCGCGGCCAGGCCGTCCAGTCCATCGATGAGGTTGATGACGTTCGTGAATCCGACGATATAGACCAAGGTGACGGGTATCCCCAGAAGTCCCAGTGCTATGAGTCCCCCGCCGGCAGGATTGCCGACGAAATCGATCCTGATCCCGGACGCAATCACGATCACAGCCGCCAGTATCTGGCCCAGCAGCTTGTATGCCGGTGAGAGATTGAACACGTCGTCGATCACGCCGATGACGAAGATCAGTGCCAGCCCTCCAAGCAATCCGGCAAGCTGCATACCTTCTCCGGCAAGCATAGGCCCCCACCAGCCCAGTGTTTCTCCGACAAACTGAAGGGCTACCGCACCGGCGAAACCTGCGAATATCCCCACGCCGCCCAGGCGCGAAACCGGCTTGCTGTGGACCTTGCGGCCGCAAGGAACGTCGACCAGTCCGTACTTCAACGACAGTCTCCGGACGATTGGCGTTATGGCCAGCGTTATGCCAGCGGCAACCACGAATACTGCGAAGTAGTTACCGAGGTTCACACTTTATCCGCCTCTGAACACACGGCCGTCCGAACCGTGATCCCGGCTTCCTTCAGAATCTGGGCGGATAGTTCGTCAGGGTAGGATTCGTGATAGATGATGCTGTCGACACCTGCGTTGACGAGGATCTTGGCACACAGCACGCACGGATGATGTGTCGTGTAGATGATGGCACCTTCGATGGCGTTCCCGAACCTCGCAGCTTGTACCACTGCGTTCTGTTCGGCGTGTATGCCTCGGCAGAGCTCGTGGTTCGAGCCACTGGGGATGGAGTTGGTATCCCGTACGCAACCAACGTCTTCACAGTGTGTCAGTCCTGCTGGCGCGCCATTGTAGCCGGTCGCCAGGATACGCTTCTCCCTGACGATGACCGCGCCGGTCTTGCGTCGGACGCACGTCGAACGTTCGCTCACCTGGAGCGCGATACCCATGAAATACTCATCCCAATCGGGGCGCGACATCCTGGTCAGCCTCTCTCATGCGGCACTGCGGACTCACAGCTCAGGATAGAGCGGATGCGCCGAAAGCATCGCGGTGACTTGCTCCCTAATGCCATCGAGTACGCCCGAATCCTGGCGCTCGAAAATGGCCTGCGCGATCATGGAGCCGACTGTGCGGGCATCGCTCTCGCTGAAGCCGCGGGTGGTCATCGCAGCGGAGCCAACGCGGATGCCGCTGGTGACGAAGGGGCTTTCCGGATCGTTGGGAATCGAGTTCTTGTTCACAGTGAAGCCGACTTCTTCGAGGAGAGTCTCGGCGTCCTTGCCGGTGATCGAAGCAGGCCTCAGGTCCACGAGCACAAGGTGGTTGTCGGTGCCGCCGCTGACCAGACGCAATCCGCCTTCGGCCATACCCTCACCGAGCGCCTTGGCGTTGACGACGACCTGATCGATGTACGCCGAGAACTCCGGCTGCATCGCTTCTTTGAAGGCCACCGCTTTGGCAGCGATGATGTGCTCAAGCGGACCGCCCTGCAACCCGGGGAAGACCGCCTTGTCGATCGCTGTGGCATGCTCCTCCCGGCACAGGATGAAACCGGCCCGAGGGCCGCGCAGTGTCTTGTGTGAGGTGGAAGTGACGACGTCGGCGTGTGGGACCGGGGATGGATGCGCTCCTGTGGCGACTAGTCCGGCGATGTGGGCCATGTCGACCATGAAGATCGCACCTGCTCGGCGAGCTATCTCGCTGAATCGCTCGAAATCAATCGTGCGCGAATACGCGCTCGCACCGGCGATGACCATCTTCGGGCGGTGCTCCATCGCGAGGCGCTCGACCTCGTCGTAGTCGATCGTCTCGGTATCAGGGTCCAGGCCGTACGGGATGACCTTGAACCACTTGCCCGAGAAGTTCACCGGCGATCCGTGGGTCAGATGCCCGCCCATCGCCAGGTTCATCCCAAGAACGGTGTCGCCGGGGTTGAGGAACGCGTAGAAGGCGGCCAGATTCGCCTGGGCACCTGCGTGTGGTTGGACATTGGCGTGATCGGCACCGAACAGAGTCGTGGCCCGGTCACGTGCTAGCGTCTCGACGACGTCGACCTCCTCGCAGCCGCCATAGTAGCGCCTGCCGGGCAGTCCTTCGGCGTACTTATTGGTCAGAACCGTTCCGGCGGCCTCAAGCACAGCCATGGACACGAAGTTCTCGCTTGCGATGAGCTCGATGGTCCCGCGCTGCCTGGTAAGTTCGGCGTCGATGGCGGCGGCCAGCTCGGGATCCTGCCTGGGGATGTACCTCAATGTCATGCGCGCAAGCTCCAATCTGCGTTGTGTGAAGTGGCCATGCTACTCCAAACCATGCGGTCCTGCCATACCCAGCGCCATTCTCGCTACTCGCTCTCGAGGGCTTTGATCTTCTCCACTCGCCGGGTATGACGATCGCCGAGGAACTCTGCCTCTAGGAAGGCATCGACGATCTGCGCATTCTTCTCGGCGGAGACGAATCTGCCCGAGACCGCGACGACATTCGCATCGTTGTGCTCCCGCGACAACCTGGCGAAGTCGACATCCAAGACGTTAGCGGCCCGCACTCCGTCGATCTTGTTGGCAGCCATCGCCATCCCGATCCCGGTGCCGCACACCAGAACCCCGCGATCGACCTCGCCTGCGGCTACCAAGCCGCCGACCTGCTCGGCGAAGTCGGGGTAGTCCACGGAGAGCTCATCAGAGTCCGGACCGACATCGGTCACCTCGTGTCCGAGCTGCTCGAGGTGGCGTCGAAGGCTCGCCTTCTGATCGAAACCGGCGTGATCGCTACCGATGGCCACCCGCATCATGCGCCCCCGGCGGCTACCGACATGATGACGTCGGCCTCAATGGCGCCTTGGCGAAGAATCACTGGCGAAGGACCGGTGCAGTCGACGGTCGTCGATGGCTGCTGGTGTCTGGTCTCGCCACCGTCAAGCGCTACGTCAGCCGCCGCGATGATTCGCTCCTCAATCGATGTGAAGTCGTGGGGTGCCGCAGTGCCGCTCGTGTTGGCGCTAGTTGCGATCAGCGGCCCGCCCGAAGCGTGGATGAGCGCTCGGACGATCATGTGATCAGGGCTCCTGAGTGCGACGGTGCCGTCGGCAGCCCGAAAGTCCTTGCCGACCCTCTCGGAAGCCTTCACGACAAGAGTGAGGGCGCCCGGCCACAGCACCTTTGCGAGATTGTGCGCGTACTCGGGAACGTCGACGCCATACGTGTCGAGCAGGGCGTCGTCATCTTCGACCAGCCATGGTAGGAACTTGTCGAGCGGTCGGACCTTGATGTCGAAGATCTCATGCGGACCGAAGCATGAGTGCGCCGAAGCGCCTATGCCGTAGACGGTCTCCGTCGGAAAAACAACAATCCCGCCGTCCCTTAGAACTGTGGCGGCGAGATTGATGACT
>DBEG01000164.1 GCA_002293965.1 Actinobacteria bacterium UBA912 | reverse complement strand
GCAAACGTCAACATCTAGGGGAAACCACGCGGTGTCCGTTCTGCTCGAATGAAGAGACCAAAGTAGTCGACTCTCGCGTCTCGGAGTCCGGTGAGGCTATACGGCGCAGACGGGAGTGCCTCGGATGCGCATCAAGATTCACCACTTACGAACGCCGCGAAGAGATGCCCCTGATGGTAGTCAAGAGAGATGGCTCAACCGAGCCTTTCGATCGCGGGAAGCTTCTGCGAGGCCTGGTAGTATCCACTGCGAAACGCAATGTACCGATTGAGCGGCTCGACTCTTTGATCGATGACATCGAACAAGACCTGCATAATTCCTTACGCTACGAAATCTCCTCTGTCGAGTTAGGGGATATCGTTTTGCGTTACTTGCAGGACTTCGACAAAGTCGCCTATATCCGGTTCGCTTCTGTCTACAAGTCATTCCAGGATCTGGATGAGTTTTACGCTGAGTTGCGTGTCATTGAATAAACGAATCCACTCACTGCTCAGGGAGGGGTCCAACTGACCGAGATACGCATAAAACGTTTGGATTGCGGGATTCCGCTTCCAGCATATGCGTATCCCGGCGATGCCGGGCTGGATTTATCCTCCACTCATCAGCTCACCCTGATGCCAGGCGAACGCCAGCTCATCTCAACAGGTATCTCCATTGCTTTACCCACTGGTTGCGCCGCATTCGTCCAACCGCGCAGTGGACTTGCGCTAAAACACGGACTGGGTATAGTCAATTCCCCTGGCCTGATCGACTCTCACTACCGAGGTGAGATCAAGGTCATCGCAATCAATTATGATCCGAATGAGCCTATACGGATTGAGAGAGGCGATAGGATAGCCCAGCTGGTTATCCAGCCGGTAATATCTGCTCGGCTGATTGAAGTGCAGGAGCTTGAGACAACTGAAAGAGGAGAGGGAGGCTTTGGGAGCTCCAGCTGATAGTCATCCCAGAATCCGCGTAGCAGCCCTTATGCTCTGGCACGACCAAGTCGTTCTTGTTCGACATAGGAAAGATAACCGCGAGTATCATCTGCTTCCCGGAGGGGGAGTAGAGCGGGGTGAGACTCTTCTCTGTGCACTGAAGCGTGAAGTTCTTGAGGAAACCGGGATACTTTGCACTCCCGCCGGGTTGGCGTTCGTGCATGACAGCATCGCGCCGGACCATTCGCGACATGTAGTCAATGTCATATTCGTGACGGACATCGATGAATTCTCGCATACTCACACCCATCTCGACGATCGAGTTGTAGGCTTGGACCTCGTCGACCCAAACGACTTGACTCACATAGACCTGAGGCCCCCGATCGCACTCGATTTGATTGCACTACTGCAACACACCTCAGACTTCAGGCCTCGGTACACAGGTTCGAACTACATTTAGGGAAAGGAGTTCACGGGTAGACAGATCGCGCCCATAAGCAACAGTATTTCTTGCTGGGCCTGAGGACAGATCGATACCGTTGGCTGATACCGACAAAGGGAAGGGAACAATGGAGGCATTCTTTAGATTCAAGGAACGCAACACCGACCTGCGCACCGAGCTCATCGCCGGCGTAGTCACATTCATGACAATGGCATACATCATCTTTGTCAACCCGGGAATTCTGTCGAGCATGTTCGGCGATGCAGCCGCTGATTGGATACCGGCTCTTGCTACAGCCACCACCGTGGGTGCTGCATTGATGTGTTTGGCCATGGGGCTGCTCACCAACAGGCCACTAGCTCTGGCATCGGGCATGGGATTGAATGCCATGGTCGCCTTCAGTGTTGTCTTGGGTGCCGGAGTCCCATGGCAAGTTGGAATGGCTGTGGTGTTCGTGCAGGGATTGATTATCCTTGCTTTGGTTTTGACCGGCTTCCGCGAGGCGGTGATGAATGCCATCCCGCTCAATCTGAAGCGCGCTATCGGCGGCGGCATTGGTATTTTCATCACTTTCATTGGGCTCAAGAATGGAGGCATTGTCGTCGCAAAAGAGGCCACCCTGGTCAGCCTTGGTGACTTCACCCAAGAGACGGTTTGGGTGACACTCATCGGTCTTGTCGCAATCTTCGCCTTCATGGCCCTTCGCATCAAAGGCGACATTCTGTGGGGTATCCTCGTGGCTGCGGCTGCTGCACTGGCGCTCGGAGTGACTCAGTTGCCCACTCAGATCATCGCAGCACCTGACTTTTCAACATTTGGTGCACCCTTCATGGAGGTAGATGGCCAAATGGCCATACTGCAAGTCTTTACGCCTGCAGTCATGGTATTCGTCTTTTCAATGATGCTGACAGACTTCTTCGACACTATGGGAACTGTAGTCGCGGTTGGCGAGCAGGCCGGTTTCGTTGACAAGAACGGACAGGTCCCCGGGATCCGAAATATCCTGGCCGTGGACTCCACTGCAGCGGTCGTAGGTGGAGCCGTTGGGGCCAGCTCGATCACCACCTATATCGAGTCTGCATCTGGTGTCGCCGAAGGCGGACGCACCGGCCTGACTGCTATAGTCGTAGGACTTCTCTTTGCGGTATCTACCTTTTTCACGCCCGTTATCGCAATGATCGGTGGGGCCGGCCAAGTCACAGCAGGAGCACTGATCATCGTTGGGTTCCTGATGATGAAGACGATAGCCGACATATCCTGGAAAGATTTTGAAGAGGCCTTTCCGGCCTTCATGGTGATTGTTGGTATTCCGCTGACTTTCAACATCGCATGGGGCATCGGACTCGGTTTCATCAGCTTCATCATCATCAAGGTTCTGCACAGGAAGGCAGGAGAAGTACATCCGTTGATGTACTTGGCTGGAGTTGCGTTCGCAATCGCTCTCGCCTTGTACTAATGACCAGCGGGCAGGGCAATAGCGGATAATATATCTTATGTAAAGCGAAGTACTTCCGCCTCTATTGTGGGAAGTACTTCGCTTTATAGTCACTAAGCGTGGACTCCCTGAGGTCATCCTCCGCCTCCTCCAAGAAGGCGAGAGCCTCTGAGTGAGAGTGTATGGGGTCGGTCAAACAAACCACCGCATCATCGTGGATGCCAACCGCTTCAACTACATAGGTATCGTTCGATCCTAGCGGCTCAGAGACCGGCCGTCTGTACAGCACGTCGTCTGCCCAGTCAAGGCTGGGTTCATCCAACTCACTGAGCTTTACCATGCGAAGCCTATAAAACTCCCTGGCAAGTCCGATGATCTTTTTCACAGAACTCCCTAGCCCTTATTCGACCCGGACATACTCATCGTCGCCCATCACATACCCAGTCACTCCGTCGGGATGTTCAACCTTGTACCACACTCCATCCTTTTGAAGGATCTGGAGTTCTGTTCCCTCCGAGAGGACTTTCAGAGAACGTGAACCCCTTTCGGACCCTGCGCGTAAGTTCAGTCCATCAACAATGACGATCAGAGCTCCGCGGCCCTCAGGAGGGTCTTCTATCTGCGTCTCATCCGTCTCAGGCGAAGGCGTTGTCTCTCCAGAGGCTTCAGTGGTGCCTCCAGCAGCACCCCCTCCCCTTTGAGCCTCGCGAAAGTCACCTATCCAGCTCCAAATCAATACGAGCACAAAGAGCAAGACCATACCGCCGAGTATTGCCCTTATCCTTCTAGGGACATTCAGGTTTCCGGACGCTCTCATATATACAGCCCCCCACCGTATACAACAGATTCCTCTACATCATAAGCAATACAAAGTTCGGCTAGCAATGTATCGGCTATTTGGAATTGCTCGGTGACAGCCTTGAGGTTCATCGAAGATAGTGCATCCAGGTTCTCACCAGCCGACAAATCCGCCTCATATGGGAGGGCGTAGATGGCGATCAGGTGTGCAGCATCGGCTAACTCCTCGGCAGCTTGGTGTGTCCGTGGGTGTAGGCGCCGAAGATCGAGCTCATCTCGAGTGATCAGCATCCTCTGCCCCGTCTCAGACAGTGCTCTACGGTTGTCATCGGATGGATCGGAGGCGAATGAGAGTATGGTGGACTCGTTACCGTTAACCAAGTGCCCTACTACTGCCTCCAACGTCTTTCTGGAGGCAGTGATTCGCTCTCGGTAGCCAATCAAATGCATGATCGATCTGCGAATCCATCGTTTGGAAAACACCCTGTAAAGGACGTATGATGCGATCCCGAGAACGGCGGTGGCAAGCACTGCTGCAGTGACGATCCAAACATATGGCTGTTCTGGAGTGTCGAACACTTCCATCAACCTCCCATAAGGAGCAGGACTTGGATAGATCTGCTATTAGGGCAACGGTATTGATCGACCTTGGTGCTACTTGACTCTGATCAACGAGACTATTCTGTCATTCCCCAGTTTGCTGCGTCCATTGAGGAAGTCGAGTTCAATGAGGAACGCATATCCGCAGACATTAGCCCCCATCTGCTGCACGAGTGCAGCTTTGGCCGCCGCGGTGCCCCCGGTGGCTAGAACATCATCGACAATCAATACATTGTCTGAGGGCAACAGGGCATCTGTATGTACTTCGAGGGAGTCATTACCGTATTCCAGTTCGTACTCATGCGATGTGGTATCCCAGGGTAGTTTTCCTGGCTTGCGTGCAGGAACGAACCCTGCTCCTAGGCGAAAAGCAAGGGCTCCCCCGAAAATGAAACCTCGGGCTTCAGCACCCAAAACCTTGGTGACACCAGCATTTTCATACGATGATGCAAGCACTTCTATGGCCTGACCAAACCCATCTGGGCTGGCCAGCAGGGGTGTTATATCCTTGAAGATGACCCCTCGCTCTGGGAAGTCCGGAATATCTCGGATGAAGTCTTCGAGCTGCATAATCGTGATCCTTTCTGAATCAGTATGTCGTCAAAAGCGAATCATCGAGACTGTATACATCTGGAAGATTCCGGTACCTGCCGAGGTGATCCAAGCCATATCCCACCAAGAATTTGTCGGGAATATTGAAGCCACAGTAGGCTATGTCGGTGTTCACTATACGGCGAACACGTTTATCAAACATGGCACACACCTTTATGGAGGCGGGGTTGCGCGCCTGCAGGACCTTTAGAACATACCTTAACGTCAGTCCAGTATCTACGACATCCTCGACAACCAGAACGTGAGCACCCTCGATCGAGTCCTCAAGATCCTTGGTTATCCTGACAACTCCGGAAGAACCTGCACCATACGAAGATATTGCCATGAAGTCGAGCGTTGCCGGTGCGCTTATGGCGCGGCTAAGATCTGCCAGAAAGAACAAGCCTCCCTTCAAAACTGTTATAAGTCTAAGTTCTGTATCCCTGTAGTCCTCGGTGACTTGGGCAGCAATGGCTTGAACTCTACCCGCAATCTCATCCGCCGAATACAGTCGGATACCCTCAGGGATATGTGCTGCAGTATCAGTTGTCATGACTCTCCATCGCAAACATCACTCTCCGTTGGCTCAAGAGGCTTCTCGGACGGGGCGTGCAGTCCATACTTCAGTAGTAAGTTTCGAAAATCCCTTTGGTAGAAAATTATTACATTGACATGCGGATAGAGTTCACGGAGCTTTCGGACTTTACGGTTCTTGCGGGTGACAAGCTTCTGATTCATCGTGGTGAGCTCGATGTATAGCTCGAGGTCCGGGAGATAGAAATCGGGCGTAAAGGACGATACGGGGTTTCCTCTACTGTCCCACTCAAGAGCAAAGGTGGTCGGCTCATACTCCCATCGAATTTCATAGTAGTCCAGAATCTGCGCTGCGATCCGCTCACTAGGATGAGCGAAGACTTCAGGCTTGCCCAACGAACTTGCAGGTTCGGCACTCTCGCTTCGCTGTCCATGCATTCTTTTGGAGATCACATGACGTCCTCGAACACCCGACCTAAGGATCTGCGAACCAGATGTGAGGTCAGCTGCTCTGAAAGAGCGATCAGTTCGTCCAGGGATTCAAGGAGTTTTTGTCTGCTCTCGGGGGTGCGATGGCGAAATGCTGGCAGTAGGATCTGAGAGAAAAAGGTGGTCTCTCTCTCAGCGAAAGTCTCATACATTCTTAAATGTCTGGGCTCGACCCCGAACCGCCTCATATCCCAACACACATGTGCGATCTGAGTGTCTGCATTTGAAAGCTCCAGACCGCGATCCGTGGTGATGAACTTGATCAGCTGAAAGCTCTCTAGTTCCTTCACAAAGGAGATGGGCAGGCCCAAAGCTGAAGGTACATCTTCCAGGAGCGTGGTGGCCGAGTCGTCTAGGGGCAGTGACACGGCCTCGGATATACCGCTGAACTGGCGCATCTCGGCCGGGACCTTCCCTTTGTCGTATTCTTGTAGCTTCTCGCGGATGACAGCGAGAGGAAGGAATAGGTCACGCTGCATCTTTAGAATCATTTCGATACGCGCTACATCGGCAGTGGAGAACTTTCGGTATCCGCCTGCGGTACGCTCAGGAGTGATCAGGCCTTCTTCTTCAAGATATCTGATCTTGGAAATGGAAACGTCTGAGCTGAGTTGGCGCAACCTGTCGACCACTTCGCCAATCGTCATGTAATCTCGTTGCATCAGCGCTACCTAGCCCTCTTCGCGACGAACACTAGTTGAAATCGGCCGACTTGAATGACATCGCCTGCATCAAGGATTGCGCTTGTGACCAAAATGCCGTCCACGTAGATTCCATTCAGTGAGCCTTTGTCGGCAATTTGCAGGACACACCCAGACTTTGTGACTACGGCATGCGTCCTAGACACCGTGATGTCGTTCAAGAAAATGTGGGATCCCGGATCACGACCTATGGTCGTGAGGGGCTCGGTGAGCACGAAGCGCTCTCCTACCCCAGGCCCCCTGGTAACGATCAACGCTGGGGCATCCGCGAAATCACTATCGCTTGACTCAGATTCCCTGGAATCGCCCACTGGGGCGAACGACTGGGTCGAACCCGAAAGGTCTGCGGAGCACTCAAGACATCGAGTGTGACCGCCGGGGTCGATCAAGCCACATGACGGACACTTGATCACTCGCACTCCAATCGATGGAATTCAGTCCTGGAAGCCGAACTCTTTCTTCTGAAATGAAACAGCGATCTGATCCTCCAACGCCTTCATGACCTCAGGGTTCTCGAGAACCTTCTCCAGGCGCTCGGGGCTCAAACGGTTCTTGACGTAGGGATCCTGAAGGGCCTCAGTGAGCTTTCGTCCGTTGCGAACCTCTCGAATCACATAATCAACGACCCGTTCTTCGATAGCATCTGTCGCAAGATCATCTAGAAACATCTTGACTTTGTCTGCGATTGAACTCATTGAAATCTCCTAGGTGAGCGTCTGCTCTAGTCGGTGGAATCGGCCGGCTTTGACTGAGGTGTCGGGATATTGGACAGGCTTCTGCTATCCGCGGACAGTATGTCGATGAGTCGCTCAACATCGGATCCAGAGATCAAGTCGTCCCCAGCTTCGTGCTGGGACTTGAGGCGATTGACCAACTCTGCACGAAGAATGTCTATCCGCCCGTGGAGTATTCGTCTTTGATATGAAATCCTCTCCTCTTCAAGACGAATCTTGCCTATCAGGTCACGTAGTTCATCATTGGTTCTGCTAGTGAGATCCAGGAGAGCCTCTTCAAACGGATCGCTTCTATCGTGTTGGTCTTCCATCGTTGCCCCCAATATCATGTCTGAGCGGCTACAATTCTAGTACAACATTGTAGCAGATATTCAGAACATTCAAGTCGTACTTGAGCTTGATGATGGACCAGGAGCAAACTGGCCGGATATATCTGATGCAATCGAGAGCTCTTCCTCCGATAGGCTTGATTGTTCGAATCGCAGATCCAGTGCCTCAGAGAAGCCTTGAACCAAGGCCAGGCGAATCGATTCATGAGTAGGCACAGGACAACAGATCGATGATATCGTCGATGTTGACACTGCCAGTGTCTCGGTTTGGTGGGGGTCGAGTCTGAGTAACTGGGCCTCCTTGAACACATCTTTCGATATGGTCAGAGAGCCATGCTGCAGAACAGTGTCGTCGAGCCAGACTTGTGCGCTCCCCGAGAGCTTCTTCATGTTCACAGTCAGGTCCGCAGGCGTCATGGTGCTATAGCAGGCGGCCGAAGGATGCTGAGTCCGCTGCAGTCCCCTGTTTGATCGGGAGGCATCTATGCCTAATGCACTAAAGGCACAGAGCAGTGCGCGAAGAATCCAGGCATAGGAAGCCGTGACACCCCGCGGAATGCCATCTCGGAGACCTGCAACGACGGAATAGGTCACCTCATCGAAGTGTAGTACCCCCCTACCCCCGGTTGGACGTCGAACGACGGCGACCTGTGAGGCAGCAGCAGCATCGAAGTCGACTTCTTCGATGGGCTGAAAGCGACCCAGTGAAAGCGTGGGTTCACACCATCCGTAGAGCCTGAGTGTAGGGTTGGCCTTGCCGGCAGCATGGAAGATTTGGATCGCTCTATCGACCGACATGTTCGTCAGCCCAGAACCGGGTGGATCCAGAATGAGTCGCCAAGTGGGAGTGTGCATGGGCTACGCAGTGGTATCGCTAGAGGTCCAGCGAAGATCGAGCTCACGGGCAGCTCTGGCCTCATCGAGTCGACGAACCACGGTAGTGTACGGTGCATTCTTGGGGACGTCAGGGTCCGACTCGGCCTCCTCGGCGATAGCCATCATCACTGAGATGAATCTATCCAATGAGGACAGTGGTTCGGTTTCGGTAGGCTCGATCATCAGTGCTTCTTCAACTAAAAGCGGAAAGTAGACCGTCGGGGGATGGATGCCGTAGTCGAGAAGTCTCTTTCCAATGTCCAGCGCCCTGACAGCATTAGCCTTCTTCTGTCGCGATGCGGACAGAACGAATTCGTGCATGCAGGTCCGCTCATATGGCAGGGCGTAGGCATTGCGCAATCGAGCCATGAGGTAGTTCGCGGAAAGGACTGCCTGCTCGCTGACCGCGCGAAGTCCATCACCACCAGAGGAGAGGATGTAGGCGTATGCTCTGATGAGCACGCCGACGTTTCCGTAGAACGACCGGACTCGCCCGATGGAGTCGGCAGGCTTCACCAAAGTGAATCCATCTGGACCACATTGGACCACAGGCCCTGGGAGGTACGGTGCTAGCTGTTCGCTGACGCACACTGGTCCCGCGCCCGGCCCCCCACCGCCGTGGGGCGTGGCGAAAGTCTTATGTAGATTCACATGGAGAGCGTCGAAGCCCATGTCACCCGGTCGCGATATCCCCATGATCGCGTTGAGATTGGCCCCGTCACAGTATGAGAAGGCACCACAGGCCCTCACGGCTGTGGTGATCTCTTGGATGTTCAGGTCGAAAAGCCCTAGAGTGTTGGGATTCGTGAGCATGACAGCGGCGACGTCTTCATCCAGAGCGGCACGCAGAGCAGCCAGCTCGACCCCACCCGATGCATCGCTAGGGATCGTTTGGGTTTCGTATCCGCAGAGACTGACGGTGGCCGGGTTGGTGCCATGGGCTGTATCCGGAATCAAGACCCGGCGCCTAGGGTCACCGTTCCGTGCGTGGTGCGCACGTATGCACAGTAATGCCGTGTGTTCACCGTGGGCTCCCGCGGAAGGCTGGAGCGAAACCGCTGGGAGACCCGTGATCTCGATCAACGCAGCCTGCAGTCCAGCCAGTAGCTCGAGTACCCCTTGGACCGTGGCTTCCGGCTGATACGGGTGGAGCCCCGCAAATCCTGGCAAGCGACACACGTCCTCATTCAATCGCGGATTGTATTTCATCGTACAACTGCCGAGAGGATACATGCCTGTATCGACTCCGAAGTTCACCGCAGCAAGTCTGGAGTAGTGACGCATGATGTCGAGTTCGCTTACGTTGGGCAGGTTCGGCGGACACTCCCTGTGCATGCCGGGGAATAGTTCCTCGATCGAGGCTTCTTCCGAGTCGGGGACTACCCCAGTGCCTGTGCAGGACCATTCCGGATCGCCCAGCTCAAAGATGAGTGGTCTGCAATCAGTGTCGGCGTGTCGATGTTCTCCGGTCACAGTGTCTCTATCTCCCTAGCGAATGCGATCATCTCTTCGGGGGTCCGCTTCTCTGTGACAGCGAATATGACGACATCCGAAAGATCGAATCGGATGCCCGTAGGAGCGACACCCTCCAAGTCGGCGATCTTGGCCGCCGAGACACCTGCAATGTAGCCTCGGTCGATCATCCGGGTTTGCATATCGGAAACATCGCCTGCGGAGTACCTGAGCGCGAACTCATAGCCAAAGGGCGCATCCCAGACAGGAACGAACTTGCCGGTTTCCACAAGTAGTCGGTATAAGTAACGCGCATTATTGGCGCAGGTCTTGGCGACTTGCACAAGACCGCTCCCACCCAGGGCCGAGAGATGAACAGCCGCGGCTAATGCGTTGAGCGAATGGTTGCTGCAGATATTGCTAGTCGCCTTCTCTCGGCGAATGTGTTGCTCTCTGGTCGACAATGTCAGCGTGAAGGCACTTCTCCCGTCCACGTCGAGAGTTCGCCCGACGATGCGCCCCGGCATCTGACGCAGGAATACGTCACGGCATGCGAAGAACCCGAATCCCGGACCGCCGAAAGACATCGGGCTGCCGATCGGTTGACCCTCGCCGACCACAACGTCCACGCCAAAATCGGATGGGGATTTCAAGATGCCGAGAAGGACCGGGTTGGCGGCAACCACAGAGATCGCTCCGATACCATGAGCCAAGGTCGTCATGCTGGCAACGTCGTCGATGACGCCGAAGAAATTGGGGCTCTGTGTCATCACTGCGGCTACGTCATCGATCGAGTGGGAGCCCAGGGACTCTTCGACAAAAGCGGTGTTGATGCGCCCTGTAGCAACGTCACAACCCACCTCTACCAACGAAAACTTCCCGCTCTTCGAGTAGGTTCGCAAGGTTGATATCCACTCGGGGTGGATGTTACCGACGCAGACGACCGATTTCCTGCCGGTGACGCGGGTCGCCATGAATGCTGCCTCAACGAAGGCGGTCGGCCCGTCATACATGCTCGCATTCGCGACGTCCATGCCAGTCAACTCGCAGATCATGGATTGATACTCGTAGAGCGCCTGTAAAGTCCCTTGGCTTACTTCCGGCTGATATGGCGTGTAGGCAGTGAAGAACTCGGGGCGCTGTATCACGTGGTCCACGACGCTGGGGATGTAGTGGTCGTAGCATCCTGCACCGGCGAAACTGACTAGCTCTGTTGCAGGGATATTGGCCCCGGCCAGGACTGAGAACCGCGCGGACACCTGCATCTCACTTTGTGCGTCCGGCAGATTCAGTGGTCGCCTGAGCCGGACATCCTCTGGGATATCATCGAACAGGCTCTCGATGGACTCGCATCCGATCTGCTCGAGCATCATTCTGCGTTGGCTGGCGGTTATCGAGATGTAGCGCATAGCCTAGGCTCTCACTCCTCGCCGATGTGGGTCGAGTACTGTGCGCTGGTCATCAGTGAGTCAAGGACCCGGGTATCACTCATTCGCACCTTGACGATCCAACCCTCACCGTAAGGCTCGGCGTTAACCGTCTCGGGAAAGTCTGAGAGGATCGAATTGACTTGGGTGACTTGACCCGTGACCGGAGCATACAATTCCGAGACCGACTTTACGGATTCAACCTCACCATAGACTTGCCCGGCAGTGAGGGTGCTACCCACCTCGGGGAGTTCGACGAACACGATCTCGCCAAGTTGCTGTTGGGCAAAATCAGTGATTCCGATGACAGCGAGTCCGTCATCATCGATCTTCACCCATTCATGCTCGGAGTGGTAGTACCTATCGTCCGGATTCATCATTCTCCTTTCAGTCGTTGATCATTCATAAAGAAGTGCCCTGTACAAAGGGTGGGTCAACAACCACGACAGACACCTGCTTTCGTCGAACCTGCAGATCGAGCTTCTGTCCTGGACGAGAATAGCCGGTGGGAACATATCCCGATGCGATCCCAACACAAAGCGACGGAGAATATGTCCCGCTCGCTACGTGCCCGATCTCTACGCCGTTGGCCGAGAGGCTCATGCCTGGTCTGGGTATTGCATCATCGGCTGTGAAGAACACAAGTACTCGATGGTCCTCTTGCTCACGGATCCGCCGTATCGCATCACTACCGACGAAGTCTGGTTTGTCAGCTGGGCAAATCCAACCGAGACGAGCAGATATCGGGTCAACTCCTCTGTCCATGTCCGAACCATAGAGATGATAACCCATTTCTAGCCTCAGGGTGTCGCGCGAACCTAGTCCGCAAGGAGAGATTTCGGGGAATGAAAGCAGGTACCGCCAGATGGCAGCGGTGTTGGATGCATGAGTGAATATTTCTACTCCATCCTCGCCGGTGTACCCGGTTCGAGAGAGCAGAACCGGTGTGGGTCCGATGGTTGTCGCCAATATCTTGAACCGTGTCGGAATATCCGCACCCTCGGGCATCATCTGCTCCACAAGCGGGATAGCAAGTGGACCCTGTAAGGCAATGAGTCCGGTGCGATCCGTCTCGTCCACGATTTCCAAATCGATGCCCTGCCTTGGGGCGCTCTCACCACAGGGTTGATGAGTGCTCCACCTGTCACGGATCATGTTCGCCCAATCGAAGACGACACGCCGGTTGATCGCATTTGCTACAAGCAGATATTCGATTTCGCCAGTCCGATAGACAATGACATCATCGATGATTCCTGCGTCGTCATCGCATATCAGGGTGTACTGCGCCATTCCAGGCACAGACAGACGAGAGAGGTCATTCGTCATCAGGTACTGCAGGAAATCGAAGGCGCTGGTTCCGAAGACTCGCAATTGGGCCATATGACAAAGGTCGAAGATGCCACAGCCTTCTCGAACTGCCAGATGTTCCTGCTTGATGCCAATATACTGCATAGGCATCAGATAGCCGGCGAACTCGGTCATCTGCGCACCGAGCGCGACATGCTCATCAAAGAGCGGCGTTCTAGCTGCCTCTGCGTTCAACTGCTTCATCCCTCCTGTGGGCGAAAAAGGCGCTGAATGGCGATCCATATCCTCTCGAACACTCCAGGCTTCTCAACCGACACTTCGGAGACCAAGGTGGTCTGATATATCAATCTATCACCTTGTACCAACCTTAGCGTCCCAAGCCGATCACCGGCAGCCACCGGTGCCTCGATATCAGCGACCAACTCCACTTCTGCAGTGATCTTCCCTGCTGGCGCGAATACGTAGTCCGAGAAACTGGAGCTGGATACCGCCTGAATAGAAACGTCAAGATAGTCGCTCACCTGGACCGAGCCGAACCGTTGTCCTTGGGTGACAACACTCTGGTACGCGAGATTGTCGAATCCCCAATCCATCACCTGCGAAGCGACATCGAACCTCGCGCTTTCGGTAGGAGTCCCAAGGACTACTGCAAAAAGCTCCAGTCCGTTCCTGCTAGCCGCGGAAATCAGACAGAATCCCGCACGCGAAGTCCAGCCTGTTTTCAGGCCCGTTGCTCCCGAATAGTCACCGATCAGCAGATTCGTATTCTCTTGTTGGGGCCGGGAACCACCGCCATCGGGGTCGAAAAACTCCATCGCAGAAATCCTTCGAATCTCATCGATGTTCATTGCATAACGAGCAAGGATCGCAAGGTCTGCGGCCGTTGAATAGTGACCTGACTGGTCGATGCCATGCGGATTAGCGAAGCGGGTATCGGACATACCCAGTCGGAGTGCCCGATCGTTCATGATAGCCACGAACTCCTCGGCAGATCCAGCAACATGTCGTGCTAAAGCATTCGCGACTTCGTTGCCGGAAACCAGCAGTAGCGCCTCAAGACACTCCCTGACGGTCATGGTTTCGCCGGGTTGCAGGTTGGCGTTCGATCCGCCTGTAGCGATGTCGGTAGCAGAGATTTGGACCGTCTCGTCGAGATCGACGCGGTCGAGGACTACGATCGCCGTCATTATCTTAGTAAGACTGGCCATCGAACGCGTCTGATCAGAGTTGGAGGACCACAGCTCTCGCCCGTCTTCAGACACAAGGAGCAGTGCCTCGTGCGGGGTGTCGATAGCAGGACCTTTTGAAGCCGAGGTTGCAGCGAGAGAGGCATCTGACTGGATCGCATACGCCGAAGTCAATGGCGAGGCTATCGATGAAACAAGAAGCGAGAGTAGCAAGATATTGAGTGTGTCGGATATACTTTTGCGCAGTATTTGAATGTTGCACACGGGTCGATCCATTTCGACGAGGGGACCTCATGACAGTGTCCGAGGTGAGCGAACAGTGAACCATACCAGACTCGAAACATTCAACAAAAATTCATGCCCCACAAATCCTCAAAACGGGTTTTCGTTCTTCGAGATCATGGCTGTCCTGTCCATCCTTGCGGTGTTGCTGACTATCGCTGTCGGCTCGTTCATGCATGCCACATCCAACTCGCACCGAATGGCATGTCTCTCCAACCAGCGCATCCTCAATACCGGACTACAGGCTTTCCGTGCTGACAACATTGGTACCTCCATTCAGTCTCTTCAGGACCTCGAGCCATATGTCACCAATTTGACCGCTGCGAGCCGATGTCCGGCTGATCGCCAGGTTTCGCTGGAACTGGACACCGCAACGGAAGGGATCATTTGTCCAAACCACCAGTAAGGCTGTACTTTACGTGACACTCCCTCAACTACAGGAACGAGGCTCGATGAGGCAAGGACGATTCGAATTCTGGTTGATCTGTGTCGGTGCCATTATTGTGATTGGCAGTGTCGCCATTGTCGGCGGTGAAACGCCTGTCCAGGAAGTTGTCGCCCAGGCCATGCTCTATGCAGTCTTTGTAGCTGCAGTCTATGGGGGAAAGTCTTCCGGTCTGGTGACGGCCCTGGCCTGTTCTGTCATGTACGTGGCGATCAGAGTCGGGTTCAGGACCGTTGAAGTCGACTTCAGCGCGAATCTCATGCAGATCATCCTCGTTCGAGTCGTGGCATTCTTTATGATCGGGCTGATTGTCGGAGAGATGGTAGGCCGCATTCGAAAGAGATTCGACCGCTCTAAGGAGCTCGAAGGGATTGATCCTGTGAGCCGGGGCTACAACCAGAGACTGGTAACTTCGGCACTAGAGATGGCCATTGCCGAATCCCTGCGGTATGCCGTGCCGTTTTCGGTAACCTTCATAAGCTTGACTTTCAATCCAGCCACTTCGAGCAGCCTTGCTAGAACGGAAGATCTCATCAAACGAATATCCGAATCTGTGCGTTCGTCCACCCGTGTGCTGGATCGATTCGGTCGGACCGATGACGGTACCCTCGTGCTGATATCACCGAATACATCAGACGAACAGATCGAGGTCTTGAAGTCACGACTTGCGCAAACGCTACAAGGGTCCTTCGGGGAACACCTCGAGGAGCTGTCAATTACGAGCTTGTCAGCTCCTGATGGGATTGAAGCCATCCAGGAATACCACCAGACACTACAACGCGATCTGCAGTCCGAAACCTGAGGCCATAATGTCTTACGGAGTTGTCGAAGTCGCAGGTGAGGATACGGGTGGCTTGGTGCCCACCCGTACGATCTCCTCTTTTGGGCGATACACAGAGCGGAACGTATCGGTCCGGAGCACTTGCCCACCGCGCTTGACGAACCTCTGAACTACAACAGAGCCACCCTTGGCACCCGCCTGTTCAACCCTCCGTGAGCCTATCGGCAACGTTGGATCTGGCGTTTCCCTAACTGGGTACGGTTTGGCATCTCGCCATGGACTCGTCTCGCTTGTAACGTCGAAGCCCGGATCGGTTCCATATAGATTCACGGTTACAGATGACGCAGTGTGGGCTGTGTCGATAAGAATCCAATTCGGAGTGTCATTCTTGAAGCGCAGATCGGGTCCACCCCATGCCAGGGTCGCATCCCTTCCGGGAGGATAGGCGGATATGAAGAACGAGTGATTGCGACGCTCGATGACCGGCAAGCCGGATTCAAAAATCGTGTTGAACATCGTTGTCCCGAACTGACAGATGCCACCCCCGAGGCTCGGCACCAAGCGTCCATTGATGATAGCCGGTGCTTCCTGATAGCCTCTTTCCGCTGTACGCTGGCCTACTCTCTGGTTCAACGAGAAGGTTTCTCCCGGCGCGAGCAGGACGCCGTCCACGGAATCGGCGATAAGATGGATGTTGTTGACACGAGGGCGATTCGATCTGTCGAAGCGAGTGGTATATGTGGCGAATCGATCTGTGATACCCATCGCCTGGGCCTCTTGAGTTGTGATATCTGGCTCGATCTTCGTCATCCTGAGTTCAACCTGTCGGCTCTGACCGTCGGTCAGAACTCTTGTCATTTCCTTGGCAAGGGATTCAAAGTCGGGGCCCGTTCCCTCTTCTCCGGGGATGATTCGGACACTTCCACTCTGGACATCAAAAGATGCATTCTTGGCTGGTCTGCCGGCGGCGGAGACAACAGGGCCGATCGTGCTGGATGCGGCAGCCGGGTCGACATAAGCTACAAGGACCGAGGCTGGCGTAGACGTGGGATCCGTTGTTTCCTGGGATCTGAATGCAATGACTTGCCCTATCAGCTCGGGCTTCAAAGTCCATCGAGAGTTCTCGAAAGCCAGAATGACATCACTCGCCAACATCGATTCTGTCACCTCGAGCGCGCTGGAAGCTTGCTCGTCCGTGATGACTGGATAGGTCGTCTCAGTGGGAACCTCGACAGGCTCGGCACCGGTAATGCTAGACAGGAGAACGGCCTGGAGTAGACGATCCTCGGCGAGTGCCACGCCTGGGGACGAGGTTTGCAAAGTTGCGGAGGATCCGTCGATTATCACAGCCGCATCGACGGCAGGTGTCTCGGCGACCTTTCGAATCTCGGTCATGACCGGAGCAACGGCGGATGCATCATGCGAGAGCGAGGCTTCGATTGAGGCACCCGATACCCAGCTACTGACCCTATCGCTAGCACGACTGAGTACGTCACCGACTCTCCCAACCCTATACGCAGATTCCACAGCTTGCTCGACATCCAGGGAGGCGCCGATGTCTTGCCCGGAAATCTCCCACTCCCCTTCCGGGTGTTCGATGAGGAGTTTTCGAGCGAAACGGTCTCTCGCGGTTTCTTCAAGAATGTCGGCAGCAGCATTGCGATCAAGACCGCCGATCTCAATCCCATAGACGGTCACGCCCGGATGGATCTTATCGAAGCTAAGGGTCAGATCGACCGTGGCCAAAATTGAGATGATAACAAGGCTGGATAACACAACGACAAGCGGGATTCGTTGCCAGGCGGGCAAGCTCATGAACTTGTGGAACAGGCTCATCTGTTTTCATCCTGAGATACTCAGCGGGTTCAATCTGTCGATTCGTACCCCGCTAGGTAGTATTGATGCCGTTAGATACTGGCCTCGACCATGCGTGTCCATGTGTCTTTCAAGGCCTGTAGCCTAGTAAGTGTATCAGCTTCTGCGAAAATTGAAATATGGGGCTCGGATGAGTGAGGCAGAACGAGTACCCATCCGTCATCGTATTCAACTTGGATCCCTTCGGTGATGTCTGCAGTCGGCACACCGGTCTGTTCTGTAAGGGAACGCATAACCTTTCCCTTGCTTGTGGAGGGGCAGAATATGTCGATCTGTTCGGCGAAATGAGGTGGGAGCTGAGCGACTATCTCATCCAGGGTGCGCTCGTCCTTTGCGAGTAGCGCACATATCGCAACTAGGCTTGCCACAGCATCATAGCCCGCCAGGAATTGTGGGAAGATGAAACCGCCGGTACGACCCCCTGCAAACGAGACGCTGCCATTGGCCGCAAGATGAGCGAGGGACCGGCGGGCGCGACCGGGTCGGATAACCGAGTGTCCCGTCGCCGCAGCAATCTTCTCGACCACCCGTGATACCGTGGAGGGAACCGCCACTGGAAGTCCTGTGTGATCGTTCTTGCACCAGAGGTCGACCAAGGCGAATAGCGATGTCGCTCCGTCCAAGACATTGCCGCCAGGTGACAATAGTGTCAATCGCTCTCCAGACGTGTCGAACGCAACACCAAGATCAGCGCCTAAGAACTGTACCAACCTCGATAGCTCCGAATGCCCTTCGGTTGGATCCATGCCGACGAAGGTTCTCTCAGCGTCAAGAAATGGATTCATTGTCACCAGGTCGATACCAGAGTGTACGAATACCTGTGGCAGAACGAACGATGCAACACCGCCGGCCAGATCAGCGACAGCCTTGAACGATGTGTTCTCCGTGTTGATCGATCGAGCGAACTTCTCGAGTGCGCTGGAGTAGTATTCGATGGTCCTTGGGGGGAAAGTCACATCGCCTACATCGGAGAAGAATGTTCGGCGGAACTCACCTCGATAGTAGAGTCGCTCGATCTTCTTCTCTTCCCATGCCGCGATATCCAGGCCGAATCGATCGAAAATGTGGATCTCTATCGCCTGGACATCGGTGGATGATTGGCAAACATGGACCCCTCCAAGGCAACGTGTATCACGGGTGGTCAGACGATTCATTCCCGGTGAGGATACACGCAGGTCTCGCACGTGGCATCCTGCCGAATTCAAGCCGGCGATCATCGCCCTCTTGATCATTCGGGATGAACGCGAGGAATCGCGACTGACCATTACATGTGAGCCCTTGGGTAGAAGCGATCCGTACGCCTGTGCGATGCGCAGCGCCATCTCTGGCGATAGGTCTACCCCGACGATCCCAGAAATCCCCCGCTCGCTGAACAGGCTCCTTGCGCCCGTAGCCTCCCAAATGATCGAGCTACTGGCTACTGCACCAGGTTCTACGGTCTTGTACGGATAGACTTGGACATCGGTATTGATGTGGGCCCTATGTTCCACAGTCACTTCATCGCCGAGAACCGCTCCACTTGCTACCGATGCCCCTCCACGGATGTCGACGCCTCTGCACAAGACAGCTCCCTGGACATCAGAGTTCCTACCGACGAAGGTGTCACTCCATATCACAGAGTGAGTGACTTTTGCCTCGGTCCCGATGACGCAGTTGTCCCCTAAGACCGTGTAGTCGCCAATAACTGCACCGGAGCGAATGGTGACGTTCTTGCCGACTACCACATGTTCGCCCAGCACCGCGTTGGGATCGATTCTCGCGCCATCTCCGATCCACAATCCATCACGGACCGTGAGTCCAGGGATGTATAGGTTCGATTTCCCTGACATGAGGTCCCGGTGTGCCTGCACGTAGCTCTCAAGACTTCCTACATCACACCAATACCCCTCGGAGTGGAATCCATAGAGACTGTGACCCCGCTCCATGAGCAGCGGAAACAGCTGACTGGAGAAGTCGAAAGGTTCGCCTTGTGGAATGAAGTCGAACACCTCAGGCTCCACAACGTAGATTCCGGTGTTTATGGTGTCCGAGAAGACCTGACCCCACGTCGGCTTCTCCAAGAATCGCTCGATCCTTCCGTCGGCATCTGTGATGACCACTCCGAAGTCCAGTGGATCAGGCACGCTCTTGAGCGCTATGGTCACAGTTGCTTTCTTGGCGCGGTGGAACTCGATGACCGAAGTAAGGTCGATGTCGGTTAGAGCGTCGCCGGAAATCACCAGGAAGGTGCCGTCCTTTAGCAGATGCTCAGCGTTCTTTACCGAGCCCGCAGTTCCGAGAGGAGTCTCCTCAACCGCGTATTTGATATTCATCCCCCATTCCTCGCCGTTCCCGAAGTAGTCTTCTATGAAACGGGGCATGAAGGCCAACGTCGCAACTGCATCGGTAATGTCGTGGTGTTTGAGCAGGCCGATGATGTGCTCCATGATCGGTTGGTTCACAATCGGGACCATCGGCTTCGGTCTCAAGCTCGTCAGTGGTCGTAATCTCGAGCCTTCGCCACCTGCCATCACAACGGCTTTCACTTGCCCCACCTCCGTCGTTGTCCTGCGGTGTCTCTGCTACCGGGACTGACCGGTATGTCTATCCACAAGTCGCTTCGCGAGCACTGTATAGTGAATAGCTGTCGATGCCGACATGACAGCGCCTACGTAGACGATGATAAGCCCCAGAAGGAACTGCTCACCGGAGATCGTGACATTTGGCCAATTGAGGACCATGAGAGACAGGCCCACGAACAGCACGGCAGTGGTGGCCTTGCCGATGATCGTAATCGGCATCCTGAGCTGATATCGCTCGAGCCTCCAGGCACCGTACAGCAGATAGACATCCCGCAACACAAGTAAGGCGAGAAGGGGTAGCGGCAGGCGGTCAACCATATACAGGCCGATGACACCTGAGGCAATCAGTAATCTGTCGACCAGTGGATCGATCGCCTTACCGATAGCCGTAACGGTGCCTGTCCTCCTGGCTATCTGACCGTCGATCCAATCCGTGGCTGCAGCGGACGCATACAAGGCGAAAGCAAGGATGTCCGAACCATCATCACGGATCAGTACTGTGAATGAGAACGGAACCAGCATCAAACGAAGGATGGTGATGATGTTGGCAACGGTCCAGACATCACTCTCACTGCTGGTTGCCTCGCGATGCACTGCGGACGGCTTTTTCGACACTGCGCTCCTCGGTTCTACCGATCGCCAATAACCACCACGTCCGACTGCCGAAGAAGATCATGGTCGGGCTGACAGGATTTGAACCTGCGACCCCTTGACCCCCAGTCAAGTGCGCTACCAAGCTGCGCCACAGCCCGATCGTCGTCTTCAGACGGCAGATATGAATACTAGTGTTCCCAGCTAGAAGTATCAAGCAGAAATATCGCGGGACTCAAGCATGCATCCAAGATCTTCTCATACGGATGAACACGGTCCACCGGTGACTCCGCCGCGATACACCAAGACATGAACATCCTCGACTATAATGAGCCCGTCAGAGAGCATCTCGCCGTACACCTCGGCCAGTGCCGTGATTTTGTCGGCAGTGTCTACGACCTGGAGCAATACGGGAAGATCCACTGACATGCGGATACCATGCTTCGCATGCTGTCGGCTGGTCGCCCCGAAACCCGCCAGTCCACGCAATACGGTTGCGCCAGAGCACCCGGCGACACGCGCCTGTTCGACCATCACTTGGGCAAGGGGTCTGCCATCATACATGTCAGCTTCTCCGAGGTACACGGAGAGCTTCTTCGCAGGTCCCGAGAGTTCTGTCATTGTTTCTCCTTCGTATCTGTGGTCGGTGCGAGTCTGTCAGAGACCAAGTCGAGCAGCCGCCTCGCGATCGACTTTTTGGACTGGGTGTCGAGTTGCTCGATCCCATGCGGACCCACGAGGGTGACGCGGTTGTGGGGAGTCCCGAACCCAATCGATGGATCCGAAACGTCGTTAGCCACCACGAGATCGAGGTTCTTGGCATCCAGCTTGGCCATTGCATTCGAGATTACGTCGTTTGTCTCTGCAGCAAACCCGATCATCATGCGATGACCCTTCCCCTTAGCAAGGTCAGCCAAGATGTCAGGGTTTGGCGCGAGCGGGACGCTTGGGACATCATCTGTCTTCTTGAGCTTGACGGCCGATGGAGTAGCCGGCCGATGATCCGAAACGGCTGCAGTTGCAATCACGACATCGCAGTCGCTGAAAGCAGCCAGCGCAGCAGCGTGCATCTCACGGGCGGTCGTAACGCCGATGAAGTCGACGCCGAAAGGTACTGGCAGTGCGGTTGGTCCGGAGATCAATGTGACCCGGGCTCCTCGGCGGGAAGCTTCCTGGGCGATAGCGTAGCCGGTAAGGCCGCTACTGTGGTTCGAGATGAAGCGCACGGGGTCGATTGGCTCGCGAGTGGGGCCGGCGGTGATTAGGATGTGGGCCCCGGCAAGGCTACGGGTACGATACGCCTCAACCAAGACGGATTCAATGATATCCTCGACATCTGCGAGGCGTCCCTGGCCGCTATCACCGCATGCCAGTTCGCCACACGCGGGATCGACCACGATGACACCGCGCTGCCGAAGGGCGCTGACGTTGGCCTGGGTCACTTCGGAGTTCCACATCGCTGTG
>DBEG01000029.1 GCA_002293965.1 Actinobacteria bacterium UBA912 | reverse complement strand
CTTCCCAGCGATCAAGTTCACCCGCGAGAAGCATCGCGACGGCATCATCTACTTCGGGCCGTACACCGACTCCCGAGCGGCGCGCGCCACCATCGAGGCCGTCCGCAAGGTCTACCCGATCTGCAGCGCGTCGTGCGTCGAGTGGAAGCGGCTTGTCGCCCGCGGCGGCGAGCCAGCGGGGCGGGCATGCTTCGACTACAGCGTCGGGCGCGGGCCGGGCGCTTGCGTCGGCGCGATATCCGCCGAGGAGTACGCCGCGGTCATCGCCAAGGTCGCCGAGTTCCTCCGCGGCCGCCAATCCGACGTCGCCGACGAGCTCGAATCGAGGATGTGCGCCGCCGCAGATGACCTCGACTACGAGCGCGCGGCGAGGTTCCGCAATCGCCTCGAAGCCATCCGCGTGCTGCAGGAGCGCCAGAAGGTGGTCTCGGCACGTAAGCTCGACGTCGACATCATCGGCATCTTCCGAGAGGAGACGATCGCCGGCGTCCACGTGCTCGTTGTGCGCGAGGGCCGCGTGCTGATCGGCAACGAATTCGTGCTCGACAAGGGGATGGATGTCTCGGCACAAGCGCTGATCGAGGGATTCCTGCTGCGCTACTACGACCAGGCCACATACATCCCGGCCGAGGTCGTCGTGCACGATGCCCCCGAGGACTCCGAGACCTTCGAGGAGTGGCTCTCGGGGATGCGCCGCAAGAAGGTGCGCATCACCACGCCCAAGCGCGGCGAGAAGCACGCGCTCCTGCAGATGGCCGAGGTCAACGCGCGGCACACGCTCATGCGCCACAAGATGCGCACCCGCTACGACGACGAGCGCATCAACCTCGCGCTGCTGCAGCTAGAAAGCGCACTCGCACTCGACGCCGCGCCCATGCGCATCGAGTGCTACGACATCTCGACGCTGCACGGCCGGCACTCTGTCGGCTCGATGGTGGTGTTCGCGAACGGACGCGCCGATGTCGCTTCCTATCGCAGGTTCCGCGTGCGTCGCCCCGCCGAGAAGGCCGACGACTTCGCGATGATGGCCGAGGTGATCCGCCGCCGCTTCGATCCCGAACGCCGCGCAGATGAGCGCTTCGGAGCGATGCCGGACCTGGTGATCGTTGACGGCGGCAAGGGCCAGCTCTCCGCGGCGCGGGCTGCACTGCGCGAAGTCGGTGCCGAAGGTGTGGCGATCGTGGCTCTCGCCAAGCGTGAGGAGGAGCTGTTCGTCCCGGGCTTCGATGCGCCGGTGCTGCTGCCACCAGGCTCGCCGTCGCTATACCTCGTCAAACGCATCCGGGACGAGGCGCACCGATTCGCGGTCACCTACCATCGGGAGCTTCGCGGCAAAGCGATGACCGCGAGCGTGCTCGACGACATCCCGGGCGTGGGCCCCAAGCGCAAGAAGGCGCTGATGAAGGCGTTCGGCTCTGTGCGCAAGATGCGCGAGGCAAGCGTCGAGGAGATCTCGGCGACACCGGGCATCCCACGCGAGGTCGCCGAGGACATCTTCGCGGTGTTCTCGGAAGGCGGAGAGGGGCATAATGTGGATATCGACCGTGAGCCGGAGTCAGGAGCCGACAGTGAGTAGTCCAGAGGAAGCACCCAACTCCACCGAACTCGTGGTGATCACAGGTATGTCGGGCGCCGGGCGCACCGAGGCCATCCACACCTTCGAGGACATGGGGTACTTCTGCATCGACAACATCCCGCCTGGGTTCATCAGCCAGGTCGTCGCGCTGATGGCGCTCCCGGGAAGTCGCATCCAGCGGATGGCGCTGGTGTGCGACGTACGCTCGCAGGAGTTCTTCGACGAGCTGCTCGGCGAGCTGAAGAACCTCGATGACGGCGGAATCGCGTATGAGCTGCTCTTCCTCGAAGCCGACGATGACACTCTCGTGCGGCGCTTCAAGGAGACCCGCAGGCGGCACCCGTTGTGTTCGACGAGCGGCTCGGTCCTCGAGGGCATCATCGCCGAGCGCAGGATACTCGGCGAGGTGCGCACCCGCGCGGACGTCATCATCGACTCGAGCACACTCAAGCCTGCCGAGCTGCGCGCCGCGATCAAACAGCGGTTCTCGACATCGAGCGCGCCGTCGCTAACCGTCACGGTGTCGTCGTTCGGTTTCAAGTACGGCATCTCGATCGACGCCGACATCGTCATGGACGTGCGCTTCCTGCCCAATCCCTACTACCTGCCTGGCCTGCGCGAACTCACCGGACTCGATCCCGACGTGCGCGCCTTCGTGCTCGAGCGCGAGGCGACCACCGAGTTCATCGCAAAGTGGTTCGCGCTTCTCGAGACGTTGCTCCCGAGTTACATCGCCGAGGGCAAGGCGCACCTCGTCATCGCGCTCGGCTGCACCGGCGGCATGCACCGCAGTGTCGTACTCGCCGAGGAGACCGCAGCTTTCCTCGGCTCGAAAGGCTATCAGGTCGCGGTCAGTCATCGGGACATCAACAAGGATCGGGCCTCGCGATGAGCGGGGCCTTCTCGGCACGCAAAGGGGTCGCGATAGGCGGAGGAACCGGCCTGCCGAGGGTGCTTCGTTGCCTGCTCGAGCTTGGGTTCGACACCTCGGCGGTGGTCACGATGGCCGATGACGGCGGATCGAGCGGCCTGCTCAGGGAGCAGATGGGGATGTTGCCCCCGGGTGACATCAGGAACTGCCTGGTTGCGATGGCGGATGCTGACAGCCTGCCTGCCCAGCTCTTCCAGTACCGTTTCCCGCAAGGCGAGGGGCTGGCGGGCCATGCGCTCGGCAACCTCGTGATCGCTGCGCTCACCGACCTCACCCAAAGCTTCCCCGACGCCATCGACGCCGCCGGAGGGCTGCTCGACTCACAGGGCAGGGTGCTCCCCAGCACGCTTGCCGACGTGCGCCTCAGCGCCAAGGACGCCGCCGGAAGGCCGATCAGTGGGCAGGCGCGTCTGGCGCACTCCAACGGCCCGCTCGCCGACATCGAGCTGGAGCCCGGATTCCCGAAGGCTTACGGGCCCGCGCTCGAGGCCATCGCATCCGCCGAGGTCATCGTCATCGGCCCGGGCAGTCTGTTCACGAGCATCCTACCGAACCTGCTGGTAGAAGGCGTCTCGGACGCGATCCGGCGATCGGAAGCGCTTAGGGTCTACGTGTGCAACGTGGCGAACCAGCGCGGCGAGACCAGTGGGATGGACGCCTTCGACCACCTGCGCACCCTGATCGATCACGGACTTTCGGGCGCGATCGACGTCGCCCTCGTCCACGACTCACCGACACCCTCGGCGGTCGCCGCTGACGCGAGCGTCCGCGAGCGCATGGCCTCGCTGGGCCCCAAGGTCGTCTCGGCGGATCTCTCGGATCCCGGGGACCCCAACAGGCACTCGCAAGACAAGCTGCTAGCAGCACTTCGGGAGGTCATCGGGTAGATGTCCTTTTCGGCGGAGGTCAAGGAGGAGCTCTCTCGTGTCGAATCGAGGCATCTGTGCTGCCAAAAAGCCGAGCTGGCCGCATTGGCCCGCATCGAGGGCACCCTCCATATCCTGGGAAAGGAGCGCTTCCGGCTCGAACTCGCCACCGAGACCGCGCCGGTCGCCCGAAAGGCGATCAAGCTGCTGCGCGCCCTCTATGGCGTGAAGACCGAGCTCACCGTAAGGCGCAGTATCCTGCACAAGACCAACAACTACCTCATCACCGTGCCCGATCAGCCCGGATCACTCCAGGCACTCAACGAGCTCGGGATACTCGATGACTCGATGAGGCTTGCAACGGGAATACTGCATAGGGTGGTGCGGAAGAACTGCTGTGCCATCGCGTATCTGAGAGGAGCGTTCTTGGGTGGGGGTTTCGTCGCGAATCCGCAGGGCGATTTCCACTTCGAGCTCACTGCCGACTCCGAGAAGATCGCCGAAGATCTGGCAACGCTGATGAGGCGCTTCGAGATCGAGCCGAAAATAACCCAGCGACGGGGGCTGCATACCGTGTATCTTAAGGGGGCCGAACCAATCCTGATGTTCCTCGCTCTGGCGGGCGCACACGGTGCGCTTCTCAAGACCGAGAACGTACGCGTGGTCAAATCCATGCGCAACCAGGTCAATCGGCTGGTGAATGCGGAGACGGCTAACGTATCCAAGGCGGCCGATGCAGCGCTGGCGCAGATCGAGGCGATCGAGCTACTCGAAGAGACCGTCGGCCTGGAGAGCCTGCCACCCGCACTGAGGGATTTCGCGCGCCTGAGGCTCGAGCACCAGGACGTGAGTTTGAGAGAGCTCGGCGAACTTGCCGATCCGGTCCTGTCCAAGTCGGCGGTGTACCACAGGGTCCGCAGGTTGGAAGAGCTTGCACGTAGTACCGGTCAGAGTAGAAGGAGGGAACAGTAGTGACTGTCAAGGTAGGTATCAACGGATTCGGCCGCATCGGCCGGCTGGTGTTTCGCGCGATGGAGGCCGATCCGGCTGTCGAGGTCGTCGCAGTCAACGACTTGACTGATGCCGCGACGCTCGCGCACCTGCTCAAGTACGATTCGATCCACGGCCGCTTCGGCGGAAGGGTCGAGGCGACAGACGGAGGCATCGACGTCGACGGCCGCCTGGTGAAGGTCATGTCGGATCGTGATCCGGCGAATCTTGGATGGGGCGCACTCGGAGTCGATATCGTCGTCGAGTCCACGGGCTTCTTCACCGACGCTCACAAGGCCAAGGCGCATCTGGACGCAGGCGCGGCGAAGGTGCTCATCTCTGCACCGGCCAGCAACGAGGACGTCACGATCGTCATGGGCGTCAACGAAGGGGATTACGATCCCGCGAACCATCACATCGTGTCGAACGCATCGTGCACGACCAACTGCCTGGCACCCTTCGCCAAGGTGCTGCACGATTCCTTCGGTCTCCGCCGAGGATTCATGAACACGATCCACAGCTACACCAACGACCAGAACATCCTGGACCTGCCCCACAAGGACCTGCGTCGCTCCCGCGCGGCCGCGATGTCGATCATCCCGACCTCGACCGGTGCCGCCAAAGCGATCGGGCTCGTGATGCCGGACATGAAGGGCAAGCTCGATGGCATGTCGATGAGGGTGCCCACTCCTGACGGATCCGTGGTCGACCTCGTCGCTGAGCTCGCCACCGACGTAACCGCCGAGGAGATCAACGCCGC
>DBEG01000093.1:463-5443 GCA_002293965.1 Actinobacteria bacterium UBA912 | reverse complement strand
GCCGACCGGGCGAGGCCCTCGCCGAGGGGGGGTCCGCCCTGGAGACCGGCTCGATCGCGACACGCGCACCCGCCGCGCCCGCACCTGCTCCGCCGTCCGCTCCCCCCGCCGCCGCTGAAAAGCCCGCCGCCGCAACCCCCGCAGCAGTCGCCTCTAGCCCCGCCCCCGCTCCGCCTGTCACCCCCGTGGCTCCGGTCGACAGGGCGCACGTGAAGCGCGCTTGGCCTGCAGTTGTGGCCGAGATCAAGCGCTTGAAGCCTTCCCGGTCGCAGATCTTCGCCAACACCGAGGTCGACATGGATCCGGATGGTAAGACGATCGTCATCGAATTCCCCGCCGACGGCAGATACACCATGGATATGGCCGGCAATCCCGATACACGCCAACTGTTGCTCGCGGCACTCGGGAAAGTCTTCGGAAGCGTCCCGCCACTGCGATACCAGCTGGGTCGCGGACCGGTAAGGCCAGCTGCGGAGCCCGTGAAGCCTTCGAAGGCCGAAGTCGCGCCGGCCAAGGCCGAAGTCCAGACTACCGCCTCGCCTTCGGCCAAGACGGAACTCTCGTCGCCTGCACCGCCACCCCGGGCAGAGGCCCCACCGTCGGCGCCAAACCCAGAGGTAACCTCAAGCTCGGAGAATGTCATTGAGTCCGAGGTAGAGCAGATGTTGATGGCCCAACTGGGCGCTCAGATGATAGCGGAGCACCCGCACCCCGAAGAGAAAGAAGAAGAATAGCGATGAAACCGAACATGGGTAACATGCTCAAACAGGCGCAAAAGATGCAGCAGGATATGGCCCGCGTCCAGGCAGAGCTCGCCGAGGAATCGGTGGAAGCCTCGGTGGGAGGCGGCATGGTCAAGGTCGTCATGACCGGGGACCTCAGCCTGAAGGGAATCACGATCGATCCGGCCGCGATGGATCCCGACGATGTGTCCATGCTTGAAGACATGATAGTCGCTGCTGTCAGCGAGGCTACCCGACAGGCCCAGGAACTTGCCAGTCGCAAGATGTCCGCAGTCACCGGGGGCTTGAACATTCCGGGCCTGATGTAGGCATGAAGTACGCCGATACCATTGCCAGACTGATCGGAGAGCTTGAGCGACTACCGGGCGTTGGACCTAAATCCGCCCAACGGATCGCCTACCACGTACTTCGCGTCAATCAGAGCGATATCGAAGATCTAGCGAAGGCACTCGTGGACGTGAAGCACAACATCAGATTGTGCTCCAGATGCTTCAATTTCGCCGAAGGGGAGCTATGCGCAGTATGCATGGATGCCGGTCGCGATCCGGCCTTGATCTGCGTGGTGGAAGAGCCTCGAGATGTCATGGCGATTGAGCGAACCGGCGAGATACGTGGGACCTATCACGTGCTTCATGGTGCGATCTCCCCCGTGGATGGGGTCGGCCCCGAGAATCTTCGGATCAAGGAGTTGCTCGACCGGATCTCAGGCGGCGATGTCGCCGAGATCTTGCTCGCAACGAATCCTAACGTTGAAGGAGAGACGACGGCGCTATATCTGGCTCGCCTCTTAGCGTCACTCGATGTCAAAGTGACGCGGATCGCCTTGGGTCTTCCTGTAGGCGGCGACCTGGAGTATGCGGATGAGTTGACGCTCGGTCGGGCGCTTGAAGCCCGTCGGGAAATGTGAGGTCCAGTCAAGCATTGCTTCGTTGATTCCGATAGAATCGATGGGCGCAGGGACCTAGCGCGGATATAGTGTTTGTGGCATTGCGTATGCTGGGACGGCATAGGTTGGTTCGATCGCACACCGATGGTGGTTCGATGGCTTTTCCCAACTTCGGCAGAAAACTGCATTCACAGATCGTGTGGCCCCTGGTAACAGCCGCCATCATCGCTGGGATCATGGTCACGGTGATGGCTGTCTACTCTGTATCGAGCGTGACCGATCGATGGGTCGACCAGGTCGCGGAGTATCGGATAGAGGATACAAGGCACGGTTTCACCACTCACGTCAAGCACATGGAATACTCCCTGGATCTCTTGGTCACTGACGCCGAACTGAGGGCGGCAGTGGGTGCGGGAGACATGGAGCTTACAGCAGAGACCCTATCCCTGCTGGCGCTATCCGTTCACTGCGACTACCTGGAGCTTTGGAGCGCAGAAGGCAGGATGCTGGCCTCAAGCAAGGGTGAATTCGTAGAGCTACCGATCCGGACACAGACATCATCGGCCGACCTTCACACCATAAACACGAAACCTGCCTTCAGAGCGATTTAGGATGGGGGGATGACAGTAACGGCAAGTCGTCCTCTCATCAGTAGCGGGAAATCCTTCGAACTTCGCCTAGGACACGTGATCGATGCTGAGATATTGCGACAGATAGCAGGTGGCACCGGTGAGTCGGCAGCGATGTACGATTACAGGATGCGGCCCATAGCTTACTTCGTTGATGATGCGTTGGTGGGCTTTGATGAGAAACGTGCGATCGAGGAAGCCTTTTCGCGAGGCGTACCTGCGATCTCTGAGGCTGCGCGCAGTGCTTCAAGCGGTCTGGGACACGCGACCTTCACAACTCCGTACGGTACCTACAGCGTCACTGCCACCGACATCTCGCTCAAGGGTGCGGTCGCGGAGGCGCCAGCAGTCCATGTAGTCACTGTAACCAGCCTGGCCCTGAGTGAAGAGACTCGCAACGTGACTGTGGCCTTAGTGGCACTTTGGGCCGCAATCGCCTTGGTCGCGATCACGGCTTTGGGATACTGGACGGCAGCTCGGGTCTCGGCACCTTTGAAGAAACTCACATCCGGCGCGAAAAGGATATCGGAAGGTGATTTCAGCACAAGGATCGAGACCGAGGGGTCGATAGAGATCGAGGAATTGGCGGGGTCGTTCAACGAGATGACGGACTCCCTCAGGGATCGCACCGAGTCCTTGACCAAACGGATGCTGGAGATCGCCCTTCTCTATGAGATGAGCAAATCGCTTGGCTCCACTCTGAACATGTCCACGTTATTGGATTACGTCCTCGATTCGTCTCTGCAGGTCTTTCGAGCCGACCTAGGATACATCGCGTTGGTCGACAGACATACAGGACAACTAGAGCTCAAGGCATGGCGTGGAGGCGACAGAGAACCTCCGGGAACAGAAGCCCTGAGGTCGTCCTTGTCGGACTGGGTGGTGCGTGAAGGTCGTCCTTTGATTTTCAACCCCACTGACACCCGCTTGGCGGACCGACATGAAACCTTGACCGGCGCTTTGGCAGCCATGTGCGTTCCCCTCATCTCCTCAGAGGGAACCTTTGGGGCCATCACAATCGGGTTCTCGAGTCAGGACTCTCGGTTCTCTGGCGATGATGTTCGGTTGATGTCAACAATTGCCAATCATGCGAACATCGCCATCGGCAATATCGAGTTGGTCGAAACGCTGGAGGACTCCTATCTCTCCACGGTGCGCTCACTTGCAGCGGCGGTTGATGCGAAGGACCCGTACACTAAAGGTCACTCGGATCGAGTGGCTCAGTATGCGACAAAGATCGCGCAACACATGACGTTCTCGCGGGACCAGCAGTTGGCGCTGGAGATCGCGGCTTACCTTCATGACATTGGGAAGATCGGCATCAAGGAACATATTCTGTCGAAACCCGGAATCTTGTCGGAAGGGGAGATGGCCGAGATGCGGCACCATCCCCTGATCGGCGCCAACATCCTCAAACCTGTCGGGTTTCCGTGGTCGGTCGCGCCCATCGTGCGCCATCACCATGAGCGCTGGGATGGCACCGGTTACCCCGCAGGTTTGCGAGGAGACGAAATCCCATTCTTAGCCCGAGTCCTGAGCGTAGCCGACGCCTTCGAGGCGATGACCGCGGATCGCCCATACAGGGCGGCACGGACTTATGAAGATGCCATTCAGGAGCTTGAGAGGTGTGCCGGTACTCATTTCGATCCAGACATCGTGACATCGTTCGTGGAGATGATCGAGCTTGGTAGGATAGACTCGGGCCATGTCTCTGGAATCGACGAGATCGGTCCAGAAGAGGCGAGTGCGACTTTTATCGTTCTTGCAGAGGGATTGGTGTCGAGCTTTTCGAGACTTGCCGGGCCACGGATGGCCACGAGGGCGGAAACTGAGATCAACGCTGCGTTCGTGCTCTCGAACCTGCCGTTCAGGATCAACAAGGGGCGTCTGTCGATACAAGAAACGAGGGGATCCTCTTTCGCCAACGAGGATTATCGTTCGGCACTTTCTGTCATCGATGAGATCATGGAGCGGATGTCAGGCCCCTCTCTGTTAGAGCAGTACCACTCCGAAGCGGCTCTGGCGATGTCGAACAGGATGGCGAGCGTAGCTGAGCAGATGGGAATTACAAGACGCTGATGTGCCTCACAGCGTCCGCGCAGTGTTACACTTGGGCGGCACCCACGTAGAAACATCGACACTCTTGTGCTGTCACCTCGGCGGCGTCACTTGAAGATGGAGAGCAGCGGATGGCCCTTGTCGTGATGAAGTTCGGAGGCACCTCGGTAGAATCATCCGAGCGGATCCTTGCTGTCGCCAGAAGGCTGATCGCCCGCAAGAAGACCGGGGATCGCGTGGTAGCGGTCGTCTCGGCGATGGGGGATGTGACTGACGAGCTGGTCGCGCTATCGAAGGAGATTACCGAGGTCCCGCACGAGCGTGAGATGGACATGCTGCTTGCCACGGGCGAGCAGGTCACGATCGCTCTTCTTGCGATGGCGATCCACTCGCTTGGTCACGAGGCCATCTCGTTCACGGGACCGCAGATCGGGATCGTAACGGATTCGGGGCACACCAAGGCCAAGATCAAGGAGATACGCGGCGATCGCATCGCGGATGCACTCGATGAGGGCCGAATCGTGATCGTGGCCGGGTTCCAGGGTATGACTTCGGATGGGCATATAACCACCCTGGGGCGTGGAGGCTCGGATACGACTGCGGTTGCGGTGGCGGCCGGCATCGGTGCCGATAGCTGCGAGATATACTCGGACGTGGACGGGAT
>DBEG01000093.1:0-150 GCA_002293965.1 Actinobacteria bacterium UBA912 | reverse complement strand
ATACTCGGACGTGGACGGGATCTTCACAGCCGATCCGCGTATCGTCCCAGACGCTCGCAAGCTGGATGTCATCTCGTACGAGGAGATGCTCGAGATGTCGGCTTCCGGAGCCCGGGTATTGCAGCTTCGGAGCGTTGAGTTCGCTCGCAA
>DBEG01000066.1 GCA_002293965.1 Actinobacteria bacterium UBA912 | reverse complement strand
AAATCTTCCGCTCTGTCCCATAGTTCGGTACCGGGGAGCACATGCAATGTCGAAACCTGTAAGCTTCCCGGATCGATTGAGAGCACGTACTCGAAGTTGTCGAGTGTCTGTGCGAAATCGTCTCCCGGTAGCCCGACTATAAGGTCGCACTGCACCCTGATACCGTGTGAGCGACATGCGTCCACTCCGCTCTTGAAGCGCTTCGGGTCGAACTTTCGATTGCACACAGCCAGTGATCGAGCGCCGATCGTTTGAGGTCCTCCTTCCACACTTACGACCCCTGACCGGGAAAGCATTCCTGCGTGATGCGGTTCGATGCGCTGGAGATCGACTTCGATCGTATGCAATCGCAGACCAACGATGGCGTGTGACTCAAGCAGCTGAGTCAGATGCTCAAGGTGATCGTCGTTGAGGTTGAACACCGGATCGATGAAAGAGAACGACTTCACACCCGGGGCCGAGGCGAGTGCATCAATCTCGGCGGCTATACGTTGCTTGGAAAAGCTTCTGATTCGATGGCTTCCCTTTCCCTCATAACACCAAGCGCATCGATTAGGACATCCACGATAGGTCTCGATGAACGTGAGGCCATCGATCGGCGTCAACGCGCCCGTCAGTATCGGGGATGGAATCGAGTCCAGGTCCTCGATCGGCGGACGATCCGGTCCCGAGGCGACACTTCCGTCAACGCGGCGGGTGACACCGGGGATATCGTCAGCCTCATTGCCGTCAAGAATTGCCGAAGCCAGGTCAGCGAAGGTCTGCTCGCCCTCTCCCCTCACGACGAAGTCGATGTGTGGGTGAACGCGAAGGACTTCTTCCGCGATCGGGCCGACCTCCGGGCCGCCGAGTACGACCCTGACTTCCGGATGCGCGGCTCTGACCAGCTTGGCTGCCTCGTAGGCCACGTGGGCATTGAAGCATGTGACCGAGAACCCGACGACATCGGGCTTCAGTAGGTCGAGGCGGTACGCGATCCACCAAGGATCCTCTTCACACGAGAGGTTCATGGTGTTGAAGCTGATGCTGTCTCTTAGTCTCGGGTCTGCCTCGGCGAAAGCGCGTATGTAGGCCAGCCCCAGAGAGTGGTAGCCCGGCCAACTCAGGTCGACAAGAGCGATTCGAAGGGAGACGGCTGTCGCTCTCATGCACACACCGCCGAGGTGAGAACGAGGGGCGATCTGCGGACATCGATGCGCTCAAGAACGGATTGAGGGGCGTCTGGAACATCGACCCATGCACCGGAGAGGATGCCCGTGTGGAACGCCGAGGCGCACCATTCGGCAACGTCGCTATGGTCTATTGCCGAGAAGGCGATTTCGAGGCGGATCAGGCGAGCCCCTTCGCTCGCGAGCATGGCGACGATCTCAGGCAGCAGACGCACATTGTGGGCGCATACAGGCACGATGCCGACGATGGCGACTTCAACGCGCGCGTTGTCGGCCGCTTCGCCGAATGCACGTATTCCAGCGATCGATCTTGCGGTGGCTGAGGGCACGCGAGCCGTACCGATCTCTTCCCCGGCGCAAACCACGTGAAGATGCCTGACTCCAGAGGCTATGACGCCCTCGGCGTTGCGCCCGACGGCCAATCCGGCTGCGTCTGTTCGCAAAGCGAGACGCTTGACCCCCAGATCGACTGTTCGGCGGATGAGGTCGGGCAGTCTGGGGTGATTGAGCGGCTCAGGGCCGGCAAGCACGACGTTGGGGCCGGGTCCAGTGGTGCCCCAACCCGTGACGACACCCGTCAGCGAGACATCGAGGTCGGCGGGGTCATAGTAGTTCGAGTCGACAGTTGCGGGGCATCTTGAGCAAAGCCTGATGTCGCCTCGGCCTACCGGAACAACCTCGAAGCGGAGCATCAGCTACCTCCAGGCGAGATGCGACTCGGGATCCTCAGAGTCTTGCGCGTGCAGATGGTGTCGGAGGAGGGATTTGAACCCTCACGTCCTTGCGGACACCAGGCCCTCAACCTGGCGCGTCTGCCGTTCCGCCACTCCGACATTGGTGTTGCGAATGAACCAGATGCACAGCGAACGTGAGTATATCGCAGTGCTATCCCATGTGCCAGAGGCATTATCGGCGATTCAGTCGACTCATCGGGTGTTCTTTCTGGATTGCGGCATGGACGGGATGCAGCCGCAGTAGTTCTGTCGATACAACCCCAGTGCACGGGATTGCTCAACCGATGAGCGGTATCTGTCGGTCATGTCGCGATAGACGAAGGGGATGCCGGTCCTCTCGGAAAGCGCCTCGCCTGCCTCGGCGATGGACTCCTGGTTTTGGTAGGGACTCACCGCCAGCGTCGTTGCGAAGGCCTCAAACGCGCTGGCACCGGCGAACTCCGCGGCCCGGGTCAGCCGCAGGATGTAACACTCCTTGCAACGATCGGTGTCAGCCGAAGAGATCCGCCCGACAGCGTCGGTCCAGTGCTCGGGGCCGTACCCGGGCTCGTGAACGACGATTGAGTTTGCCTCGGCGAACTTTCGCAACGTCTGACTCCTGCGCTCATATTCAGCTGCGGGCTGGATGTTCGGGTTGTAGAAGAAGACTTCGACTTCGAAGGTACCCGACCACAGATCGAGAGGCTCCAACAAGCACGGTGCGCAACAGGTGTGAAGAAGAAGTCGCGGTTTCATGACACGCCCCTATCCAGCGAAGACCGCCCGAAGCAACAAGTAGGCCCCGATCGCCAAGAACAATGCACCCGCGATCCACGAAACCAGACGGACCGGAAGTCGCTTCCCCATCGTCCGACCCACCGCCAAGGCGAGCAGGTTGACTGCAAGCAGCCCGGCAATCGATCCCAGCCAGACCGGGAGCAGCATGTCATCCGGTGAAAGCGCCTCCCCATTGAAGCTCATCCCGAGGAAAGACAGGGCTCCCAGCGCAGCCTGCGGATCAGATGCGATGAAGAGGGTCGTCAACTGAGTCTTGTCGCCGAACTCTGATAGCACGAACGCCGCAGCGATCCCGATCGTCGGGCCGAAGCGCGAAAGTACATTGTCGGCCGCTTGCCCCATCTCGGCGGCCTCATCTTTGCGTGGAAGCACACTCAGGACACCGAAGACTATGAACAGCGCACCGGAGATGATCCCCACCAGACGGTCGGGCAGAATCGCCCCGAAAGACGCACCTGTAGCCACTGCGGCCGTCTGAAGGACGACCACGCCTAGTGCTACGCCGACAAGAACAGCCGTCAGCCGGAACCTCGTTGCAAAGAGCAGGGTCAGCAGTTGCGACTTATCGCCGAATTCAGCCAGCGCAACCAAGGCCAGAGTGAAGACGAAAGCCTCCATCTCACTCCTCGGCGGATGAAGTAGCTTTGCGCTGGCGTTGGACGACGAGGACGAGGAGCAATAGTGCGACGCCTATCGCTGCTGCAAGCCACACGCCTATCGGGATCCCCGCGGATGCCGTCGACGGATCAACACCTGTCCGATAAGTGACAGTCAACGTGGTGCCCTGAGCCTCAGGGATGCTCAGAGGATCGAGAGTGTAAAGCCTCTCCCCTGCCTGGTTGGTCTGGGGCGGGCGCGTGACTTGAGGAGCCAGGAGCTGGGTGCCTGGTGGGAGCCGTAGCGCCATGGAAAGCTCGCCGATCTGAACGGATTGACGCCACCCCAGCTCGGTCGTGCGCTCCTGTCCTGAGAAGCGAACCGCGCCGTAGCGTGCGTCATACTGCACCGACAGGGTAGTTTCGGCTGTGAACTCGATGATTCTGCCGAAAGGCCCGTCTAAGATCGAGAACTCCCTTTGAATATCCTGTTCAGGTGCGCCACCGGTGATCTCGCCAGCCCAGAATACGCTCGCACCTTCCGGAAGAGGAAGGTTGACTTTCGCCGGAAGCGCAGTTCCCTCGGGAAGCCTCGCCCCGACGATCAGCACGTTGACCCCCGGTTCGGCCTCTGGCATTAGTTGAACATCGACCTTTGACCCAGCGAATTGCGATCTTGATTCGGCGCACATGGCCGTTGTAGTCGTCGGGAGAGCGAGTGCGCCGAGCACCACAGAGGCGCACACAACAATCGAAAACACTGAACGTCTCATCGAGGTTTACTCCGATCTTGGGCCAGATGCGGCATCAAGGGTGTTGGAAAGAAGCATCGCGCGCGTCATGGGCCCAACACCGCCGGGTACGGGCGTAATCGCCGAAGCGATCGGTTCGACTCGGGCGAAGTCGACATCGCCTACCATGCCAGCTTCGGTCCTGTTGATTCCGACATCGATGACCACAGCGCCTGGCTTTACGAACTCCTCGGTGATCATGTGAGCGCGACCTACAGCGGCAACAAGGATGTCGGCCCTTCGGCAGACCGCGGCGAGGTCATGGGTGCGAGAATGACAGACTGTGACGGTTGCGTTTCTCTCCAGGAGCATCAGAGCCATCGGTTTTCCAACGATCGTGGAGCGACCGACGACGACGGCCTCTTTGCCCTGAAGTTCGACTCCGTGGTGATCGAGCATCTTCATGATGCCCCACGGAGTGCAGGCTCTAAAGGAAGGCAATCCCCTGAGTAGACGGCCGAGGTTGACCGGATGGAAGCCGTCTACATCCTTGGATGGATGGATCCTTGCGATTGCCGCCTCGGCATCGAGATGGCTCGGGAGTGGCAGCTGCAGCAGTATTCCGTGGATCTCCGGTGAGTTGTTGCACTCGTCAATCAGGGACTCCAGCTGTTCCTGCGAGATGTCGGCGGACCGCCTGAGATCGCGACTGACGATGCCGACCTCTTGGCAATCCCTCTCCTTCATAGTCACATAGGAGTGCGAAGCGGGATCGTCCCCCACGAGTATCACAGCGAGACCTGGGGTGATTCCGTCGGCATTGAGGCATGCAACTGTAGATGCTACCGAAGCTCTTACTTGGGCAGCGATGACATTGCCATCGATGATCGAGGCCATCTGTTGATTCCTCTCGATAGTGGGGACAGTGGGTTCGAATATAGGGGGTACTACTTGACGATGTGTAATATGGCCTTGAACAACTCTGTTCCTGCCTCGCCGACGGCCTCATAGATGACTGACTCAGAGTGAGTCACGATCACGCCGGTGGAGCGGAGGCGATGCATAGCAATCCGATGAGCAGCTACATCCCTGGAGCAACATCCGTCGGCAGCGATATGCACCTGGAAGTTCAGACCTGCTAGCGATAGTGCGCTTTGGGTCACGCAGATGTGGGACTCCATGCCGACGATCACGACCTGGCGACGCCCGGTTCCACGCAACGCAGTGAGGAACTCCGATTCGGCCGCACAATCGAAAGCGAGCTTGTCCACCCCGATAAGAGTTGATTCGTGGTCTGCAAGATCAAGCAGGATAGCTTCGATCTCTGGCACCGTGTCGCCCAAGCCTTTCGGATACTGCCTAGTGACGATGATCGGGGCCCCGAGAACCGAAGCAGCTCGTAGCATCCTGGAGATGACTTCGAGCACGCGTACCCTCTCAGGCATGGCAGCGACCAGCCGCTCCTGAACGTCGACCACCACAAGTACGAAATCGGAACGGTTTATCATCGACTGAGCAGGCGCTGGCATCTCGACTTCCCTTCATGTGGTGACATAAGCCGATTCTACGACAATGTAGCGAGTTTGTTATTACAATAGCGTCAGTGGATTGACAATGCCCAATCGAAACCGAAGCGGAGGTACCCTTGATGAGCGACGCACCGATCCTCTCGGCACTGAATCTGGTACAAAACCTCGACGAAGCGACCGACTTCGAGAGGAAACACACCCCCTATGTCTCGCTAGAGTCTGCAGGGGACCTTACGAAGGTCTCCGTAGCAGTCGGGCACTACGTCGGACATCCCAATCAGCCCGACCACTACATCCAGTGGATCGACATCCAGGTGAACGGAAACTCGATCGCGAGGTTCGATCTCGCGCCTGTCGCGGCAGAACCGGTCGTCTCGGTCTGCGTGCGTCTCGAGCCAGGAACCACGGTCCGGGCGATCGAGTACTGCAACCTCCACGGGGTATGGGCGGCTGAAGCGGTCATCTGACCCGCCGTTCGTCGGGTTGCCCTAACACCCACCCCTCGGCTGTGTCGATATAGAAGGTGTGAAGTCGAGGAGGTCGGTGCAGTGGAATGCAACCTGAACAGGGTGCTGGGATACAGTCCTGACTGTGATCGTGACCAGTGCGTCTACTGGCGCAACACATCGGGCGCTGATTGTTCTGACCCCGGCGGATGCGTACTGGATCGCTTCGGGCTAATCGGCAAACATCCTGACGCACTCGCACACTGGCTGATGCACCACAAGCTCCAACACCGGGTATTTTGTGTGCGGAAGATGCTTGAAGTCCAGCGTGAACGAAAGCTAATCCTGCGCTGAGTCTCCAAACAGTGTCGCGGCTCCCGCTGCAGCGGGCGGCAAAGGCACTCCCAGATGCTCGTATGCCCTGGGCGTCGCCTGCCGACCCCTTTGCGTGCGGGAAAGGAATCCCAGTTGAAGCAGGTACGGCTCGTAGACGTCCTCGACGGTGTCAGCATCCTCTCCGATTGCGGCTGAAAGGGTGCCCAGTCCCACCGGTCGCCCGCTGAAGCGATGTATCAGTGCTTCCAGGATCGAAAGATCCATACGATCCAGCCCGAGATGATCGACCTCGAAGAATGCGAGTGCCTCCGCCGACACATCCTCGTTGACGATCCCGTCATGCCTGACCTGCGCATAATCGCGCACGCGCTTGAGCAGGCGATTCGCAAGCCGAGGAGTTCCCCTTGAGCGCCGAGCGATCTCCGAGGCTCCGGTCTCATCGATCTGGACTCCGAGGATCCTCGCCGAGCGCTCCACGATGGCTCGGAGCTCTTCGGGAGTGTAGTAATCCAGACGGAAGGCTATCCCGAACCTATCCCGCAAGGGTCCGGTCAGCAATCCGGTGCGCGTGGTAGCCCCGACCAGCGTGAACCTGGGCAGATCGAGCCTGATACTCCTAGCGGCGGGACCCTTCCCGATCACGATGTCGATCATGAAGTCCTCCATCGCTGGATAGAGGACCTCCTCGACTACGCGGTTCAGGCGATGGATCTCGTCGATGAAGAGGACGTCGCGTTCTTCGAGGTTCGTCAGAATAGCCGCCAGGTCTCCTGGACGTTCGATGGCCGGTCCACTGGTTGCCTTCAGGCGAGCGCCGAGTTCGTTCGCGATCACCGAGGACAGAGTGGTCTTCCCAAGCCCCGGTGGCCCAGACAGCAGGATGTGATCGAGCGGCTCGTCCCTGGCCTTGGTGGCTTCGATCAGGAGCCCCAGGTTCTCCTTGACCCTGGTCTGCCCAAGGTAATCCTCGAGGCGGGCGGGACGCAGAGTGGTCTCGGCCTCGAAGTCATCCTCGATCGTCTCTGATCTCACCAAGCGCTCCGGATCGTCCTTCATGTCCCGCAAGTGATCGGACTCCCATACAGTGCTCATCTGACACCACCGCCCAGCATCCTGAGCGTTTCCCTCAGCATCAGGGCCACGTCAGCCTCGCCTTGGTAATCCGAGATCACCCGATGCACCTCGGTAGCGCTGAAGCCCATCGCCAGCAACGCCTCACGGACCTCCCCTCCTGCAGAGGCGGGAGCACCCGCTCCGACGGGCAGCGAGGAAATCTCGCTTCCGGGGCCGAACTTGTCCTTTAACTCGATGATGATGCGTTGCGCAGTCTTCTTGCCAATCCCGGGGATCTCGCAGATTGCGGTGACGTCCTCGGCGAGGATGGCTGCGACCAGTCGTTCGGGCGCATAGGCGGAAAGCGCCGAGAGCGCGACCTTCGGGCCGACCCCACTCACAGTGATGAGCCGCTCGAATATCTCCTTCTCAAGCGGATCTGTGAACCCGAAGAGGCTGAGGTCATCATCGCGTACCTGCAGGAACGTGTGGACACGAACTTCCTCATCAGGAGCCGGAAGGCTTTCCAGAGAGCGCGCCGACATCGCCAAGCGATACCCGACTCCCCCGACCTCGATGATCGCCCAGTTCGCGCTCTTCTCTGCGATGCGGCCTGTGAGTGTGGCGATCACAGGGCCGCCCGCCGAAGTCCGCAAGCGGGTGCAAGGTTCGCGTGGCATATCGCGAGCGCCAG
>DBEG01000073.1 GCA_002293965.1 Actinobacteria bacterium UBA912 | reverse complement strand
CAGCGCGTACGGCGCCAACCCGACCGCCGGCATCGCCGTCGAGGTCGGCCACGCTACCGACTACCCCGACGTCGACAAGCGCAAGCACGGCGAGGTCGTGTGCGGCAAGGGCCCGGTCATCGCCCGCGGACCCAACATCAACCCGACGATCTTCGCTGGCCTGAGCCAGGCCGCCGAGAAGGCCGGGGTCCAAGTGCAGTTCAACGGTGAGCCCCGGGGCACCGGCACCGACGCGAACGCGATCCAGCTCTCGCGCGGAGGCAAGGCGGCCGGCCTGGTAAGCATCCCGCTGCGCTACATGCACACCCCCAACGAGATGCTCGCACTTGCCGACGTCCAGAGCACCATCGATCTGCTGACCGAGTACATCATTGGACTGGATCCTGCGACGGACTTCATTCCGCGGGGGGTCTGATGCCCCGCGATCGCAAGATGATAGCCGGCAACAAGAAGGCGTATCACGACTACTTCATCGACGAGACCTTCGAGGCCGGCATCGAGCTTTCCGGCACCGAGGTCAAGTCGCTTAGGGACCGCGGCGCCAACCTGCGGGATTCCTACGCCAGCATCAAGCACGGCGAGATCTTCGTCCACGGCCTGCACATCGCGCCATACTCGCATGGTAACCGCGCGAACTTAGACCCGATCCGGGTCAGGCGCCTTTTGCTGCACAAGAAGGAGATCCGCTACCTCGCAGGCAAAGTCTCCGAGCGCGGATCGACACTCGTGCCCACCAAGCTGTACTTCAATGCCGATAACCGCGCGAAGATCGAGATCGGACTCGCCCGAGGCAAGAAGCTCTACGACAAGCGCGCATCGATCGCCGAGCGCGACCAGAAGCGCGAGACCGAACGCGCGATGGCCGAGAGGAACCGCGGCGGCTAGCCCCACTTCGGCAGTGGTCTTGCGCACCGGGGTATAATGTATGCACGCCGCAATTGCGCGCGGGGCTCTTTGACAAGTCGACGGCCCACATCCGGGGGCGACTGGATTCGACACGATAGTGCTTGAAGGAAGAAGCAGGCCGAGGTCTCCTCGCCTCGTAAAACAGGGGTACCGACGATTAAACGTCGACAATGACTTTGCCCTCGCTGCCTAAATAGCGTAGCGACGCCGACCCGTTGGACATTCCCGCCATCGGCAAGGCGCCACTTCAGGGAATTGCGGTCTCACACGTGGGCGGTATGGTGCGACCAAAGACCGAACCGCTATGGGCGACACATCGCGAGTCATCAGGTGATGCGTCGGCCGAGAACCAACTGCTGACTGAGCCTGGAGATGCTTCCTGAGGGTGTATCGTGGACCGGAGTTCGATTCTCCGCGCCTCCACCATCGACGATAATGACGAACCCGTCCTTCCGAGGAAATCGCCTCGGAGCGACGGGTTTTCTCATCCCCCCGATAGCCATCCTTTACGGCCAGGCGTATCATGGGAGTCGGCCAGCAACCTTCTCGGAAGGCAGGTAAGCCGATGACTGGACCGGCGATCAAGGTTGAGGGGCTCAGCTACTCTTACGGCGCCACCAAGGCGCTCGACGAGGTCGCGTTCTCGGTGGCCCCGGGGGAGATCCTGGGCTTTTTGGGCCCCAACGGCGCGGGCAAATCCACGACCATCAAGCTGCTCACCGGCCAGCTCGCGAAGCAGAGCGGGGAGGCCACCGTCCTCGGCGTGCCGATCGAGCGCGACAACTCCGAAATCCAGGCGCAGATAGGGGTGTGTTTCGAGGAGAAGAACCTCTACCCCAACATGAGCGCGCTGGAGAACCTGGACTTCTTCGCCTCGCTTTTTGGCATCGCGGATCCCGATTCGATGGGGATGCTGCGGCGCGTCGGATTGGCCGAGCGCGCAAAAGAGCGCGTCCAGGGCTTCTCGAAGGGCATGCGGCAGCGGGTCATGATCTCGCGCGCGCTCATCAATCGCCCCAAGGTGCTCTTCCTCGACGAGCCCACCGCCGGCCTCGACCCGGTCTCTGCCGCCGAGATCCGCAAGATGATCAAGGAGGAGGCGACGCGCGGTGCGGCGGTGCTCCTCACCACCCACGACATGCACGAGGCCGACGAGCTCTCCGACAAGGTCGCGTTCATCAACGAGGGCCGCATCGTCGCGCTGGACACGCCGCAGGACCTCAAGCTCAGGTTCGGCAAGCGGGCCGTGCGGGTGCGCCTGCGCGATGGCGACGGCGTTCGCGAGGAGTCGTACCCGCTTGACGGCGAGGGCTCCTCGGCAGATATCGCCGCGCTGCTGGCCTCGCCCGAGCTGATGACCATCCACACCGAGGAGGCGACGCTCGAGGCGATCTTCATCGAGCTGACCGGGAGGGGCCTGAAGGCATGAGCGCCCCGGTCTCGCGCCTGGCGATCCTTTTGGCGCTGCTCAGGAAGGAGCTGCTCGTCTTCTCGCGCGACAAACTCTACCTGTTCCTGACCGCGCTGACGCTCGTCATCGTGGTCGCGTTCTATCATCTGCTGCCCGATGCCGTGGATGAGACGATCACGGTCGGGCTCTCGCCGTCGGTCCAGAATCTGGTCGAGGCGAGCGCAGAGTCCCTGGCCGCGCTTGGCGTCCCCGAGGCGAGCATCGCCGAGCTGCGTGATGCGCCGCGCCTGGCCCAGGAGCAGGGCCTCATCCTTACGGAGTTCGACACCGCCGAGGAGATGGCGGCTGCCATCGAGAGCGGCGATGAAGTGCAGATCGGAGTCGCTGTCCCGCCCGACTTCGTCGAGCGCGTGCTGGCTGGCGAGCGGGACATCGAGGTAACCGTCTACTCCCAGGCCGCTGTCCCGAGCGAGGTGCAGGCCGCGATGTCGGGCTTCATCCGCGAGATCGCGAGGCAGCTTGCAGGCGAGGAGCTACCCGTGCGTTTCCCTGCCGAGGACCTCATCATCCTAGGGCCCGATCGCATGGGCGACCAGATCCCGCTGCGCGACCGTATGCTGCCGATGTTCGCGCTGATGATCCTGCTCATGGAGTCGTTCGCGCTGGCCTCGCTGATCTCCGTCGAGGTCTTGCAGCGCACCGCTTCGGCAGTGCTCGTCACGCCCGCTCGAGTTTCCGATATGCTGGCGGCCAAGGCGATCTTCGGCTCGGGGCTCGCGTTCGTGCAGGGGATGTTCGTGCTCGCTGTGCTGGGTGCGTTCACTTCGGCGAACTGGCTCCCGCTCACTCTGACGATGCTGATCGGAGCACTCATCTTCACGAGTCTGGCCATGGTGGCTGGCGCCGCCGGGAAGGACTTCATGGGGCAGGTGTTCTACACGATGGGTTTCACCGTCCCGCTATTGATCCCGGCGTTCGCGATCCTGTTTCCCGGGTCGGCCGCGACGTGGGTCACCTTCCTGCCGACGTGGCCCCTGCTCGACGTGATCGTGGGCGTGACCGTCTACGATGCGGTTCTGGCTGACGTTTGGCCGTCGATGCTGATGGCTCTCGCTTGGGGCCTGGCGCTCTACGCCGTGGGCCTCGTGGTGCTGAGGAAGAAGGTGCACTCCCTATGAGTCTTCGGCGGATAGCCAAATTGCTGCGCAAGGACTTCGCGCTAGGGCCGCGCTCCATGCCATTCATGTACATGATCATCCTGCCGATCATACTGACCATCGTGTTCCAGTTCGCGTTCGGAGACTTGTTCGCCCCCAAGCCACGCCTGGGGATCGTCGATGCGGGCGACTCGGCGGTCACGCGAGCGATAGCCGCGATGGACGGCATCGAGCTGACGCGCCCAGAAGACGCCCAAGTGCTGCGGGAACTCGTCGAGGCGAACGACCTCGATGTTGGGTTCGTGCTTCCGGCCGATTTCGATGAGATGGTCCGCGCAGGCGAGCAACCCTCGCTCGACTTCTGGATCTCCGGCGAGAGCCTGGCCTCGAACCGGGTGATCCTCGCGGTGACGGCGCTGGACTCGATCCGCGGAATCGAAGAGCGACCTCCTCCGGTCGATGTCCGGGTGGTCTCCTTCGGCGAGGAGGGGCTCCCCATCGGGGTGCGGCTGATTCCAGTGATCGTCTTTTACGCGCTGGTGATCTCCGGCGTGTTCGTGCCCTCGTCGAGCCTCGTCGAAGAGAAGGAGGCAGGCACCCTTTCGGCGGTTCTGGTGACACCGGTGACACTCAGCGAGATCCTGGTCAGCAAGTGGATCTTCGGCGTTACGCTGGCGACTGTGATGAGCGGAATGACGCTCCTGCTCAACGGCGCGTTGGGGCCGCAGCCGCTCGAGGTCATGGTGGTGCTACTGGTCGGCGCGATGCTGGTGTCGACGATCGGGCTTCTTGTCGCTGTGATCGCCAAGGACGCGACCATGATGTTCGCGATCATCAAGGGCGCGGGCATCCTGCTGTTCGCTCCGGCGATCTTCTACATCTTCCCCGAGTGGCCGCAGTGGATCGCCAAGCTCTTCCCGCTGTACTGGGTCATTGAACCCATCTGGCAGGTATCGATCATGGGCGGTTCGATCTCCGGTGTCTGGATGGAGCTCGGGGTCGCGCTTGCCATCGCCGCGGGCCTTATGGTGGTTACGCTTGTGCTGGCCAAGCGTCTGCGAGCGAGTCTGACGGGGTCGCAGGTACGGTGAAAGTCGCGGTCGAACGATTGCGCGAGGCGCTGCTGCCCGGGGCGGGCGATCCGGCGGGCTCGATCGGCGCTACCTTCCTGCCCATAGCCGCTGCCAGAGAGCTGGGCTGGGGCCGCGGGTCCGAAGCGGCCGTGATGGCGGCCGCCTGCGAGCGGATCGGGCTCGACTTCGTGTTCATTCCCGCCGAAGAACCCTGGGCCGCCGAGGCACTCGACCGCGTGACGGCCGCAGGAACCGCACCGGTGTGGGTCGTGAGCGGCCCCTTCGGCGAGGTGGCGCACCGCCGAGGCTGGTTCGAGACGCTGCGGGACTCCGCGGCGGATCCTGACGGGCTGTCAGCGGAGATGCAAGCCGCGATGCCCGCCTTGCGCGAGCAGGTCCGCCGAGGCTCCTCGCTGGGTGCGGCCGCAATCCTCATCGCCGAGGACATGGCGGGCGCAGACGGCCCGCTCATCGCACCCGACTTCGCGCTCGAGCGCATCCTGCCGCTGCTGGGCGAGCTCGCTCAGATCGCAAACGAGGACGGGGTCCTGGCCGGACTGCACTCCGACGGCGACTTCCGGTGGGCCCTTTCGGCGGCTCGCACGCAAGGATTCATCACCGTGCACCCCGGTGGTCTTCCCGACCCCGCGTTCGACTGCTTCTCACAGGCGGCCGCGAGTGCGGGGGTGGGTGTTCTCGGCGGGCTGGAGACGCGGGTGCTGTCAGCCCCTGACGAACCACCGGGGCGACTCGCCGAAAGGGTGCATGACCTGGCGCTGCGACCCGGGATTTCGATCGCCGATGACGGTGGTATGATGACACCTGCCGATCTGCAGGGGCTCGCCCGTGCGGTCTCGGTCTTCCGGTCTATCGTGTGACAGGGGTGAGAAGTGGGTAGGTTCAAGGATTTCGAGTCAGCCGGCCTTGCCGACCTTGCGAAGGTTCGGATCGCTCATGGCGTGGATGGCGTGATCGCCATACTCGCGGCGGTGCTGCTGTTGCCTTTCCCGACGATCAGGGCCGCGGTACCGATCCCGGTCTTCGTGGCCATCATCATCGGCACCATCATATTCGTCCACGCGCTCTACCTGGCGTTTTTGATCAAGTTGACGGGGCGGACCGTGGGCATGTACCTCTTCGACCTCGGGATCGCAAAGCGACCGGCTGGGGTCGGCTCGGCCTTGTTGTGGGCGATCACTTCCGTTGTCGGGTTCCTACCAGGACTGATTTGGCCTCGGGTTCTTGACCCTCTCCTGGGCTGGCCTGCGAGGATATCCGGCCTCACCACAGAGGCAACGACTGCCAGAACGGTCGAATGAGCCCCGCTCTGCATCTGTAACACACCGCCCCTTCATGCTAGGATTAGACGGTGGTCGACATCGCTTGGATCGTGTCGAGCCAGTACAGCTCCGTAGGTTGCGCGCTATTTGCGCGAACAGTGGCGAAGGGGTATACGTGGCGCTTGAGGGCAACCTCAAAGACTTCTCTCTCGAAGACATGTTCAGGCTGCTCGCCTCAGGTCGTAAAACGGGCACCCTCTACATGACCAAGGACTCGGCTGAGGGTCGCATCTGCTTCAAGAAGGGTCGCGTCTTCTTCGCTTCCAGCAACTGGAATCGCGAGTCACTGGGCAGGCGTTTGGTGAGCGCCGACGTGATTTCCGAGAAGCAGCTTAGGCAGGCACTTGGGCTGCAGAAGATTCAAAAGAAGGAGAAGGCCGATCGCCGACTCGGGCAGATCCTTGTCGACGAGGGCTACCTCGAGGGCAAAATGCTGGAGAGCTTTATCCAGGATCAGATCAACGACACCCTGTTCGACCTGTTCCTGTGGGAAGAAGGCGACCTGCGGTTCGAGCCGGACGAGGTCTGTGACGGCGAGGATATCGGCATCTCGGTTTCGGTCGAGAACATCATCATGGAGTCCTCAAGGCGGCTGGAGCTATGGAACAAGATCCGCCAGAAGATATCCGGTCCGGATTCCAGGTTCATCATGTCCGGCACTCCGGGGGACAAGTCGCTGGAGATCCACCTCAAACCCAAGGAGTGGATGCTACTCTGCTTCATGCACAATAGTCGCTCTGTCGAAGAGCTCGTGGAGATCACCGGATACACTGAGTTCGAGACCTCCAAGATTCTCTTCGGCATGCACGCGGCAGGGCTGATCGACAAGGTCGGGGAGTCCGAATCAGGGCTGGTGGCGGAGTAGCGGTGGACATCGATGGCAGAGACGAGATTCCCAAGGATCTGACTCCGACCGAATTCACAGCGTTTCGCGACTACATCAATCAGCACTCCGGGATCTTCCTGGAAGAACAGAAGCTCGACTCCCTGCGGGTCTCGTTGGTGACTCGCGCCACTCGACATGGACACATGTCGCTCGATGAATACTTCGCCCTCCTCAAGAAGAGCGACAACGAGTTCAACGAGCTCATGAACCTCATCACGATCAATGAAACGAGTTTTTATCGCTTCCCCCAGCAGTTCGATGCGCTGCGAACCAGCGTCGTACCGGAACTGCTGGCCAACAAGGCACCGGCGGATCGTCGATTCCGCGCATGGTCCGCGGGATGTTCCACCGGTGAGGAGCCATACTCGATCGCCATGAACCTGATCGATTCAGGCCTTGAGGCTTTCGGGTACACCATAGAGGTCATGGGAACGGATGTCTCCACCAGTGCGCTGCTCAGGGCAAAAAAGGCCGAGTACCCCGCAAAAAGCGTTTCCACCCTTTCGCCAGCGATCGTTGATCGACATTTCGTGCCCACAGACCAGGGCGTTCGAATCGCCGAAGGTCCTCGGAATGCCGTGAGCTTCCAGTATCACAACCTCATCAAGGAGCCGTATCCGATCGCGCTGATGGGCAACTGGGACATCATCTTCTGCCGAAATGTCACAATCTACTTTCGCCTCGAATCGACCCGCCGAGTTGTCCAGAACCTCTTTGACTCCCTCAATCCTGGTGGCTACCTGTTCATCGGGCACTCCGAGACGCTGACCACGGTTTCAGACAAGTTCGAACCCGTCGAAATCGGCGGGGTATTCTTGTATCGCAAGCCGCAGTTGCGCAAATCGACGACACTTTCGGCGAGGGGGGGCGCAGAGAGAGTCACCCCAACACAGGAACGACCCTCGGCTCGGGTGCCGGCGCGAGTGCGAAGGCCTGTCGAAGTGGACGTCGCTTCGCTGCAACAACAGGCCGAAGAAGCTTCGATCGCAGGCGGTCACTCCCAGGTACTCGAACTGACCGCGAAGATTCTGGAGGTCGAGCCGAGGAACGCCACGGCCCATCTACTCGCGGCTAATGCGTGGGCGGACACCGGCAACCTGGATGCTGCTTACGATGAGTGCCGAAAGGCCATATCCATCGACCCGTTGATGGCTTCGGCCCGTTACCTCCTCGGCATCATCCATCTCAGGCGCGAAGAGCGGACCCTCGCGATATCGGAGTTCAAGCGCACCATCTACATCGATCCCGGTTTCGCCTTGGCCCACCTGAATCTGGGGAATCTGTATCGCTCGACGGGCGCGACGAAGGATGCCTGCAAGGAGTATGAACTTACGCTCAGGGCTTTGTACGAGAACCCGGAGGGCGCTTGGGTCAAATTCATGAGTGGATTCAGACTGGATCTTCTATCCAGTACCGTTGAACGCAGTCTGGTAGAGTGTCGAAGGAGTATGTGATGAGGTCGGTTAGTGTGGAGTTATCCAAACCGCAGCAGCAACGACATCTTCTCGAAGAGGGGAGTAGGGACAATGGCCAGTAATCGAATCCTGGCTGTCGATGACAGCCCAACCATTCTGGAGATGATCAAAGCTATCCTGGAGTCGGGAGGGTATGAGGTCATAACCGCAGTCGATGGAGCTGAGGCGCTGGAAAAGGCACGTGCCGAGATGCCCGACCTCATCCTGCTGGATGTGATGTTGCCAAAGCTTGATGGATATCGCGTCTGCCGACTCCTCAAGTTCGACGCCAAGTACAAGGCAATCCCAATCATAATGCTCACAGCCAAGACCGAAGAGCAAGCCATGGCGACAGGCATAAGGACAGGTGCCAATCAGTACCTGACCAAGCCGATCGAGCCCGAGCGTCTGCTACAAGCTGTAGGCGAAGAGCTCTCCAAGGTGCAAGGGTAGGCAAATACGATGACCGAGTCGATCACCTCGAAGGTCCTTGCAGCACTGGCAGACACCGGCCTTTTGACCGGCGAACAGGTCGCAAGTGTCACCGAGGCAGGGGGCACTGGCGGCCTGGGTATCGGCGATATGCTCGTGCAGCGAGGATTGGTCTCGATGTTGGACCTTGAAAGCGTCCTGGAGAGCGAGCTGGGCATCCCCAGGGTGGAGCTCTCGAGTTATGCCCCAGACGAGGATGCCCTTCAACTGGTTCCGGCCAAACTGGCGTTCACATACAAAATGCTCCCGCTATTCGAGATCGAAGGAATGCTGACGGTTGCCGTTGGCGAGGCGGTCGATGTCTTCCGGCTAGACGAGATCGCTTCAGTCCTTGGGCTCGAGGTAGAAGCCGTTCTCGCTGACCCCGTCTCAGTCTCGACGGCCATTGAGATCAACTACGGCGTGTCCGCCCACTCGCTTCCCGAACTCGAAGTTCCTGTAATCATCGATCGCTCTGCCGAGGAGACCTTTGATGACCCGGCGAGTGAATTCGATTCGGTGATCGACGTCGCCGACTTCTTCGACGCTGCGGCGCCAGAGGTTTCGCAGGTGACTGCCGACGAACTCTCGGTGATGGCTCAGGTGTCCGAGCCCCTTGCCGAACCCACCTCTTCCATAGAGGAGGTAGTCCAGGCCGAGATACCCACGGGTCCGAAAGCGATCGACCTCGATGTCTTGGCAGTCGCCGACCCAGGAAAAGTGGCCGTGTTGGTCTCGGATATACTCGCCAATGCGGTGAGCAGGGGCGCGAATCGCATCCACCTGTTACCTTACAAAGACGACTTCTTCCTCGTCTACAGGATCGCCGGGAAACTCGAGAAGATCGCCAGTGCCCCTCTATCTTTACAGGGAGCACTGGTCGAGGGTGTCAAGTCCTACGCGAAGCTGACCTCGGTGCAAGCATCAAGACCGGCTTTAGGCAGGGTCAAGGCGCACATCGGTGACAGGGACATGGTCATCACCGTCTCGGCGGTACCCACGATCGCCGGGCAACGCATGGTGGTCTCGCTTAGCAGTGGCCGCTCTCAGCCAAGAGGGCTGCCCGAGCTCGGCATGAACGAGGCCGAGACTCGCGCACTGCACGCCATGGTCGAGCGCGGACGCGGAATCCTGCTCGTTTGCGCTCCGGTAGCGGGAGGGCGCTCTTCGACCTACTATGCGCTGCTTCAGCACGCCGCCCAAGTCGGCAAGACGGTCTACTCTGTGGAGCGATCCATCGAGTATGAGATCCCCTCGGTAGCGCAGGTTCTGGTCAATCCAGGAGCGCCGGTAGGAGCCGCGGCGTACTTTGCAGCCGGGATGCGCCAAGACACAGACGTCATGGCCATCGACCCGATGCAATCCGTCGAGGACGTTCACCTGGCTGTCGAGGCAGCCGCGCTGGGCAAACTGGTGATCGCGTCGTTCTCCGGAGGCGATATCGTTGCTGGTGTACGCCGCATGCTGGATCTGGGAGCGGAGCCCGTCTCCCTCGCATCGGCCCTAACGCTCGGCGTTGGGCAACGCCTCGTCAGACTGAACTGCCCACAGTGCACAGGGCCGGTCGCCGCGGGCCCGAAGGACGTCCTTCCGGGTCTGCCCGCAGACGCAACTCTGATGAAAGGCGCAGGTTGTCCTGCATGTGTCGGTTCTGGCTTCCAGTCGATGACCGGGATCTTCGAGGTCCTGCCATTCACCGAACAGGTTCGTGTTCCCATAGCCCGAGGCGGGATGGCCGAAGAGATATCTCTGGCTGCAAGAGCGGCGGGTATGCGATCGATGCTTGCTTCGGGCGTTGCGCGAGTCGCCGAAGGGCGCGTAAGCCCGGAAGAGTTCGACAGAGTCCTGCGATTCTCACAACCCTCAAGCTGACGGGAGCATCCACCACCGATGTCGCAATCAGAGACACAAGACGAAGTCGCTAATGCCGTCAGCCCCGCATCTTCGAGTGGGGACATTGAACAGGTAGTGGCTTTTCGGCTGGGCGAATCAAGGTTCTGTCTGCCCATCCAGGTGGTTCAGGAGATCCAGCAAGTAGTCGAGTTCTCGCAATCTGAGACCCAACAGGGCTTGGCCGTCGGGATGATGAACCTCCGCGGAACGGTGATCCCAGTTTTCTATCTCCGTGAGTTCTTGGGACTACCTCCCCGACCCTACGATATCGACACTCCGATGATCATCTGTAAAGTCCTAGGCGGGTTCGTGTCGATGATAGTCGATGAAGTCGACGATGTCGTCGTGTTGCCGGAAGGCTCACTGTCTCCGGTTCCTGCCCTACACCCGCTGGCTGATGTGATGTTGGGTATCTGCCGCTTGGGCGAAGAGTTGGTCGTGCTGCTTGACGTACAGGGGTTGTTCTTAGTCGGGGCAGATAGGAATCGTGAAGGCGGGTGAAGATGCGTCAACCCAGCCCTACGGGCAATGATGTGTGGGCCGATGAAGTCGCAGCGACTCTGCGCAAGCGGGCCGAGTCGCTGGCTCACGAAGGAGTCGACGAGGTCACAGGCGTTCTTGTCGGACTACTCTTGTTCCGTCTGGGCGAGGAATGGTACGCGGTTCGGGTCGAGGACGTCCGCGAGATCTATCGCGAGTATGAGATCACAGCGATCCCCTGCACGCCGGCCTCGATCCTCGGGGTGGTCAATATTCGAGGAGAGATGGTGTCTGTGACCGACATTGCGAAGTTGATGGGGCTAGGGCAGTTCGTTCCCGGCTCTGTGACAGCTCCAGCCGTCGTCATCCAGAACACTGAGGTCGTAACTGCGATCGTGGTCGATGAGATCGGAGATATCATAGAGGTCGCCGAAGAGAACATCGAGCCCCCGTTATCGATCATCGACAGGGTGAATGCCCAGTTCATCGTCGGCTCGGTATATCATCATGAGCGGCTCGTTGGAATCGTCAATGCGAACAGTGTCCTTGTACCGATAGGCTCAGCGAAATGATCATCGCCAGGGAGGCAGCAAGATGAAGAAGCTCGTCCAATCCATCAGGGGCAACTTTCTCTACAAGTATTCGCTCGTGAACATGCTCCTGTTCGGCGCGTTCTCTCTACTGCAGCTGTTCGTCGCGCTTTGGATATTCAGTGACTATCGTCATTCGATTCCCGACATGTTCGACCGATTGCTGACCCTGGCAGGTGTGATGATAGCGATCGGCGTTGTGTGGTTCACGCTCTTCTATATGATAGGCAAACGGTTCATGGCCCCTCTGACTCTTGTGGTCGAGAGTGTCAAGGCTTCCTGTCAGGGCGAGATCGGGCATAAAGTCCACGTTAAATCCGTGGATGAGTTCGGCGTTCTGGCGAAATCCTACAATCAGATGCTTGACCTGATCGTCTATCTCATACGCCAGAGCCATGAATCGTCCGCACGCCTGGCGCAATCCTCCCACGATATCCTCTCCGCCACCGAGCAACAGGCCTCCGGCTCGGCGGAGCAGGCAGCTTCGATCAGCGAGACAACCGCAACCATGGAGGAGCTGGCCGCCACCTACAGGCAGATCGCAGACAACGCGAATCAGGTCGTGAGCATGGCCGAGGCCTCCCTCGGCAGTGCCGAATCGGGTCAGCAAGCGGTGTTCAACTCGCTGTCGGCCATGGAGAACATCAAAGCGCACAGTCAGTCTTCGGCGAACAAGATCCTGCTCTTGGGAGAGCGTAGTCAACAGATCGGTCAAGTCCTCGGAATGATCAACTCGATCGCTGATCAGACGAAAATCCTGGCTCTCAACGCGGCCATCGAGGCAGCGCGGGCAGGCGAGGCAGGCAAGGGATTCTCGGTGGTAGCCATCGAGATTCGCAAGCTCGCCGAATCAGTCGTGGAGTCGACTGGTGAGATATCGCACATCATGACCGAGATCCAAAGCTCCGCCAATGAGCTCGTGCTTGCAACCGAGCAGGAGATGAAGCAGGTGCAAGGTGGCGTGGAGCTGGCGCATGTCACCGGAGAGTCGCTGGAGCAGATCCTAGAGATGATCGAACAGACGACTATCGCTGCCAAGGAGATTTCGGCGGCTACTCAACAACAGAAGAGTGCAACCGAGCAGGTCGTACGTGTGATGCGGGAAGTCGCGGCTGTAGCGCAGCAGACTGCAGCAGGCGGTCGGCAGGTAGCCGCAACCGCTGAGCATCTGGCCACTATCGCCAAGGAATCGAGCCAGATCGGCGCGGCCTTCAAGATCATCGATTAGTCCGAGCCGTTCGACAGGGAGACCACGGATGGTCGAATTCGACCGTAGTGCATTCATATCCAAGTTCCAGGAGGAAGCACAAGATCTCCTGCAGCGTCTCAATGAGGATGTCATAGCTCTTGAGGCGGATCCTGACAGCCGAGAGATCCTCGACAGGATGCTACGTGACGCCCATACACTCAAGGGCTCATCACGGATGGTCGGATTGCTCGAGATATCCGACATTGCACACCGTCTCGAAGACATCATGGTGAAGGTCGCCTCGAAAGAGATGCCTTACACGCAGCCTATGAGCGACTACTTCTTCGAGGCTCTCGACGCCATCCTCTACCTTGCGGACAACGGCGGGAAGAACGCCGATGATCTCCTGGACCTTGAGGCGCTCCAAGCGAAGTTGACCGCGGCAGCCACCGGGCCCCAGGAGCAGGCGGATGCGCCGCCGACGGCTCCTGTCCAACAGGCCCCCCCATCCGAAGATGAGCCTGAGAAGGTAGCGACCATCGAGCAACAAGACGAGCAAAGCGAAGCCGAGGATGATCAAGCCAGTGAGAACGGTACCTGCGTCGAAGTCAAGCGCGATGACAAGCTTCAGGCAAAGGTCCAACAAACCATCAGGGTGAAGACATCGCAGGTAGATCGATTGCTCAACTTGATCAGCGAAGTCGTCATTTCGCAGATCAAGGAAGAGCAGAAACTCGTCGAGCTCCGGCAGGGAGTCGGCGAGCTGCACCAAATATGGCAGACGTGGGTGCGCATCAAGGCCCACCTGACCTCACTGGATCTCGATGATGAGGCCATGGCCATCCTTGTTGAGGAATCCAGTCGGATGGACGCTCAGCTTGCGGATCGCCGAAGGGACCAAGCGGCCCTCCTCAAGAACTTCAACGAGGATATCGCCCGTGCATCGATGGTAGTCGCCGACCTGCAAGAGCAGGGTATGCGGATCCGCATGCTACCAGTATCGACCGTCTTCCAGACGTTCCCCAGGGCTATGCGGGATCTTGCTCGATCATTCAAGAAGGATGTGGACCTCGTTATCGAGGGCGGCGACACCGAGCTCGACAAGAAGGTCCTTGAGGAGATCAACGACCCTCTCATCCACATCATGCGCAACGCAGTTGACCACGGGATCGAGCCTTTGGAACAGCGCATAGCTGCCGGGAAGCCCCCGACAGGGACGATCAAGATGACGGCGCATCAAGAGGGGGACAGGATCGTCATCGAAGTCGCTGATGACGGAGCGGGGATAGACCCAGCGAAGGTCCGGGCGGCTGCAGTGCGCAAAGGGTACATCTCCCAGAACGAGGCCGCGGCCATGTCGGATCGGGAGGCCACGTACCTGATTTTCGAGAGAGGATTTTCCACGAGTTCGATAATCACCGAAATCTCCGGTCGCGGCGTTGGCATGGACGTCGTTCGCGAATTCATCGTCGAGAAACTCAAGGGCTCCCTCGATGTGACGACCGAGCTCGGCAAGGGGTCGGTCTTCCGTCTAACGATGCCACTTACGTTAGCGATCATCAGGGCACTGTTGCTAAGAGTCGGCGACCAGGTCTTCGCACTGCCCACGAGCAGCATCGAGGAGACACTCCGGGTGACCCCCGACGAGATCATAAGTGCCGAAGGGCGTGAGGTCATAAGACGTCAGAGGAGGACCGTCCCGCTGGTTCGTCTCGGCGACGTGTTAGGTGTCGCCCATCGGGGACACGAAGGCAAGAAGATCCCGATCGCGACGATCGGGTTCTCCGGACACAGGATCGGATTCATTGTCGATGCGTTGGTCGGTGAGCAGCAGATCGTCATCAAGCCACTCGGCTCGCATCTGCGCAAGATCGACAACGTCGCCGGGGTCACGGTGTTGGGAGCAGGAGAGATCGTACCGATCCTCAACGTCCCCGATCTCATGGACTGGGCACGCAGTCGCTCACGGCAGAGTCATGTTGCCGCCGAGGAGAAGACGCGAACCGGACCCCCCAAGGTGTTGATCTGCGAGGATTCGTTCACCACACGTGAGCTGGAGCGCTCGATCTTCGAGGCTGCCGGCTACGAGGTCGAGGTCGCTATGGATGGCGCGATGGGACTTGCCAGACTCCAGGAGGGCCTCAAGGTCGATGCGGTAGTCACCGATGTCCAGATGCCGAATATGACTGGCTTCGAACTGACGCGTGCGATCAAAGCCGACCCGACACTGACACGCATCCCGGTCATCATAGTCACCTCTCTTGAGCGCGACGAGGAGAAGGCCGAGGGCGTCGAGGCCGGTGCCGACGCCTACATCACCAAGTCGGTGTTCAATCAGGATACGCTGCTCGACACAGTCGAGCGTCTGATCAGGTGACCCGGCGATGATCGAAGGGGATGAGAATTGAGCGCGCGCACTCCCATCAGGGTGCTTGTTGTCGATGACTCGGCGCTGGCCAGGGAAATGCTCTCGCAGATCCTGTCGACCGATCCTGACATCGAGGTCGTGGGAACCGCCAAAGACGGGTTTGAGGCTGTCGAAGAGGTTGCTCGCCTGCGTCCTGACTTGGTGACCATGGATATCCACATGCCCAGATGCGACGGACTCCAAGCTACTGAGCAGATCATGGCATACACACCGACCCCTATTCTTGTGGTTTCGTCTTCTGTTTACGGCGAGGGGATGGGCCGAGCCTTCGATGCTCTCGAGATGGGTGCGCTCGAGGTGCTCAAGAAACCTGAGCCCAAGGACTGGGCGCATCTCGAAGCCATAGGGCTCGACATCATCCGCAAGGTCAAGGTCTTGGCCCGGATCAAGGTCATCACCCATATCAGGGGTCGACGCACCCGGCCTACTCCAGCTGGCGTGGAGCCGCTGGCGGCTCCCGCACCCTCGGGCCGTTGTTCGCTCGTGGCGATAGGGTCTTCCACCGGAGGGCCGTCCGCACTCCTCACTATACTCGGCAGTCTGCCCAAGGACTTTCCGGTTCCGCTGGTCATCGCCCAGCACATCGCCGAAGGATTCATCCCCGGCTTGGTGAGTTGGCTCGATTCTGGCTGCAAGATCAAGGTGCGCGAAGCTGAGGACGGGCGTAACGCCGAGCCGGGCGCGGCCTATTTCGCCCAGACAGGCACCAACCTTGAGATGGATGGGCTCGTGATGCGCTTCGCTCAACCCTCCTCGGGGCAGCTCTACATTCCGTCCGCGGACACACTGCTCGAGAGTGTGGCCAAGACTTTGGGGCGTAATGCTCTTGGGGTCATCCTGACCGGCATGGGCGCTGATGGCGCCATCGGCCTCCAGATGCTGCACGACAAGGGCGCGCCGACCATCGCTCAGGACGAGAAGACCTCCACTGTTTGGGGGATGCCAGGTGCCGCAGTCGGACTCGGTGCGGCCGACAAGGTACTCCCGGTCCACGCGATCGCCGAAGAACTCGTGGCCCTCGTTGCAGGCAGGTCCTGATGGACTCCAGACCGATCGGTGTGTTCGACAGCGGTCTTGGCGGCCTGACGGTAGCCCGGGCGATCATGGATGCGCTACCCGGGGAGTCGATCGTCTACCTGGGTGACACCGCCCGGTGCCCTTACGGTCCGCGGGATCTAGGCGAGGTCCGACGATTCGTACTCGAGATTGGCTCTTGGCTTATCGCCCAGGACGTCAAGCTCGTCGTGATCGCCTGCAACACCGCCACGGCGGCAGGTCTGGAACTCGCACAGCGGGCGTTCGGCGTTCCAGTGATCGGCGTCATCGAGCCCGGCGCACGCGCGGCTGTCCATGCGACCGTCAACCGAGCCGTCGGCGTCATAGGCACCCAAGGGACGATCGACACGGGTGCGTACAGCAAGGCGGTCCGCGCTCTGGACGCCGGCGTGACGGTCTTCTCGGCGGCTACGCCCAAGTTCGTCGATGTCGTCGAAGCCGGACTGCGCATGGGTCCGGGTGTGGTCGAAGAGCGCCTCTCCGAGCTTACCGAGGTCTTCATCCGCCCGTCATTCCACGAGATCGCACGCGACTACCTCGACCCGCTCAAGCGCTCCGGGATCGACACGCTGATCCTGGGCTGCACACACTTCCCGCTGCTCACAACAGCTATCGGACAGGTGGTCGGCCGTGGCGTGCAGCTGATCTCTTCTGCCGAGGAGACCGCGCGCGAGGTCGCCGACAACCTTGGGCGTCGTGGGCAGCGCGCCGCTGTCGGCACGCCCGCGTCACATCGCTTCGCGACCACCGGCCCCGCCGAGGAGTTCAGCCGCCTGGGCTCGCGGATCCTCAGGCAGCCGATGGGAGCCGTCGAGCAGGTCGGACTGGAAGCACTCGCCAGCCTACCGTCGCCGGATGCGCTTGCGATGCTCGCAACGCTCGGGCCGACCGGGGAGGGGACCCCATGCGGGTGACCGTCCTGGGCTCCTCGGCGTCGTACGCAGGACCCGGTCAGGCCTGCTCAGGCTACCTGGTTGAACACGCTGGGGCCCGAGTGCTCATGGACTGCGGCAACGGCGTCGTCGCGAACCTGGCGGCCGTAGCGGACCCCACGACTCTTGACGCGGTCTTCATCACGCACGAGCACCCCGACCACTTCCTCGACATCTACGCACTCGCCGCGCTTCTGCGCTACGCCCCCCAAGGCCCGCTGGCCCCACTCGCGCTCTGGTTGCCGCCCGGCCTCTTCGAGCGCATCGGCTACCTGCTCTCAGAACGCGGTCGCACCGAGCTCGCCGAGGCGTTCGTCGTCCACGAGCTCACCGCCGAGAAGACCGTGCGCTTCGGCGAGCTGACGATCACGCCGCGACTGGTGGATCACATCGATCCGACTTTCGCACTCATGGCCGAGAGCGCTTCCGGTGCACGCGTCTGCTACACTTCCGACACCGCACCCGGCCCGACCGTACTCGAAGCCGCCCGCGGAGCCTCGCTTCTTATTGCCGAGGCGACCCTGCCCCAGGCCTACCAGGATCGCGCCGCCCACCTGACTGCTGCGCAAGCTGGTGACCTGGCACGCGAAGCGCAGGCAGGGCACCTGATCCTCACACACATCTGGCCGACCAACGATAAAGTTGCGATGCTTAGAGAGGCCCAGGCGGCCTTCGGCGGCAATGTTTCGATCGCCGCCGAGTTCGACACATACGACCTCGAAGAAGGAGATACACCATGACACGACCCGACGGACGTCGACCCGACCAGTTGCGCCCGATCAAAGCGACCAGACGCTACCTTCGGCATGCCTACGGTAGCTGCATGTTCGAGCTCGGGGACACCCGCGTGCTGTGTGCGGCGACGCTTACCGACGGAGTGCCCCCGTGGCTCAAAGGCAAGGGCCAGGGCTGGATAACAGCCGAATATTCGCTGCTTCCCGCGTCCACGCACACGCGCAGCCGTCGCGAGTCGACCACAGGCGGCATCAAAGGTCGCACCCATGAGATCCAGCGCCTGATCGGCCGCTCGCTGCGTTCGATCATCGACCTGCGCAGCTTAGGCGGCGAGGTCACGCTCTACGTCGACTGCGACGTCATCCAGGCAGACGGCGGCACACGTTCAGCGGCGGTCACCGGAGCCTATCTTGCTGTCCACGACGCGCTTGCAACCTGGTGTGATGCTGGCAGGATCCCCGAGGTCCCGCTCTTGGGCCAGGTCGCGGCAACGAGCGTCGGCATGGTCGCCGGCAACCTCGTACTCGATCTCGATTACGCTGAGGACTCGACCGCCGAGATCGATATGAACGTCGTCATGGACGGCGAAGGCCGCTTCATCGAGGTGCAGGGCACAGGCGAGCAGACACCATTCGATCGCGACCGCCTGAACTCGATGCTCGACATGGCTACGGCAGGCATCGAGAGCATCGCGGCATTCCAGCGGCGCGTCATCGAGGGCCAGGGCGATGTCTTCGAGTTCTGAGCAGGGTCCCAACACCGCCGAGGACCTTCGGCGAGTCGTAGTGGCCACCGGCAACGCGCACAAGGTCACTGAGATTCAGGCCGCGCTGCACGATGTCGGCTTCGAGTTCGTGGCGGCTGCGCAGGCTGGAGTGTGGATCGAGCCCGAGGAGACCGGTGAGACCTTCCTCGCCAACGCCCGCATCAAGGCACGCGCGGCCTTCGAGCTTTTTGGCTGCGCGGCACTCGCTGACGACTCCGGGCTCGAGGTCGACGCCCTCGACGGAGCACCAGGTGTCCGCTCAGCCCGATACGCTGGCGACGACGCGACCGATGCGCTCAACAACGAAAAGCTCCTCTCGGCACTCGATGGGCTTGCCGCTGATCGCCGAAGGGCCCGGTTCCGCTGCGTGATCGTGCTCATCGCCGAGGACGGCTCCGAACTCGTGGCGCAAGGTTCCTGCGAGGGCCACATCGGTATCGCGCCGCGCGGGGAGGCAGGCTTCGGGTACGACCCGCTCTTCCTGCCCGACGCGGTCCCAGGCCGCACGATGGCCGAACTCTCCCTCGCCGAGAAGACCGCAATCTCACACCGAGGTGCAGCGCTAGCCGCCCTTCGGGCGCAGCTGTCGCCGAAGTGACTGCGAAGGTCGCCGCCTAGAGCTGCTCGTCGTCCGCCAACGGCTCGAAGGCTTCGGTGATCTTCTCGTAGAGCGCTGGCAGCCAGTCAGGAGCGCCCTCGATATCTGCGACAAGCGGCGCCCGACGTGGATCGGACGGTGCGATAACCACCGTTGCGTTTGCGATACCGGTGTCAGCTGCCAACACGAACAACTCCTCGATGACGGGATCGCCCATCGCAAGACAGCCTATCGAGACATCCCTGCCATGTATGAAGATGTCGCCACCCAGGTTCTCGCGACCTTCTCGGCGGGCCTGCTCAAGATCGAACTCGTTGGGGTAGTCGAGCTTCATCGATAGGTGGAATGTACTGTTGGGATTCAGTCCGATGATGCGGTAGATGCCTTCGGGTACCTGGGCGCGAGTACGTCACCTACAGTGCGATCTCCGCGCAAGCGAGAGAGCAGCCAGTTCCTTGAGTCATCGTGAATCACGACAGCCGATGCGCCCACAAGCATCAACACGATGATGGCGGCCAATGGTGTTCTGCGGACTCGCGAGGACATCTAGGTTCCTTCTGGTCCGGGCTGGCCAATCATGCGATCAGAGGACGGCTTCGGAGATCAGCTTGTCCAGGCGACGTACATCAATTCCCTTGTGAAGATTGACCTTGATGTGGCCGACACGGGTCCAAAGCTCCATCTCCGAAGTGAAGTCGAGCAGTCCGCGTCCATTCTCCGAGGACCACATCATGATCGAGGAGTACGGCAGAGAGTACACTTCGACCTTCTTGCCACTGAGCCCCTGGGCGTCTCGGACGATGAGTCGCTTGCTCGTGAAGATCGCCGTATCACGAAAGGTCTTGTAGGCTGCCACTGCAGTCTCACCTTCAACGAGTAGGTCGTTGACATCGCCAGGGATCGGGCACTCGTCAATGAAGGTCCAGGCAAGAATCGAGCTGGTCTCGGGCATTGCTTAGGCTCCCATCACATCGATGAACATCGGACCCTGATGCTCCCAAAGGAGGATCGCGTTGTCAATTTCAGCCGCCGAGCATACCCGAGGGCATGCGAATCACCCGAATCCAACAGGTATCCCAAACAAAACTATCGACGTGGGACGCTCACACCAATATACTGGGCGATGCTCCCTTTCTGGCGTCGGTCGGGATGACGGCCGCCGTAGGGGATGGTGTCGGGCTGTAGCGCAGCTTGGTAGCGCATCTGCTTTGGGAGCAGAGGGTCGCAGGTTCAAATCCTGTCAGCCCGACCA
>DBEG01000142.1 GCA_002293965.1 Actinobacteria bacterium UBA912 | reverse complement strand
TATGAGACCGGTTGCCGAAGTCGAGTTCTCTCTAGTCGACCCGACCCTGGTCTTCTCTGTACTGGCCATAGCATCCATCGTCTTTGGGAATCTGGGTGCACTTCGCCAATCCGATTATGGCAGGATGCTTGGGTATTCCGGAATCGCACATGCAGGTTATCTGCTGATCGCAGTGGCCATCGATCTGACTGCGTATGCGTACGCCATGATTCTCGTTGGTGGCTATGCGATCGCTGCGTGTACGACGTTCATCGTGGCTGAGGCCTATCGTGCCGTTTGTCCACGATGGGACGGATCGATTGCTGGGATGCGCGGACTGGCTTCGAGAAGTCCACTACTGGCCGGTACACTTGCAGTGGCCCTGTTGTCGATGACGGGCGTTCCTTTGTTGACTGGATTCTGGGGCAAGCTCCTTGTGTTCGGCTCCGCGATCGATTCCGGCCTGCTATATCTGGCGGTTATTGGATTCCTGGGCTCAGTGGTTTCATTCGGATACTACGGCAAGATCCTGAAGTCGGTCTATTTCGAAGAGTCGGACCAGGACATCGATTCCGACAGCGCTCTCGCCCCCAGCATCGATCGTCCAGCCATTGCCGGTGCCTTGATCGGTGCCACCCTGCTAGCGGCATTAGGTGTTGCGCCACTCCTCTTCGGCCTGGAGCCATTCATCATGCTCTTCAACCTGCTGGGCTGACAACCGGAGGCTAGGACGACTTCTTGCCCTGCCCCTTTATGCGCCCCATCTTGAAGTCGATCGAGAAGTTCATGTAGCCCTCGAGTAGTCGGAATATCCTCGAGTCGCCCATTGGGCCGACTGCATGGTCGCTCGGAAGTTCGGCTACCTTCCCATCCACGACTTGTGCCCGTCCGATGATCTCGAAACCGCCCCGCTCGTCCGTGTACCCGAGATTGTCGGTTTGAACGCCGAGAACCGCGGGCAGATTGACCAGATCGTAGTGTTTCAGCAACCCAACCTCGCCGTGAGGGAGAACCTCTCCTGTCGTTGGACTGACGCTGTACACCCGACACCAGGCTGGAATCGCCTTGTGTCGCGGACCGTCAGTACCATGATGCCAGCTGCGCAGTGAGTCATCGGCATAGTTCGTTCCGCTTTCTGCCATCCCTAACATATTGACGCAGTGAGTAGATGGGACGCCCAAGACGTCCTGCACCAGTTCGTAATACTGGTTCCTGGTCATCTCGCCGAAGCGTCCCCTGTATCCGCCACCATCGCTCAGTCGGCTACCGGCCGGTAAAGCAAAGCGGATGTTCTTCTTCTGACAGCGACTCAGGAAGTAGACGTACGCCGAGGTGGCGCCTATCAATGCAACCGGAACGCCTGTAGATTCGGAATGACGCAACGCATCGACTAGACTCCTGACATCCACTCCACCGTGATCGACTAGAAACATCGAATCGGGTGTCCCGAAATGCTGGCGGGTGGCCTCCATGCCGATAGCCATGCCCATAGAAGGCGCTGTTTTGGGGCTCGGGGCCAAGATCAAGATCCGACACCGCTGCCCGTCTTGAAGATCGGGGAAGATGTAGTTTTCAGTGACGATCCGGTTAGCCTCGAGAACGAGCTCCAAACCTAATCTGTCTCGAAATATGCGTCCTCGCTCGTTAGGCGAGGTTGTGCCGCTGGTGATATTCGACTGCACGGCTTCTGAGAAGGGAAAGGAGGTGACGATCTCGCTCTTGAATGCCGAGGTGGGGTAGGCGGGGATTTCGCGGTGTGAGTGGATGGAACCCGGTGAAACTTCAGCCGCGTTGCAGTAGTCGCGATATGGCTCGTTGTTCGCGAATTGATGGGTGAAGACTCTCATCGCCAGTTCCTCGAAGGACCCAGGATCGCCATCAGGGCCATTCTGCAAAACGCCCATGATGTCCCGAGCGAGTTCTTCGGCGGTTGATGAGGGCTTGGGCGCGCGGGAGATCGTATCCAACTCGACTCCTCCTTGCAGGGTCGAAGAATCAGGGCGACAATAATGGAAGAGTAGCGTATTCGCCTTGGTTGGTGTATCCATTAGTCCGACCCCAATGTGGAACACTCATTGCTTGCGTAATTCACGAGCTTGAGATAATATTCACGATGTGTTGCGCGAGAGCGCAACCCCTTACCCCTGAGCCTCAAGGTGCCGGCCTTGGGGCTCCCCCAATTTCTTGCCCATTCTGCCAACCTATTTGTGACGCGGGGTTCTCGAAAAATGCCTCAGAAGCGATTACGAATTCGTTCAAGAAGATCTGGGTATTGTCCGATAAGTGAGACATGATCATTTCAGACGAACAGCTCACCCAGGTCATAGAATATCTTCGAACTTCCGAGCAGCGCTGTGGCGATGAGGGCATGTCGTGCGATTCTTCGTGCGCTAACCCGGATAGCGCTCTGATCGAACAGCTGCGTGGCGAGTTGATGGCATTGCCTGAGTGCCGGGCGGACAGGGTCCAAGAGGTGCTTGCAACCATTCGAGAAGAGTATCCGATCGCAGCTGATGCCGTCGCCCACAAGATGATCGCCAGATCGATCTCGGATGCCATTCGCTGATTCCATGTAGTCGTCAATCTACCGATTGAACCTTGCCTTGCTCATGTACTATTCTGCTGCTTACGCGGATGTTTTGGCATAAGACTCGGAGCCCATGACAGTGAAGAGACTTTCCCGGTCCTTAGTCACACTATTCATTAATCTATTCCTGATCGTGGCTGTGCTGCTCACTGTATCAACCATCGTCCGGTTCTTTGGTGTCATAGAAGCCCACCCGATTGGCTCCTGGATCGCAAATCTCGGGGTCCTTTTCACTCCTGAACTTGGATTACCGGTTATGATCACCCCCTTCGGCGGGGTTTTCGATACCGACATGGTGGCAACGATCCTCTTCATCATCCTTTGTGAATGGATACTTAGCGTAGGTCGCAACAGGCTTTGACATACGATTGGATCGCAATCATTCTTGTATGGTCGACTTTGAGTCGGTCGAGTCTAGTTGGAGGCCCATTTGAACTTCAAAGGAGATCGTCTCGGAGAACTGCTGATCGAGAGCGGTGTCATCACTCGTGATCAGCTGACTGAAGCCCTAGCGCTACAGGCACGGGATGGCGGCCGACTGGGCGAAGTGCTGGTGAGGACGCTCGTACTCACCGAAGATATGATTGCTGACGCCTTAGCTAGACAAAAGGACCTGGAGTATGTTTCGTTACTGACGTATCCCATCGATCGCACGGCTAGTCAACTGCTTCCCGAGCGGATGGCCAAGAGGCGGCAAATACTTCCAATCGGCTTCGATCAAGACGTGCTCATCCTAGCCATGGCCAATCCCCTCGACATAGAGTCCATCGACGACGTAGAGATGAGGACTGGGTACCGCGTCAGGGCTGTCGTTGCTAGTGCTTCACAGGTCAGGCACGCTATCGATAAGTTCATAGTCTCTGCCGATGCTCTTCAGGACATCGTTCAAAGCGCGAAGAACGTCGATGAAGAGATCGAGTTGCAGGCTGCCGACGATGTACCGATCGTCAGATTGGTCAACCAGGTCATCATGGAGGCAGTCCGAGAAGGCGCTAGCGATATCCACTTCGAGCCAGAGCTCAGGTCGCTCACCATCCGATACCGGGTCGACGGCGTTATGCGTAAAGTGATGGAACTTCCCTCCAGCGTACGGCCGGGCGTTACAAGTCGCATCAAGATCATGGCCGAGATGGATATCGCCGAGAGGCGCCTACCCCAAGACGGCAGGATATCAGTCAAGGTTGACGAACGAGCAGTCGACATCAGAGTCGCGAGCCTCCCGACGCCTAATGGCGAGGCCCTGACGTTACGAATTCTAAACTCGGAACTCGCTTTCCACTCTGTCCAGCAACTAGGGCTGTCAGACGGCATGATGGACTCCTTGATGCGACTGATCCACAGGCCGTATGGGGCGATCTTGGTTTCAGGACCGACGGGCTCAGGAAAGTCTACAACGCTGTACGCATGCCTTCATGAGGTTGCTGATGTTACCCGCAAGGTGATCACCATCGAGGATCCGGTCGAGTATCAGATGAGTGGCATCACACAAATGGCAGTCAATACCAGGATCGGACTTTCGTTCGCATCCGGATTGCGGACTGTTCTCAGGTCTGATCCAGACGTGGTCATGGTAGGGGAGGTTCGCGACCCTGAGACAGCCGAGATTGCGATCCGTTCGGCACTGACAGGGCATCTGGTGTTCTCCTCGATCCACACCAATGATGCTCCATCGGCATTGACGCGCCTCACCGACATGGGCGTTCCCCAGTACATCACGTCGTCCGCGGTACTTGGCGCTATCGCACAACGTCTGGTTCGCGCTCTATGCCAGGAGTGTAAGATTTCTTTGAGAGTCCCAGAGACGAGGCTTTTGGCGGCCGGGTTCTCTCCCGATGAACTGGGGGATCTGACCGTCTGGGGTCCCGAAGGCTGTGAGCACTGTGGTAATTCCGGGTTCAAGGGTCGGATCGGTGTATTCGAGTTGATGGAGATCGACGATGCCATCATCGGCGCGTTCCTCGATCGGGCACCTGCCGAGAGGTTGCGTGAACTCGCCCTCGAGTCCGGGATGATTCCCATGCGCCAGAATGCACTTCAGAAGGTCAGAGAGGGCATCACCTCTCTTGATGAGGTCGATCGGTCGGTGTTCTGACCAGTGGACGGCGCGTCAGGACTTTCTGTTCTGCTCGTCATCGACGGGGTAGGGATCGGTGCCTTGCCCGATGCGCACCTTTACGGTGATGAGGGTGCCAATACTCTGGTGAATGTGGCCAGGTCGACCGGGGGCCTTCGTCTACCCAACCTATCGCGCATGGGTTTGGGTAACATCGCTCGGATCGATGGGGTCGACTTGGTGGAGGATCCAACGGCATCTTGGGGTAGATGTGCCGAGGCGAGCGTGGGAAAGGATACCCTTACAGGACACTGGGAGATGATGGGCCTGGAGTCGTCCGTCCCATTCCCCACGTATCCTGAGGGCTTCCCTTCGGACCTTCTGGAATCATTCACTCGCGAGACCGGGTTCGGATGGATTGGTGGTCAACCGGCCAGCGGAACACAAATCATCGAGGAACTCGGGAACGAACATGTATCCACGGGTCATCCAATCGTCTACACCAGCGCTGATTCGGTCTTCCAGATTGCAGCGCATGCGAAGGTCATCGACCCTCGTGCACTCTACGAATTGTGTGCCCTGGTAAGAGAGCGAGTTTGCGTCGGACAGCATGCGGTAGCACGTGTGATCGCCAGGCCGTTTGCAGGCCCAGACTCATCGGGGACGTACTTCCGTACGGTGGGTCGCAAGGACCTGTCGCTTCCGCCATCGGCCCCCACAGCGCTTGACGCCCTGACAGACAGCGGCGTCCACTGCACCGGCATCGGGAAGATCGCAGAGATGTTCAGCTACCGAGGAATCACCGAGTCGATCCCTGTGACAGACAACTCCGACGCCCTAACTAAGACCACTGCACTCATCACGCAGGGCCGGAGGGGATTCATATTCGCGAATCTTGTCGATTTCGACATGCATTACGGGCACCGCAGAGACACCCCAGGTTTCGCGAGAGCGCTTGAGATGTTTGATTCTGATCTTGCTCGAATCATGGATGTCTTGCACCCCAACGATCTCCTGATCGTCACAGCTGATCACGGGTGCGACCCGACCACGAAGTCCACCGATCACACACGCGAGTACGTTCCTCTACTAGCGCAGGTCAAGGGTTTGGATGAAGGAACATCCCTGGGGACAAGGTCGAGTTTCAGTGATGTCGGCAAGACGATACTCGACTATCATCAGGTGACGAACACTTTGCGCGGGACATCGTTCCTGCAAGAAGTGCTTGGCTGACCACTCGATCCCGTCGCCGGAGGGAGCATTGTGCAGATCGTCACCGGGCACGCCAACCCCGATTTCGACTCTTATGCCGCCATGGTGGCGGTCACCAAGCTCTTTCCGGGCACTGTGGGCGTCTTCCTCGGCACGCAGAATCCCAATGTGCGGGCCTTCCACAACCTCCACCAGGACTTCTTGAAGATCGTGGACCTCAAGGGTCTGGACCTTTCGGCGGTCACGCGTCTCTACATGGTGGACACCCGCGATCCTGATAGGATCGGCGAGCTGGGTGTGATTGCTCGGCGTCCGGGGGTCGAGGTCATCGTCTATGACCACCATCCTGCATCCGAGGATGATATCGAGGCTGCCGAAGACCGATCGATGGATGTCGGTGCGTCCACCTCGATACTGGTCCACGAGCTCCATGCTCGCGGTGTGAGTCTGACTCCGCTTGAGTCGAGCCTGATGCTCCTTGGCATACATGAGGATACCGGTTCGCTCACGTATCCGGGTGCCACGCCCTTCGACTCACAAGCCGTCACTTTCATGATGGAGGCGGGCGCCGATCTCGAGGTCGTCGACCAGTTCTTGGCGCGAAGTCTCGATGATCGACAGCGAGTACTTCTTGACGAGTTGATCGCATCATCGCAGCTCATGCATATCAACGGCCAACACATCCTCGTTGGGTGGGCTACTGCTGACGGTTATGTAGATAGCGCCAGCATACTGACGCATCACATAATCGAGGATCTGGGTCACCGGGCAGTCATCGCGATCATCGAGATGGGAGAGCGCATCCAGCTTGTTGCCCGTTCGCGTATCCCTGAGCTCGATGTGAGCGCGGTCATGTCGCGTTTGGGTGGGGGCGGTCATCCTCAGGCCGCCTCGGCAGCGTTGCGAAAATCGCCGAAGGAAGCGGTTTTGAAGCTGGTCGAGGAAGCCTTGGCCGCCGAGGTCAAGCCCCCGATCGTGGCCTCCGACATCATGACAACACCGGTCCGCGTCATCAGTCCGCAAGATTCGATGGCCACAGCCGGTTCGATGATGTCGACCTGGGGACATGGCGGATTGCCGGTGGTTCAGGACGACAAGTTGGTGGGGCTGGTCACCCGAAAGGACTTCGACAAGGCCCATCGCCACACACTGGACCACGCCCCGGTGAAGGGCTTCATGGCCCGCGACGTTATCACCGTCCCGCCGGATGCACCGATCCCGATTCTGCAACGCTACCTGGCCACCGCTGGGATCGGTAGGGTTCCAGTCGTTCTTGACGGTGAGATCATCGGAATCGTCACACGGAAGGACTTGCTTCGGGGATTACACGGTGAACAGTACCTCGACAGAAAAGCCCCCGGAATCCGAGAGAAGTCGATAGAGAGGTTCTTCGAGTCCTTCAACACGCTGCTTCCGCCTGATGTCGTGGACCTCGTCAAACGTATCGGTGAGCTTGCCGACGATAACGGGATCAGAGCCTATGTGGTCGGTGGCTTCGTCAGGGATATGCTTCTGGGGACTCGCAATCTGGACATCGACGTTGTTGTTGAAGGAGATGCGATCGTCTTCGCAGAAGCTGCTGCGCAGCGCCTAGGTGGGCGAGTGAAGATCCATAGACGTTTTGGAACAGCGATCCTGGTTATCTCCAAGAGCCTACACATCGACATTACTAGCGCCAGGACCGAATACTACGCTCGCCCCGGAGCGCTTCCCACAGTTGAGCGCTCCTCGCTCCGCCAAGACCTGTTTCGGCGGGATTTCTCGATCAATGCGATGGCGGTGTGTCTGAACCCGGACTCTTTGGGCCAGATAGCCGACCCGTTCGGGGGGCTGAAGGACCTGGAGCGCAAGAGTCTGAGGGTCCTGCATACCCTCTCATTCATCGAGGATCCGACAAGGGTCATGCGTGCCGCCAGGTTCGAGGAGCGGTACGACTTCCGTCTCGATCCGATGAGTGAGGACCTGGCACGCCGGGCCATCGAAATGCAGCTACTCGATGAGGTCTCCGGTGCGAGGATCCGCGAGGAACTACTCGATATCATCGACGAAGAAGATCCTGCGTCAATCTTTGCTCGGCTTCAGGACATCGGCGTGCTACAGACCGTTGTACACCCCGGCGCGAAGCCTCAAATGGTCATCGAGTCGATCCGGGCCTCCAGTGACGCTTACGACCGCATAGCACCGCTGTTCCCCCGAGCCCCTCGCAGACGCCTTGTGCTCATCGCCGCGATGGTCACAACCGCTGGCAGGCAACCCGCCGAACGGTGGCTAAAGCACATGCGCTTCGGCAGGGAGTACTCCGAAGGCGCCTTGGTGGCTGCCGAAAGGACGCCTGAGCTGCTGCTCAAACTCCGCGATGGGCGCAAAATGAGCGACAGTCGACTGTTCCGACTACTGAAGAGCGTGCCTGACCCCGCGATGTTGGTGCTCTGGGGATCAGGGGATGCCAGGGTGCGTGAGCGGATCGAGCACTATCTGATCGATCTTGCCCGGATCAAACCGTCTATCACAGGTGACGATCTCACGGCACTCGGACTTTCGCCCGGGCCGCTATACTCGGCTATACTTGCCGAGGCATTCGACATGCGCCTCGATGGGCACGTTACCGGCAGGGATCAGGAGTTGGCCAATCTGGAGCGTCTGATCGCAAAACGCCATCGCGGCACCGCCGCGGCTAGGGAGCTTGAATGACGGTAGATACGATCTTGAATATTGCGATCGGTGTGGCACTGATCATACCTGCCATCGTCTTGCACGAGGTGGCTCACGGATATGTTGCGTATCTGCTCGGCGACAGCACAGCCAAGAACCTCGGAAGACTTTCCCTGAACCCAGTACGTCATGTCGACCCTTTTGGAACTTTCCTGCTCCCTTTGATCCTGCTAGTAGGAAGCGGCGGACAGATGGCTTTCGGTTACGCCAAACCTGTGCCGATAAACACCGCGGCGTTCAAGAACCAACGAATGGGCATGTTCTTGACGGCCATCGCAGGCCCCTCGACGAACCTGTTACTTGCTCTAGTGGCCGGTCTAGCTTTTCGTGTGACCGGAGTCTTTCCTGAGAGTATTGTCACCGCAATCGTGGGATACATACTGCTAAGATTCGCAGTGATCAACCTGGTCTTGATGTTCTTCAACCTCATACCGCTTCCGCCCCTCGACGGTTCGAGGGTCTGGCCCCTGTTTTTGAGCAACCGCGGTATGCGCATCTACGACCAGCTTGAGCAGTATGGCTTCGTCATCTTGATCGCTGCCGTTTGGCTGCTACCTTCGGTGCTGGGATTCAATCCGCTAAGCTGGTATTTCGATCTTACCGTCTCGCCCTTGATCAGCCTGTTTGCTGGCATCGGCTGACGCCCGCGACATCATATACATTCAACGACAGGCTGAGGATCCTCGGCAGAACAAGACAACAAGGAGATTCGACGACTAGATGAAGAAGCGAGCACTCACAGGATACAGGCCGACGGGACGGATGCACCTCGGACACTGGTTCGGGAACCTGCAAAACATGTTGGAGATCCAGCATGAGTACGACGCATTCTACTTCGTGGCTGATTGGCATGCGCTCACAAGCGATTGGGCCGATCCCTCGCAGATCCGCCTCTTCACAGAAGAGATGGTGATCGACTGGTGTGCTGCGGGACTCGATCCCGACAAGTGCACGATCTATCGCCAGTCCGACGTTCCTCAGGTCGCTGAGCTCGCGATGTACTTCTCGATGGTTACCCCGATGGGTTGGCTCGAAAGGGTGCCCAGCTACAAAGAGCAGCGCGCGCAAGTCACCGACAAGGACCTGGGTAACGCGGGATTCTTCCTCTACCCGCTACTGCAGGCTGCAGACATCGCCCTAGTTCTATCCGACGTGGTGCCGGTCGGTGAGGACCAACTACCTCACCTTGAGCTGACGCGCGAGATCGTCAGGCGTTTCAACTCGACATACGGCGAATACCTCCGCGAGCCTCAGGCTGTGATCGCAAAGCACGGAGCGAGGGTCCCTGGGCTCGACGGCCGCAAGATGTCCAAGTCCTACCAGAACGCGATCTTCATCTCCGATACGCCCGATGAAATCCGCACCAAGGTCAAGTCGATGATGACCGACCCTGCCCGCAAGCTCAAAACCGACCCCGGGGACCCCGAACTCTGTCCGCTGCACCAGGTCCACAAGTTGATCGGCGATCCCAGCCGGATCGAATCCTGGGAGGATTGCTGCCGCAACGCTACCTGTGGATGCGTGGCCCACAAGAACGAGTTCGCCAATGACCTCACAGAGTATCTAGCCGATTTCCAGGCCAGGCGTGCCAAGATCGCCGCCACGTCGGGTTATGCCGAGGAAGTCCTTCGTGCCGGTGCCAAGAAGGTCATACCAGTCGCCGAGGAAGTGCTCGCCACCTGTCGTCGGCATCTGTCGATCGATGGCTGAGTTCGGAAGCGACGCGGATTGTGACGTATAAAGTACGGACATCTGGCTTCGAAGGACCCTTCGATTTGCTGCTGCACCTGGTTTCCCGCCAGCGGCTGGACATCAACTCGATCTCGGTCGTTGCGATCACGGATCAGTATCTGGAACACGTTGAGCGGATGAAGGAGCTCGACCTCGATGTCGCCAGTGACTTCCTGCTGGTGGCCGCCACTCTGCTCGAGATCAAGGTCGCCTCGCTTCTCCCGAAGGATGCTCCGATGCTCGTCGGCGACGAATATGACGACCTGTCGCCAGAGGAAGCCAAGAATCTGCTGGTCACACGCTTGCTCAAGTACATGCAATTCAAGAATGTGGCGCTGGAGCTCATGGCGCGACATGAATCCGAGATGCGCACCCACAGGCGCCACGCTCCGCTGGAGGAGCCATTCTCGCGACTACTGCCCGATTTCCTGGCGGAGGTCACGCTTCATAACCTCGCGGTGACCTGTGCTGAACTCGTATATCGCCGAGAAGCCTTCATCCTCGCCGCGGATCACGTTGCGAGCATGCCTTTGTCCCTGGAGTCACGCTGCCGAGCCCTCGCCAAACGGCTGATCGACACGAAACGCTTGAGGTTCCAGCAGCTCGTTGAGGAATCGAACGGTTCACCCGAGGTCGTCGTAGTCACCCTGCTGGCGGTCCTTGAGTTCTACAAGCGGGGGATAGCTTCCGTGCAACAGGATGAGGTGTTCGGCGACATCCTCATCCAGCTCCTGGACGCTGACGCAGCAATGACCCCGATCGATATCGAGGAGGAAGAATGACCACCGACGATACCCGCCAGCTCACAGGCGCGATCGAGTCACTGCTTTTCGTAAGCAACGAGCCGGTCACCGCTGCCAAGATCGCCAAAGTTCTAGAGATCACTGATGCCGAGGCTCTGGCATGTATCCAGGCGCTGGCTTTAGAGTACGCCGACTCAGAGCGCGGTTTCCAGCTTCGAGAGGTCGCTGGCGGCTGGCGGATGTGCACCCACCCTGCATTCCATGAGTATGTCGAGAAGTTCGTGCTCAGTTGGGACACCCGGCGCGTCACCCAAGCCGCTCTGGAGGCACTTGCGGTCATCGCCTATCACCAGCCGGCCACAAGAGCGCGGATCAGCGCTGTCCGAGGCGTCAACTCCGATGGCGTCATAGGGTCCTTGATCGAGAAGGGCCTCGTTACCGAGATGGGTCGCGACAAGGACCACGGTAACGCGATCCTCTACGGCACCACCCCGGCCTTTCTCGAGCATTTCGGGTTGAAAGACCTCTCGCAGTTGCCTCCGCTGGAGGAGTTCGCACCGGATCCCGCCACCGAGAATGCGCTGCGGGAACGCCTAGGGGCACTCGACGGCTCGATCCTTACGGACGTCGACGGACAGCCCTGATGGTGTCGATGCGTTTGCAGAAGTTCCTTGCGCGCAGCGGCGTAGCCTCACGTAGGGGTAGCGAGAACCTGATGACTGCAGGTCGAGTCAAGGTCAACGGGGTCGTGGTCACCTGTCTGGGTACCAAGGTCGATCCTTCGGCGGATGTCGTTACTGTTGACGACCGACTCATCGATCCTGGCGGTGAACCCGTATACCTGATGCTGAATAAGCCAGTCGGGTACATCACCTCGATGGGGGATCCCTTCGGCAGGCCAACCGTGGCTGAGCTTGTTCCCGATGACATCCCGGGACTCTTTCCGGTGGGGCGGCTGGACATGGATACCACAGGACTGTTGCTGTTCACCACCGATGGTGCCATGGGCTACAGGCTGCTGCATCCAAGTTTCCACGTGAGCAAGGTCTACCTCGTCGAGCCCGACCGACCGGTCACCGACGAGCAGCTTGAGGCCCTTTCGGCAGGTGTGATGCTCGATGACACGCTCACATTGCCAGCGACCGCCAGGCGCGTTTCCGGCTATACTGGCATCCCACGGGTCGAGCTTGTGATCACCGAAGGTCGCAAGAGACAGGTCCGCCGGATGTTCACTCGCGTTGGCAATGGGGTCGCTGGACTCCACCGGGCCGCCTTCGGGCCGCTCAGGGTCGACGGGCTGCAGGAGGGCGCATGGCGCCACCTCACCGAGGCGGAGGTCCAGGGTTTGCGTGAGCTGATGGATGCCGAGAAGGAGTCAGCACTACCATGATCAAGGATGCGAGAAGAGCTTTGGCTCTGTTGACTGTTGCGCCGGATACTCGTGATCCGGTGGATCGATCTGGCGCCACAGGGTGGTTCCCCTGGGTCGGACTGGCGCTGGGCGCCGTCACGGTCCTACCGCTTGCTGTCGTTTCAGCGCTCAACGCCGACGGAGGGCAGGGGGAGATCATCGCGCGGGCGGCGGTGCTCTTTGCCATGCTGGTCGTCGGCATCCAGGGACTTCTCTCCCGCTTGGTGCACTTCGAGAGCTTCGCCCGCCTGATGCACGCTGTGTTCAAGGGAAAGACCCCGCGCGAGCGTTTGGCGTTACTCGACACCGAGTCGATCACATACGTAGGGGCCGCCGCTGTTGCGCTCGCCACCTTTCTCTACATCGCGGCGACCACCGTTGTCCTGGGCAGCGGCAATGAGATCTGGCTTCTGATCGCAGTGCCCGTGCTTGGGAGGCTATCCGCAACTTTCGGCGCATGGTTCGGTAGCTCCGCGACACCTGACGGCCTCCACGCAGGGATGATCGGCCAGCCGAAGGCACTTACGATCGTCATCGCGGCATTGGCTTTGGCGCTTGTCGCCGCTGGGATGTTCCACTTCTACGACCGCACAGGACTCATCTGGCTTGCGGTCGCTGCCTTCGTCGCCCTGAGTATCCCGCATCAACTCGCCGAGAAGTTCAAGGGCGTGACCGGTGACGTCATGTGGGCGAGCGTGCTTATCACCGAGGTCATCGCTCTGGTCTTCGCGGCGATCTGGCTGGCTTGGTGACGGGGCCGGATGATGAGGATCGGAGGGTAGCGGTGGATTTCGGCAGACTGATACGCAGCGAGTTGGATGCGCTGACGCCTTACACGCCAGGACTGCGTGCATCGGAGGTCAAGGAGAAGACGGGTACTGAGCGCATCGTGAAGCTGTCGAGCAACGAGTTCCCGGCAGGGCCGGTCCCGGAGGCGGTTCGCGCGATCGAGGCCATGGCGCTGCATTCCAACCGATACCCGGACGGTTCGGCCAGAGCCCTCCGTGGCCGCATCGCGCGATGGCTGGATGTCCCTCGGGACAATGTCGTGGTCGGAGCCGGTTCCAACGAGCTCATCCGGCTCATCGCCCAAGCGGTACTACAGCCCGGCGATGAGTGCGTGTTCGCCTGGCCGAGCTTCGTGGTGTACCCGATCGTCACGCAGATGTTCGGCGCGACGGCGGTTCGCATCCCACTTACTGCCGACGACACCCACGACCTCGAAGCGATGGCCGATGCGATCACGGAGCGCACCCGCCTCGTCTTCCTGTGCAATCCCAACAACCCGACCGGCACCATCTACCACCGGATCGCCTTCGAGCGGTTCCTCGGCAGATTACCCGAGCATGTACTGCTCGTCGTCGATGAGGCATACTTCGAGTTCGTCGCCGATGAGCACTATCCCGATGCGCTGAGGTACTTCGATTCCACGCCTGCGCTTTGCGTGATGCGCACGTTCTCGAAGATCTACTCGCTCGCTAGCCTGAGAATCGGCTACGGGATCGTTCCCGAACCGATCAGACATGCGATCGAACGCTTGCGCGAGCCCTTCAACACGTGCGCGCTGGCTCAGGCCGCTGCCTACTACTCGATTCCGGAACACGAAGAGATCGAGCGACGCCGTGCCGAGAACATCGAGTCGAGGGAGCGGATGTGTGAGGCCTTCGACCAGATCGGACTGGAGTACGCCGCATCCCACGCCAACTTCGTGTACGTGAAGACCGACGAGCCGCAGCGCTTGTTCGAGGCCTTACTCGCCGAAGGGGTCATCGTCCGGGATTTTGGCGAGAGCCCCGCTTTGCGTGTGACGGTTGGCGACCCTGAGGAGACAGCGTTCGCTATCACCGCTTTCGAACGCGCATATGCCAGACTATACGGATGATTAGAGGATCGAGGCTGATGGAGTTCCAAAGGATATGCATCATAGGAGTGGGCCTGATCGGCGGTTCGTTGGCCGCTACTGCCAAGAGCGTCGACCCGGCGATCACGATCTTTGGGATCGATAGGGATTCCGAAGCGCTGGCGCATGCGATTGCCGCCGGGTATCTCGATGCCGGCGTGACCCCGTGTGACGCACGGGTGCGCGAGTGGCTCGGCGGCGGCGGACTGGCGCAGGGCGCTTGCGACCTCGTGATCCTCGCGACGCCGGCTTCATGTGCTGATGAGTGGTTCGCGTTCCTTGGCACATCCGGGTTCGAGGGCACCGTCACCGACGTCGCGTCTACCAAGCGCCCGGTCCTTGTCGCTGCCGAGAAGCACCTTGCGTTTCCTGCGGGGTTCGTGGGCGGACATCCGATGGCGGGGTCAGAGGTATCCGGCGTCAAAGGTGCTAGGAGCGATCTCTTCAAGGGTGCGTACTACGTGCTCACGCCAACCCGGGAGACAAGTCCCGAGGCGTATCGCAAGCTGCATGCATTCCTTACACGTCTGGGTGCAAGGGTCATCTCGGTCGACGCGAAGGAACACGACGAGGCCGTGGCCATCATCTCGCATGTGCCGCATGTGACCGCCTCGGCGTTGGTGAATCTCGCGAAGGGCCATGCCGGCCAGGGCGATGACATGCTTCGTCTGGCCGCTGGCGGCTTCAAGGACACGACGCGGATCGCTGCAGGCAGCCCAGAGTTGTGGACCGGCATCTGCCTGGACAACCGCGAGGCCATCACCGAGGCCATCGAGGAGCTGCAAAGCGTCCTTGGCGACTTCGCTGACAGACTCGCGCGTCAGGACAGCGAAGGGATCATGCAGTGGCTCACGCAGGCCGCCGATATCAGGCGTGCGTTGCCGACCCAGTGGGTCCCAGCATCGGTCAACCTCACCGAGATCATCATCCCGATGGCCGATCGCCCAGGTGTGATCTTCGAGGTGACATCGGCAGTATGGCGCGCGGGTTGCAACATCGAGGCCATAGAGATCGATCACCTCTCGGAGGATTCGGCGCTGCTCGTTCTGGTTATCACGGATGAGGGTGACCTCGAGCGACTGATAGCCGATTTGACCGCCGAAGGATACGCTCCAACCGCCCGACCGATCGAGTCGGGGAAGTGAGG
>DBEG01000058.1 GCA_002293965.1 Actinobacteria bacterium UBA912 | reverse complement strand
CGTGTGACCACGGCGCGCGTGCGCTGGCCTGCCGCATCATAGGAGTAAGTTGCGTTGCTCGTTCCGCGCTGCCAGCCGGTAAGTCTGCTTGCTGCGTCCCATATGTAGGTCGTGATGACGCTGCCCGAGGCCTGGCGGATCCGCCTGCCGAGCGAGTCGTAGCGGTAGGTAGTGACCGCTGTACCGGCCGTCGAGGTGGTAAGTCGGTCATCGCCATCAAAAAGAAGCGTGGTCCGCACGGTGCCCGTGGTAGCGACCCCTAAGTTGCCGCGCTCATCGAAGGAGTAGGTACGCTGAGTGGTACCGGTGCGAGCGCTTACCAGTCGCCCGGTCTCCGAGTAGGCGTAGGCAGACGTCACGGCCGCGACACCTGTGACTGTGACCGTCTCGGCGATCTTGCGGCCGGTCCCTACGTCATAGGTGTAGGTGGCCGAAAGCCCGGGAGGTGACCGCCGAGCGCAGGTCCACGCCCGCAGCGGTCACGGCGCGGGTGGTCTCGCGCCCGTTCGCGTCGTAGGTGATGTTGGTCGTAAGGCCCGCATGTGTGATGATCGCCGAAGATGCCTTGTTGGCGGCCGTCGCGTAGGTGAAGGCTGTGACGACGTTCGTGGTGGTGGAACCCAAGGAACTCGGCCACCGTTACCGGACGCGAGAGCGCGTCAAAGGCGGTGTGAGAACTGTCGGATAGAGTCCTGTCGAAACCGAGCTGGCACAAGCACCCACTTCCTCACTCCAAGAATATGGTTCTAAATCCCTGTAGACGGTGATGCTCACTTGATCCATCGTAGCTCTATTGGCTCCTTTACGAACCACCACGGCACCGACTCGAATGAGCGGACCGGCTGATCGGCGATGTACAGATTGCGTATGGGGACATAGTCCAACAGCATGGCCTCATGACCCTCTCTCTTGGCCGGATACATCAGCCAGCATACAACGTTTCCGGCATTCAATAACCGCACCGAGCTCGAATCGACACCTTCCGCCTGCAACAGGGCGACTCCTTCCCCTACGTCATGGGCCGAAGCAAAGTAGCTGTCGGAGTACTGCCACTGGGAGCCTCCTCTCGCCATTGCGAAGCCGGTCCTCCAGCCGTCCTGCAAGCGCTGCATGACTACCACGAAGACGTCCGTGGGCTCCATGCTATTCCAGAAGAAGGCGCTTGATGGGGAGCCTTCGAGGCTTGCAGGAACCCAGACTCCGATGATTGAATCGAGCCGATAGTCAGACGGCTCTTCATCTTCGGCAATCAAGAACTGGTCTTCTCTACCCTCGACTACCGGCCATAGAGCCTCGGCCGCTGCGGAAATGTCAACGCTAGACCTCACTGAGGATTCGTGTATAAGCCCCAATCCTTCGGGGTCGTGCCAGCCATCCTCGAACCACCCTGGACCTGGCACATGTCGTTCGATATCCCTGGAGTTTTTGTCCTGCAGACCAGGCAAGCAGCCCGCCAAGGCAATACCAGTCAGGCCCATCAGAAGTATTGCTAGTCCACTCGATATGGGAATCTTCACGCGCATGCCGCCCCTCTCCTATGTCCATCGCCTGTGACTGAACCCATGCTAGACGTATGACGAGATGCTCGGTGAGAAACTTCCCCTCGACCCAGATATGATGCGCCCCAGGCCATGCGGCGCGCGAGACACTGTACCGCCTCGTCTGAGGGCGTGACTGAGTCGGGGCCGTGTGTCCAGACTTGAATCTGCTTCGATACCACTAGGGTGTCCTCCACGCGATACTGAACCATTGGTGCGCTATTTCGCCTCCGCATTTGCCGCAAGCCCTGCTTCACTCAAGCCTCGAATCATATGTCACCTCTTCAAAGATATTCCATGGCTGAATCCATGCACGAGTGACAGACCCCGCCTCGTAGATAACAACTAACTCGGGCGGTCTCGGAATCATCAGGTCCTGCGGTCTATACAGTCTCCATGAAACCACATTATCGGATCCCGGTCCTGGTGTAGGGCGGTAGGAGCCGTCCCCGTGGCCCAATAAGGACAGCACTTCATCTTCCCTCATTCCGAGAAGATAATCGGACTCGACCATGTCTGAGGCCATGCCCAACCGCATCCATGGCTTGACATGCCAGTCATCCGCATTAAAAGGAATGGGGCCGGAAACGGGCGGCGATATAATGCCGACAGTCCAGCTGAACACGAGGGCCACGAACACGACTGCGCCAAGGACCCCAGCGACAACGACGGCTGCAATGGGTCGAATAGATGAATTGTGAGTCAGCCCGTAGAAAAAGCCAAGGCCAAGAGCTGAGGCCAATGCAAGCATCGTCAACCAGAGAGGGATGAAGGAGAACTCCCATAGCAGCAACGCTACCCCCTCATCTGCAGCAGACAACATGCATACTCCTCACTGTCGGTTTCGAGCACCGCAAAAAGCCACCTACAGTCTGCAAGATCGCCCACTCATCGAAGGAGATCCTTTCCATGTCGTTCACCGCTCATGCCCCGAGGGGCCGCTCATGTTTCGCCTTGCGGAGAGGTGCTCGAGAATGATCATGACCGGAGTCATCATCAGCACAAGGCCGGTTCCAACCACCAAGTGATCCGGCGTGGCAAACGTTGCCCCCGCGAAGCCTGTCACAAGCCAGAACGTCACCGTTGCCACAGCGAACGCGAAACCTTCACTGCGCCACCGTGCTCTAGTCACGTCGCGGGACCCTTCAATCAACTGCATGGGGAAGATGCCGAACAAAGCTCCCCATGCCGCCTCCCAGCCGTACCACTCAGTCAAACTAAGGCCCGAGAACCGTCCTGACGCTGCTGCGACAATCAGTCCGAGAATCACTACGGCCAGGTAGACGAGAGCGACGGCGAGATGTTGGTCTCCCACAGGCGAGCGACGACGTCTGGTCAAAATCGAGTAACAAACGGGTATGGCCATGAAAGCGATGTAGACCAGCACGACTGCCCCTCACTGCGCGTAGACGCGCCTGAACGTGGATCTCAAGGTGACGTTGCTCTCAATTGGACGCCCATTGCGGTTGACTCTGACGTCGACCTTGCCGTAGAAGACCGGTTTGCCCAGACGTTTTCCACCGCGGTACAAATCCACCTGCTCCCAAACGTAGTGCGGAGACTGATGATGGCTATGCAGGAACTTCGGGCCCTTGTAGAAAGCGATATTCGATCGATGGGTGACCAGGATATCGCCGTCTGCGACTGCCCGAGGCCCGAAGCCAGCGCGGTTTGCTCCAGCGTAGCTCCAGGAAGCCCACTTGAACACTTGCACAGTGGTCTTGCCGACTGCGGCAACCGCAGCGCCACCAAATGCGAGTGTAACACCGCCGAGAGCCCAAGCGATACCTTCGAGAACATTCTTGCGTGCGTTCATCGCTCGTGCGGTCTTCGGGCCGATACGTACCCAGGAGGAGTAGATCCATTTCCAGCACAACCCGGTCGGATCGATCTTCCCCACCGGGTCTCCTGCGGCGTACTGGTACGCACTCTCCTCACCGTCGGCGCGGATGGGGTCCTTCGAGAGGAAGCGCATCGTGGCCGGGTCGTAGTGGCGTTGCGACAGGTAGTACGTCTGCGAGTGGGCGTCGTAGACGTAGCCAGCATAGCGCAACGGCTGACGCTCGGCTATGGCGGCGGCCACGGCGGCATTGATGGAGCCTCCCACCGTGTTCGAGGTCGCCGAGAGCACGTTGCCGTAGGGGTCATACGTGTAGTGGGCGAAGCGAAGCCCAGCCATGTTCGTGAGTGCGACCACGTCACCCCTGTCGGAGGTGGCGATCAGGAAGGTGACAGGACCGGCTGTCCCGGAGGTGTAGACCCCCGCGTAAGGACGCCCCTCCTCGTCGTAGAGGTACGCCAGTCTCCAGTTCGAGGCACCCTGTGTGGCG
>DBEG01000126.1 GCA_002293965.1 Actinobacteria bacterium UBA912 | reverse complement strand
TCGCACCGACACTCGACAACTTCGAGTACGTGTCATCAATCGATCCGGGAAGATTACAGGTTTCGACATTGCATGTACTCCCCGGCACCGAACTATGGGACAGAGCGGAAGATTTCGGCATCCAATTCGATAGACAGCCGCCTCACATAGTCGTCCGAAACCGCGATATGGATTTCGGACAGATCAGGCAGGCCGAGGCGTTCGGGCTGGCATTGACTGAAGCATACAAGGCAACGATTTGAGGCCCGTTCGTCGGAAAGCACTTTCGGAATCGGCACCTCGCCTCGATAGAAGATAGTGTGCCCACACGAGAGCGGCCCGAGGTTTCAATCGCAATAGCTCTCCAATGGGTGTAGAATGTCGGCTGGGCATGCCATTTGCGTATCGGTGCGAGAGCAGGTTCATGCCTGACGCCGAACGACGAGAGGTAGATGAGTGTGACAGAAAAGTGGGGCAAGGCGGATCTTCACATCCATTCGAATCACAGCGATGGCCTTGCCAAGATTCCCGAAATCATGGAGTACGTTCAGAATCAGACCGACCTGGACGTCATAGCCATTACCGATCACAACACTATCGAGGGTGCTTTGTTCGCCAAGTCCCTCGAAGAACTCTATGACTTCGAGGTCATCGTGGGCGAGGAGATTTCCTCGGCATCGGGACACATCATAGGCCTGTACCTCACCGAGCATGTCCGGCCTGGCCTTAGCGTCATCGATACCATAGCCGAGATCAACGATCAGGGCGGCATTGCGATTATCCCGCATCCGTTCTCACAGCGTGGGATATTCGGTCCACTGGGGCAGAGCACATTCTTGAACACAGCCAATGAGTTCGCATTCCAGGCACTTGAGGTCTGCAACTCCATACCGCACCTAGGCTGGGCCAACCGCATGGCCGCCAAGGTCTTCAACGGTGGTCAGGGAATCGCGGCTACAGGCGGGTCGGACGCGCACGTACTGCGCGGGATCGGAACCGGTTTCACTCGCTTCAGGGGAACGTCGGCCCAGGCGCTGAAGAAGAGCATCGAGGCCCTCGAGACCACTGCCGAGAGTGCTCCAGGCGGAATCGGCGTCGCGCTGCAGTACACCAAGAGCATCCGGAAGATACGCAAGCAGCAGGCATGGAACTGGGAAAGGTGCCACGATCGTTAGTGGTCGCCGTTGCCTGATGCTTTCTGTTGGACCACTTCGGTGTAAGAATCCATTATCGCGGCGGCTAGGATCCTCGGCACTTCAGGTTCCGTGGCCCAGCAGTTGAGAACATGCACCGCCGAAGTATCGGCAACCCGTGCTCGGCGGATAGCGAGCTGTATGTCGATTCGCGCCGACAGCGTGTCGAAGGGCATGCAGACCGGCGCGACGAGGATGTTCTCGCAACCGTAGGCGGCTAGATGTCTGATCGTCTCCGTCAGGTCGGGATCGCGCCACTCCAGAGAGCAGACCCGGACGAACTCGGGGGCGATACCGCCCTCGGTGAGCTGGAGCCGGATTCTGCTGCAGAAAGTCGCCTCCTGGATGTCGAAGATCTCGTGGGTCCGGCGGTGGTGTTCGGGTTGTCCGTTCATGAGGAGGGCCACTCCTGGCGCATCCTGTGTTGCCACGCGAGACAGTATGCGTTGTGCGATGATCGTCGATAACCTATCGGCACCGAAGAAGGCCGGAGTGTATGCAACGCGCAGTCCTTCCGACGCAGGCTCCATCTGATCGATCTGCGATTTCGCCTGGTCGATCGCGTATGACTCGCCGACGGAGACTCCAGAGACCACGAATCTGCGGAACCCTTCCTTTGCGAGGCCAGCGATGACCCTGTCAGGTGATTGGCTGCGAGTGCAGGTGGCCATCAACACAGTGTCGATGTCCGACTCGGTGCGCACGATGGCTTCCACGTTTTCGGCCAACTCCTTGGCCTGGGCGTACCCAGGACTTTCTCCTCCGAGAGTCCGGTATCGGGCCTTGTGGGTGGCGTAGAGCAGCGGCGTGACAAGCAGCCCGACTCGCGACGAAACCAGCGAGCCCCATCTTTCGAGTTCTTCATGGACTACTTCGGGTTCGTACTCCGTGGCATCGACGCAGGCTACAAGGATGGCTGCTGCCCGACTATCCGCTGTGCTCGCAGACGTCACCGACAGTTTGGTTGCCGGGGAGACCTTGGTGCCGATGGTTGCAAGGATCGCGGACCCGAGCCCGTACCCGCCGATGAAAGCCGCCACGCCGAACAAGGCTGTGACTACAAGGACCCCGGTCCTCGGCGGATACGCTGCAAGCTGGAAGATGCCCCAACCGGCTAGCACTGCACCGAGGACCCAAAGTGACACCATCAGGGGCTCGGCCGCCTTCTTCAGCACCATGAAGCCGACCATAGCGAGTCCGGACAGCAGCCCACCGAAGAGAACCATCGCAAGCCAGCCGATCATGCGTCCTCAACATCGCTTCGACTCGTGATGGGGTCAGGTGAGATCATTTCATGCATGCCGAATACTTCAGGAACATGGCGATGGCGTCGTCCACCAACTCATCGGGTTTGCGATTCTCATCATCCAACAGACAGCGCTTCATCGCATGTCCGATTACATGAAGCCCGACTTGATTGATTGCTGACTTTACCGCCATGACCTGGGTGAGTACCTCATCGCAGTTCTTGTCGGAGCTGATCATATTCTGCAAGCCTCTGACCTGCCCCTCAAGTCGCTTCAAGCGATTCATGATCTTTTGGATGTCCTCGGCGTCAGGACCAGACGTGGTAGAGGCGTGTGGCATAGGTGGCTCCGTTCACAGCAAAGGTTTATGATGTGTGGTCGGCACCATTTTATACCCCTAGGGGGTATCATACAAATCGAGGGATGGCGATGGGGTATACACGACAAGACGAAGAGCCACCTGGTCACTCCAGGGCGGATAGCATTCGAAAAGTCCTCTTGACCGTTCTTGCCTTCAACTTGGCTGTCGCCCTTGCCAAACTGGCGTGGGGCTACCTGTCCGGCAGTCTTGCGATGGTGGCGGATGGCTGGCACTCGATGTTCGACGGGGTATCCAACGTCGTGGGCCTCGTTGGTATCGCGGTTGCTTCCCGGCCTGCTGATCGCAACCACCCCTATGGGCATGCCAAGTACGAGACCTGGGCTTCTGTTGCGATCGGTGCCATGCTGTCTTTTGCGGCGTGGCACATAGCCACAAGCGCGATTGAACGCATCTGGACAGGGGGCGAACCGCCTGAAGTAAGTAAGTTCTCGTTCGTGGTCATGCTCATCACCCTGGCCATCAACATCATGGTGACTCTGTATGAGAGACGCGCAGCGAAGCGGCTGAGGAGCGATCTCTTGCACGCTGATTCAAGTCACACCGCTAGTGATGTGTTCGTCAGCATCGGGGTTATCTGCGGTTTGATTGCAGTTGCTCTTGGCTATCCGCTTGCCGATCCGATGATAGCCCTGGTCGTTGCAGCAATCATCGCAAAGACCGCGTTCGCTATCGTTCGTCAAGCCACTGACACGCTCTCGGATGTAGCGCGTATCGACGAGGCCGAGATCGCTGCGATCGTGGCTTCGGTCGACGGCGTCCTTGGCTCGCATCACATCCGGACGCGCGGCGTCGCTTCGGCTATCCATGTTGACCTCCATGTTCAGGTCGATGCACAGATGACAGTAGTGACCGGCCACGCCGTCGCCGAGGATGTCGAAAGGAAGATATGCGCCGCCTTCTCCAATGTCGCCGATGTGATAGTTCATCTTGAGCCTATGGATGAGTACCAGCGAGCGAAGTCGTTAGAGGAGTCGCGTGAAGGCGACAGGTGACCTCGCGCGCATGAAGCGGCGCGGATACACCCTTGCGGTCGTCGCGGCGTTTATGTGGGCCAGTGGCGGCCTGATGGCTAAGTGGCTGATGACACCAGCCGGCGCGGAAACGGCAATGTGGCTCGTTCCGCCAACTGGCGGAGAGGTCGATCCGGTTGTGCTTGCGGGTGCCAGGGCTATCGTTGCTGCTGGAATCCTTGCTCCCACCCTGTTGATTCTCAAACCTTCGCTGATGAAGGTCCGCCTCCGCGACCTATGGTTTCTTGCCGCCTTCGGGATCATTGGACTTGCCGGAGTTCACTTCACATATTTCAAGGCGATCGATCAGACCAACGTTTCTACTGCAATCCTGCTCCAATACTTGTCGCCGGTCATCGTCTTGGTGTTTTCAGTTGCGCTGCTAGGTGAGAGGTTTCGATGGTCGCTTCCTGTCGGAGTCGTTGTCTCTATCCTTGGGTGTGCCTTGGTCGTAGGAGCCTTCACTGCTGGTGGGCTAAAGGTGAGCGACTCGGGCTTGTTCTGGGGACTCACTTCAGCTGTGTTCTTCGCGACCTATTCGTTGATGGGCAGATATGCGGTCACTCGATTCAACCCTTGGACCTTGATGGCGTACGGATTGACTTTCGCGTCGGTATTCTGGATAGCCTATCTCGGCGGAATCTCTGGGGTAGTCGAGGTGGTGGCAAGCGAAAGAGGTTCGATTTCAGTCGGTTACCTTGCGATCTTCACAACGATCCTGCCGTTCGCAGCATTTCTCAGTGCTTTGCACTACATCGAAGCCACCAAGGCCATCGTCACATCGACACTTGAGCCGGTCATCGCCGGGCTAGCCGCATATTTCTTGTTCGTCGAGACGCTAACCGCCTCACAGCTTGTAGGCGCAGCACTTGTGATCATCGCCATCATCGTCATCCAGAGTGGCCCTGCCGCTTCGGCTTCACAGCATGCCGAGATACCGCCAGCCACATAGCTGCTCCCAGGTGTTTGGATGTGGTATGCTATTTGCAGTGGGCGGCCATTTCCGGCTGCTACTAGGACCGAGCTTTCCAAGGGCTGGCCGTGGAACTTACTCAAAAACCTGAACTCAAGCAGCGGATAACCCTCTCGCCTCAGGTATATCAGGGCCTGAGCATGCTGGCCATGCCAGCGGTAGAACTACAAACCCTGATATCGGCTGAGCTCGTGGAGAACCCCACTTTGGAAGTCGATGAGCCCGAATCGCCTTCCGATGACGGGGATTCCGAAACCGACACACCGCAGACCGAAGAGGACCGCGCCTGGGAGGAATGGCTCGATTCCTACGAAGAGATCGATTCGACCGAAGTGCCTCGATTACGTGACCCCGACGCCGAGATCGCCAGTATCGAGACGTACGTCGGTTCGACTGAGACGTTCTCCGAATACCTCTACAGCCAGCTCGGTCTGATGAACCTCGCAGACGACGTGCGCCGCGCTTGCGAGATTGTTATCGGCCTACTTGACTCGGATGGATTCTTCACTGGCGATCCAGAAGAGGTTGCTGCTATTGCAGGTGTCGATCAGGCGACCGCGCACCAGGCCATTGCGCTCGTCCAGCAGTTGGATCCTCCGGGCGTAGGAGCCTCCAATCTCGTCGAGGCCCTTCAAGCGCAGATCCGATTCCTGCAGCTGGATGATCCGGTTCTCGATGCCATCATCGCCGATCATTTGGAGGATGTGGCCTTCCGTAGGTTCCGCAAGATCAGCAGAACACTGAAGGTCACCGAGGAGCAGGTCCGCGAGCGAGTCCAAGTCTTGAAGACGCTCAACCCCAGGCCGGCTGGAGAGTTCTCGGCTGGGCCCAGTCCGGGCATCGTCGTCCCCGATGTTGTCGTTCGCCGCTTTGGCGATCAGTGGCTCGTATTGTCCAACAACGAGTCGGTGCCTTCGCTTCGGGTTTCGTCTCGCTACCGCAGTCTGCTCCGTGCAGGATCTACCGCCGATGAGGAGACCAGGCGATATCTCAAGGACAAGATCCGCTCGGCAGAGACCTTCATCCGCAACCTTGATCGCAGGAAAAGCACGGTAGGGCGGATCGCCGAAGTGGTCGTCACGGTCCAGAGTGATTTCTTCGAGAACGGCAAGGGACCCCTGAAGCCCCTGAAGCTGGAGGACGTAGCGTTGGAGCTCGGAGTGCACCTGTCGACCGTGAGCAGGGGGGTGACGGGTAAGTACATGATGACCCCTTATGGCCTATTCGAGATCAAATACTTCTTCTCGGGCGGATACCGCACTAGTACAGGGATGGACGTGGCCTCCACATCGATCAAGCAGCGAATCCGTCAAGTGATCGAAGAAGAGGACCGAGCCCGACCATACTCCGATCAAAGGCTCGTCGAGATGCTCGGCACTGAAGGAATCACGGTAGCGAGAAGGACGGTCGCGAAGTACCGAGAAGAATTGAGGATCGATCCGTCGTGGGCTCGGAAGAACCAGTGAACAGCGCGATTCGCCCGGAGTCGGGCCCGCCGAGTGATGGTCACACGCAAAGTGTGATCCACCGATCGGTGCTCATCATAGCGGGAATGTTCGCGTTCTTATCGGCATCCCTGCTATACACCGGGAAAATGAAGGCCACCACTTGGCCTTACCTTGTATTCGAGCACCTCTACTACGCACCCATACTCTACGCAGCGTTCATCTTCGGTAGACGTGGCGGGCTCATTGCGGCGGCTGTCGCATCCATCCCACACACCGTGCATTCGTACATATTGTCCCCCAGCGCCCAGGGTCTGGACCCCAATCACACTGTCGAAGTGCTTATGTATTTCGTCATTGGTGGGCTCTTCGGTGCTCTGCGGGATGTCCAGGACCAACGCACCCGGGACCTCCAACAGCTTGGAGTGCGCCTGGAGGATGCATACGCCAAGCTTGAGGAACGCGCCATCCAGCTGATAAACGTCCAGGACTACACACAGTCGATACTTCGATCGATCACTTCGGGCGTGGTTACCGTGGGCCCGGATGGGTCCATCACGACCATAAATCCTGCCGCAGAGCGGATGTTGGGCATCGCCGAAGAAGAGACCGTGCCCAAGCCGATAGGTTCAGTCTTCGAAGTAGACGGCGGCTTGGCCGATGATGTCGGTAGAGTGCTCACAGGCAGGATCCCGCTGGTTATCAACGAAACCGAACTAGTGACAAGAGGGGGTCGCACTGTGCATGTCCAGGCGGTGACTTCGAGGATGCGCGCTGTCGGCGGGCGTATCCTCGGTGCCGTTGTGACAATGGAAGATGTTTCTGAGATCAATGCCCTGACCGAACAGTTGATCAAGGCCGATCGACTCGCAGCGATGGGTCAGCTCACTGCTGGAGTGGCTCACGAGATCCGCAACCCCCTGGGGATCATCAGGGCCTCTGTTCAGCTTCTCGAGGATCGCAAGGGAGACATCGATCAGACGCAAGAGATTGCTTTTGTCATCAAGCAAGAGATCGACCGTTTGGATCGGGTGATCAAGGCACTGCTTGATTTCGGACGACCCAATCGACCGACGTTCGTGTCGGTGGACATTGAGGATGTGCTTCGGAATGTAATCCTGTTCACCTCCCGATTCGCACGTGAGGCAGAAGTCCGCATCGCCGAGGACTTTCACGGTCACCTTCCCAAAGTACTCGCCGACCCTGATCAGCTCAAGCAGGTCTTTTTGAATCTGGTTACCAACTCGGTCCAAGCGATGCACGGACGTGGCGGGACCATCCAGATTAGGACGCTACATGCCAATGAGTTCGTCCATATATTCATTAGCGACACCGGGCCCGGAATCCCAGCGTCGGACGTTGGTCGGATATTCGACCCGTTCTTTTCTACCCGTGACGAGGGTACAGGACTTGGATTGACGATAGTGCACAGGATTATTGATCAACATAATGGCCATATCGATGTAGTGAGTTCGCCCGGGGCTACGACATTCCGGGTCAGGATTCCTATCGCAGTCGAAGAGGAACATGGGAGGAAAGATGAAGCGAACAGTACTGATCGCTGACGATGAGAAGAACATGAGGTGGGTCCTGAGCGAGGCCCTTTCCAAAGAGGGCTTCGATGTCGTCGAGGCCACTGACGGCAAGGAAGCACTCTCGATGGTCGCAGAGAGTCCCCCGGATGTGATGATCCTCGATTACAAAATGCCTTCGCCCGATGGCATGGAGGTCTTGCGTCGCTTGCGAGCCAAGGATCACACCTTCCCTGTGATTATGCTCACTGCGCACGGCAACGTTACCCAGGCGGTCGAGGCAATCAAGACCGGCGCCACCGAGTACCTGACGAAGCCCTTCGATCTTGATGAGCTCAAGCTAGCCATCGACAAGTCCTTGAGAATGAGCGGTCTGGTTGCCGAGGTCCAGCGGTTGCGTACCGAGTTAGATCGAGAGTACAGCATCGAGGGAATCATTGCGGCCGAACCTAAGATGATGGAAGTGCTGGATCAAGTCCATCGAGTCGCACCTACCAGCGCAACAGTCATGGTCTACGGTGAATCCGGGACAGGCAAGGAACTCATCGCGCGGGCAGTGCATGCGCTTTCAGAGAGGGCTTCGCGACCATTCGTATCGGTCAGCGCTGGAGCTCTCCCTGAGACCCTGCTCGAGAGCGAACTCTTCGGCTACGAGAAGGGGGCGTTTACTGGCGCAGTCACTGCAAAGCCAGGACGCTTCGAGATGGCTAACGGTGGAACGCTGTTCCTTGATGAGATCGGTGACATCTCCCCAGCCGTCCAGGTAAGACTCCTTCGCGTGCTTCAGGAGCGACAGTTCGAGCGTCTTGGCGGCACGCGCACTATCGAGGTCGATGTTCGCGTAATCGCAGCCACCAACAGGGACCTTCAGCAGTTGATCGCCGATGGCATCTTCCGAGAGGACCTTTTCTACAGGCTCTCCGTCGTACCCGTGCACCTTCCGCCCTTGCGCGCGCGCATGGGGGATATCCCGATGCTCGTCGCTCACTTTCTCGAGAAGTTCAAGGCCGGTGACAAAGTCCTGTCGCAGGAGGCGATGGAGGCGCTGGTTTCCTACCAATGGCCGGGAAACATCCGGGAGCTAGAGAACACCATCGAGCGGATAGTCATCCTCTCGCAAGGTGCGGAGATCGGGGTAGCTGACCTGCCCGCAGAGGTCAGGGCCGGCGGTATCAGCCAGTGTCCCAAATCCGGAATCGTCCTTCCCGACGATGGGCTGGACTTGGCCGAAGTCGAGTTCGATCTCATCTCGCAAGCCCTAGAGCGTTCGGGCAACAACACTTCGAAAGCCGCCAAACTCCTCGGTCTGCCGAGGAAGGCGCTGGAGACTCGGATGGGCAGGCTTGGATTGGACTAGGCCGACCTTGCAGCGTTGGCACAACACTTGCGCTCTATTCGATGTGGCAAATCGAGCAGAAAGTTTCGACTATGGGCACAAACCTCTTCGCTGGATTGGCAGGAGTATTCCGGAAAAGGACGCGCACTGGTGGCGACTCCAAGTCGAAGGAGTGCCCTAGCTGCGGCCAAGGCATATTTGCCGAGTGGAGGCTGTGCCCGCACTGCGGATGCCTGACTGCGCAACAGACTAGCTACCCTCTGCCTCATCAGGGTGCAGGCGAGTCTGTTTCCGAGACTCGGCGGCGTTCGCGAAGTCAATAGGGAGGATTAGTGGAAAAGACATTCCAGACAACAGGTATGCACTGTCGCTCTTGCACGATGCTGGTAGACATGATGATTAGGGACGTGGATGGCGTACAAGAAGTCGCCGCAGACCATGCCACAGGTGAGATTGTCGTCACGGTAGCTTCAGAGCATGAGGGTCAGACCGAAGAGATTCTCTCGGCCATAGAAAGAGCGGGCTTCGAGGTAGAGTTCCCTAGATGAGCGACCAGGTTGGGTACGTTGCAGCCTTCGCCGGTGGACTGTTCTCTTTTGCGTCGCCTTGTGTTCTTCCTTTGATCCCGGGATACGTATCGTTCATCTCTGGATACTCTCTCAGTGAGATCACTCGCGGCGCTAAGCTCTCCAGGATATTCGTATCGAGCCTGTTGTTCGTCGTCGGATTCACTATCGTATTTATGGCTCTGGGTGCCACAGCTTCGGTGATTGGCTCGGCGCTGCTGGCCTATCGCGACGCCTTGCGCTATGTCGGAGGAGTAACAATCATCCTTTTGGGAATCCTCCTGTTGGGGGTGGTGAAGGTTCCATGGTTGTACGGTGAGACACGTGCCGACATGGGCAAGACCAAGATATTCGGCTCGGGTGCAGCACTGGTGACCGGGATGGCCTTCGCGTTCGGGTGGACCCCTTGCGTGGGTCCAATCCTCGGGTCGATCCTCGCTCTAGCTGGCACTACTGAGAGCATCGGACAAGGCGCTTCTCTACTGTTGGTCTATTCGCTGGGTCTGGGGGTGCCCTTCATAGCCATCTCGCTATTGCTGGGGAAGATCGGATCATCTTTCGGCTGGCTGAGTCGCCACGGTGCGACCATCAACAGGATATCAGGGATCCTGCTCATCACTGTGGGCCTTCTCATGATTTCCGGACGCCTCGGCTCCGTCACCGGTTGGTTGACAACTTTGTTTGGACCCTAGCGGCAAGGCCAGGTCATTGTTGGTAGCCGGCCCGCCCTAGGTGTACGATGATTTTTAGGCCTATTATGTCGTGATTGGGGCTTCGGGATGACCCGAAAGAAACGGGATGAGTCATTAGCATCCAATTTGGCGCTACTACTCTTCTTGGTGACATCGCTGTCGCTGGTCGTCGTCTCGGTGACCGCCATAGCCGGTGTGGTCGATCTAGCATCCCGACAGGCTGGTGCCCGGCAGATAGCCTACCAGCAGGCTCTCATCGCAGAGATGCACGCACGGATAGAGGCGGCTGGGGGAGTGGTTTCGCGGGTAGCCGCTGTGGTCGAAGGGGGAGATGCGGAGCAGATCAATCGGGTTGCACTCGCAATGCAATTTGATGCGGGTATCGAATTCGTGGATACGCTGATTGTTGCGAATCCCCAGGGAGAGGTACTTAGCGCACACCCCACGTTCAAGGCTCCCAGGTCAGTTGCGGAATCCCCATTCCTGCCAGAGCCCGACCAGGACGGTGTAGCCTTCTACTTCGATCCTAACACCAACTCACTTTGGATAACCCGGCTAGTCGACGTTGGATCAGAGCGCATGGCCTTGATGGCCCGGGTTAGAACCGCATTTATACAACGTCTCGTCGATGAGTTTTCCGCTGCCGAGGAGGGCAGGGTGGCACTCCTGCTCGATCCCCAGACTGGGGTTCTGGTTGCGGCACCTCCACCCGCATCCGATCTTTCTGCCGACGATCTCGTTCTCGAGCCCGGTGAAACAGAGGGCGCCGGGTCGGTGTCCGGGGTCTCATCCTCGCTGGGTCGAATGGTTGGACACTACGCAAGGGTGTCTGGGTACGACGGCGTCGGCTGGACCGTGATTGTGATGGAGCCACAGGGCGAGATTCTGCATGAGACATGGCAGGCGCTTGCTCCTGCTACAGTAATGCTGCTTATCGCAGGTCTCGTCTCTACGTTGGCTTCCTTCGCATTCCTCCGCAAACAGGTGTCTCCGATCCGAGCACTTGAGGTCAGGGCTCGCCAGGCTGTAATCGGTGCGCATGTCGCCTACATCGACTCAGACCGCAAAGATGAACTTGGAAGCATGGCAGACGCCTTCGATGCCATGGCTGCAAGGGTGAATTCTCTCAATCACCTAGGGCAGCTCCTTGCGTCATCGGCGAATCTCGATCACGTGCTCGACGCTGTGCTTGCCGCCCTGAGAGATATCGTGCGCAGTGACAACGTGGCTGTTTTCTTGTTGGATGACTCGAAGACGAAAGTGGACAGGGTCGTCAGCGTTGGTGTGGATCTACCCGATCCATCAGGGATGATATTTAGTAACACTGACTGGCTGAGGGCGGCAATAGATTCGGATATACCCGTGTCGTTCACTCAGTTGCAGCAGACTGCGAGCAAGGTTCCAATCTCGGACACAACGGAGCTGGTGTTCCCAGCCGGGATGGCGGCACCCCTGAAGGCTGGCAATGATGTCATGGGTGTAGTGGTAGCCTTCGAAACCGGCGAGAGAGAGTTCACCGAGGCCGAGGTCGAGATATTCAGGACTTTTACCGCCCATGCTTCAGTCGCCGTGCACAACTCACGCCTGTTTGAGAATGAGATTCAGCTTAGGCAAGAAGCCGAGAATCTCAAAGAGATCGCTGCTTTGCTGGCCAGCCCCAGGGCGCTTGATGAGTCTTATCCCCGCGTCACCGAAATATTGGCGCAGATGTTCGACGCCGAAGACGCGTACTTCGTCATCGTTGATCGCGGAAGGTACGGTCTGCCCATTGCCGATCAGTCGGCCACACACGATCGCTTAATCCAGATTTGGGAAGGCGCCCAACGCCCCTTCGATGATTATTCGTTGTTGGTTCTCGACAGAGGCCAGGACTCTAAGCTGGATGAGTTGCTTGACGACATCGGAGGCGAGCGCCTCGCATTCTTCGGCGTATTGAGGGGTGAAGCTTTCGCCGCTTTCGTCGCTCTAAGGTACGACGACCATAAGGATCTATCCGGCGCCCGTGTCATCGCTCGCGCCTCAGCCCTGTCCAGCCAACTTTCCCTGGTCCTTGACAACGCCTACTATTTCGCTGAGGCCACGACGCACTCAGACAACCTGGAAACGATCTTCCGAATATCCCAGGTGCTAGGTTCATCTCTTCAACCGAACGTCGTGTTGAACAGGGTCCTTGACGTAGTCCAGAAGATCTTCGGAGCAGACGCTGTAGCGCTACTCAAGCATGATGATTTCCGCCAAAAAATTTGCACGGACATGGCGAGAGGGTCTGTCTCGGCTCAACTACTTCGGTACGAACGACGCGCAGACGAAGGATTGTTGGGTGCCGTGTTTAGCCGAGGACTTCCAATCCGAGCGGGCTATCTCAATGAATGCGAAGGCGAAGAGACCGCCTGGTTTGGATCCGACCTGGAATCGCTTCTCGCAGCTCCTTTGATTGCTCGCGGTAGAACCGTCGGAGTACTTGCCATATTCTCGGCAAAGGTTGATGCCTTCAGTGAAGATGACATGGAGCTACTTTCCACGTTCGCATCACAGGCTGCCTTAGCCATCGATACGGCGAATATGTACGGCCGCGAACACCATGTTGCGACTGTATTGAAGGGCAGTATCTTGCCGGATGTGCTGCCTGAATTTGCGGAAGTTGAAGCGGCCAGTTTGTACCTTCCTGCGGGGAAAGACGCCGACATCGGTGGTGACTACTATGATCTAATGAAAGACCCTGACGGTCGCATCGTCATTGTCATCGGTGATGTCTGCGGGAAGGGGGTCGAGGCAGCGACTAAGACCTCGATGATCAAATACTCCGCTCGAGCGCTGATTACCGCAGGGCTCTCTCCCGGCGAAATTCTAGCCCATCTCAATAGATTGATGCTCTCACCGGGGATCCACTGCGATATCGTGACCCTTTGGATCGGGAGACTCGATCCAAAGAGCGGAGTGCTACAGTACGCGAATGGCGGTCATCCGCCTGCACTGGCCTGGCGGCCATCTACGCGTAAGTCCGAGCGCTTGTGTACGACAGGGCCCCTTCTGGGGGCGTTCCCGGATCCGGATTACGAGGAGGTTTCGACCATACTCAATCCCGGAGATTCGGTTCTGCTCTACACCGACGGTGTCACCGAGTCGAGGAATGGGAATAGATTCTTTGGTGAAGGCCGCGTTAGAAGGGCTCTGTCCAAGGGCGGGCCCCCATCTTCAGTAATCGGGGCCCTCGAAACCTCTCTGAAGACATTCACTAATGGTGAACTGAGAGACGATGCGGCGGCCATCGTGGTGCGGTTGAGAGATGTTTGAGAGGACCGATGGGTCAAACAGACAGCCAGGAATCGTCATATACGAAACCAATCGAGCCATTCTCTGTAGAGCGCTTCGATGACCTTCGAGCTGCAACCGTTCGGATCGCATGCGACATCGACATAGCCGTCGTTCCCCAGATGTCCCAGTCTTTGGTCGCCCTTTTGGAGACCGGGACGTCAAACTTCGTACTCGACCTTTCGGAAGTCCGATTCATTGACTCCTCGGCCCTTGGATTTCTGGTCTACCTGGACAGAATGTTGCGCGATCGGGAGGGAAGTGTCGTCCTTACGGGAGTGGATAAGAACGTGGGCCGAGTACTCGATCTTTCGGGAATCCTGGGCGGTGCAAAGACGCTGACCAAGGCAAGCGACGCAAGCAGAGCCATAGGATCGCTGGAGGCAGTTCCGAGCCTAGTGGCTCCGCTTTGGGAGGATCACCTCGAGATGCCAGCACGAACCGATGCTTTGCCCGACGTCCGTAGGCGTATCGGAGAGATCCTCGAACCTTTGAACCTTCCCGAGGATATTCTCTTCGACATCAAGGTGGCTAGCGGTGAGGCCCTTGCCAATGCTGTCCGACATGGCTCAGCAGAGAAGAACGAGTCCATAGGTATCGGGATTCGCGTGTACGAGGACAGGATCGTCATCGAGGTAGCCGATGTCGGGGTGGGATTCGATGGATCGGTCGAGTTGAGTGATGACCTGTATTCGCCTGGGGGAAGGGGTATAATGTTCATGAACGCATTGATGGATACAGTATCTTTTTCACCCGGATCCACTGGCGGGACGATTGTTACGCTTGAGAAGCGGCGAACTATCAGTGGGTTTTAGTTATATGGATTTCTTGTCGCGCGCACTAGCCGACGTAATGGGTAGAAACATTTGTGTGGAGCACTCGACACTACTATCTACAGGGGTAGGAGCCATGAGCGTAGTTGATGTGATGGCACGCAGGCATTCGATAAGAGCCTACAGTTCGGAGCCAGTTCCATTAGAGCTGATTGAGAAGCTGATGACGGCGGCATCCCTTGCACCGTCTGCCTTCAACAATCAACCCTGGCGTTATTACATCGCTACCGGTGAGAGTAGACGTAAGCTTGGCGAGATCATGGTCCAGGGAACACATTTCCTGGAGGACTATCTGCATGTCATCGGTCATGAGATGAACGAGTGGGTTCTCAAGTGGTATAGCGAACTAGGTCAGGCTCCTGTGGTCATCGCATGCACCTTGCCGGTGACCGATGATGAACTACAGAATCTCAATGGCTATCTGGCTACGGGTTCCTCCATACAGAACATGCTTCTTGCTGCCACAGAGATCGGACTGGGCTCCTGCTATCTGACCTTCTCTTACTGGGTCAGCGATGAGATAGCCAAGATGCTGGAAGTTCCTGAGGATCGCACGATCGTTGCACTCATAGCGCTTGGGTACCCCGAGGAGGATCCAGTGGCTCCGCCTCGGGAGGTCCAATCGATTGCGGTATATCGCGATTGATGAACTGTAGCGCTGTTTGTTTCGATGTCGGCAATACGCTGCTCCGCCCATATCCCGGAGTCGCCCAAGTCTGCCACCAGGTCCTTTCGGACATGGGCCACTCTTGTGAGTTGACTGAAGTCGAGACCATGATGCCATTGGTCGATGCTCACTATGAGGATGCCTACTCCCGTGACGACACCTTCTGGGCCGATGAAACTGCAACGGTGGAGATATGGACAGGCATGTACTCGATGCTCGGACATCGCCTTGGCCTAGGGGCTGACTCCGAGCTGTTCGCACAGAAGGTTTTCGATGAGTTCGGACAAGAGCAGAGCTGGGAACCCTTTGAAGATGTGTTGCCTGCCCTCCAGCGACTCGCATCGCGTGGAGTGAGAATGGCGATCATCTCCAACTGGGATTCCAGGCTAGAGGGCTTGTTGCTGGATATGGGACTGACTCACTATTTCGAGACTGTTATCTCGTCGGCGGCAGTTGGACTGCGCAAACCCGATCCGCGTATCTTCGAGCTGGCATGCGATAGGCTAGGGGTTGCATCGCATGAGGTAGCCCACGTCGGAGACCATCACTACGCTGACGTGGTCGGGGCATCCTCGGCAGGACTGAGACCGGTGTTGATCGACCGAACAGACGCTCATCGGACGCAGTTTCGCATCACAACACTTGATTGTCTTGAGGCGCACCTAGGCTGGTCGGGCTAGCGCCTTGTGAGTGATAGTCTTTGTCCGGAACGCAGTCGATTCAGGGCTGCCGACGTGCCCTCGGCAGCCAAGCCGTGATTCTGCGTCGGTCACTAGCTGAAGGAGTGAAACTCGATGGCCATAAATGATCTGCGCGAGTTCATCTCGTTGCTCGAATCAAGGAACCACTTGAGGCGGATAACGGTCGATGTCGATCCCTACCTCGAGATTGGCGAGATTGCAGACAGGGTAAGCAAGAGCGGAGGCCCCGGACTTCTGTTCGAGAACCCCGTGGATCGAAAAAGCGGCACGCCCTACGATATGCCTGTCGCGATCAACTTGATGGGTAGCTATGAGCGGATGGCATGGGCCCTGGGCGTTGATGCTCAGACCGGCTCGTGGAGCGACCTCGATGCCAAGGCACGAGAGCTAATGGAGATGATCCCCCTCGACATGCCCGGGGGCATGAAGGGCAAGCTCGATGCAGTCATGGGACTAAAGAGTCTCGCCACTGCCGGAGCAAAGGAAGTCAAGGCGAGCAAGGCGCCGGTCCAGCAAGTGATCATCCGGGGCGATGATGTAGATCTGAGCAAGTTTCCTGTGCTGACGACCTGGCCTAACGACGGTGGACCCTTCATCACGCTGCCATTGGTGGTTACAAGTAATCTCAAGCACCGGATGAATCTGGGCATGTATCGCCTGCAGGTTTTCGACAAGAACACCACAGGACTTCACATTCACGAACACCATGATGGTGCGAAGAACCTCAAGGAATGGGCTGACGCTGGGCACTCGCGTGTACCGGTTGCGGCGGTTCTGGGAGGGGATCCAGTGACCATCTTCTCGGCGACTGCTCCGGTACCGCCGATGATCGACGAGTACTTGTTCTCCGGCATACTGCGCAAGGAGCCGGTTGAGGTAGTCAAGTGTGTTACCAACGACCTACTCGTGCCAGCCCACGCCGAGATCGTTCTCGAGGGCTGGTGTGACCCTGCAGAGACTCGTTGGGAAGGTCCCTTCGGCGATCACACGGGGTACTACTCGCTCGCTGACTACTTCCCGGTATTCCATGTGGAAGCGATTACGATGCGAAAGGACGCCATCTACCCGACCACGATAGTCGGTAAGCCCCCGATGGAAGACTGCTATATGGCCAAGGCCACAGAGCGGATATTCCTTCCGGTGATCCGCGCTATGCTGCCTGAGGTCATCGATTACGATCTCCCGTTGGAGGGAGTTTTCCACAACTGCGCTATCTTCAGGATCAAGAAAGAGTTTCCCGGCCAGGCATTCCGGGTGATGAACTTTGCGTGGTCGATGGGTCAGATGATGCTCACCAAGTACGTGATCGTCGTGGATGAGGACGTTGATTGCCATGACTACAGTGAGGTTGCATGGCGCTGCTTCAACAACGTAGACCCTGACAGGGACATCATGATCAGCAAGGGCCCGCTGGACAAGTTAGACCATGCCAGCAACTATGAGAGCTTCGGGTTCAAGATGGGCATCGATGCAACACGACCCCTGCCTGGCGAAGGCCATCTTCGCGAGTGGCCGGAGTCACTGGAGATGTCTGCCGAAGTGAAGAAGAGGGTCGACTCGATCTGGGATGAATTGGGCTTGTGAAGTCCGCGCTCCCTAAAGTCAGGATCTTCCTTGAGTTGATCAAGTTCGAGCACTCCGTTTTCGCCCTACCGTACGCCTACATCGGAGCCATCTATGGGGCGGGCGAGGGTTGGCCAACACTGGCTCAACTTCTTTGGATCACTGTAGTGATGGTCAGCGCCAGGGCCTTTGCGTTCTTGCTCAACCGATTCGTCGACAGGCATATCGACGCCCGCAACCCGCGGACCGCCTCTCGCGCCATCCCCGCAGGATCTATCGGGGGATGGGAAGTTGCCCTCTTCGGTCTGACGACGCTGGCTCTGTATTTTCTAGGTATTTGGCAGCTCGACCCGCTCGCTAGGGTGCTTTGGCCGATCCCACTTATCGCCTTCATCGTCTACCCATACACCAAGAGATTCACGCCGCTGTGTCACTACTGGCTGGGGATGTGTCTCGGGCTCGCCCCTGTTGGCGGATGGGTTGCGGTGGGCGGGGATATCGCCGACCCCGCGCCTTGGGTCATTGGTGTTGCAGTGATGCTGTGGACCGCTGGATTCGACATGATTTATGCGACCCAGGATGTCGAGTGCGATCGCCGTGATGGAGTTCACTCGATGCCAGCCGACCTTGGCATCGGGCCCGCACTTCTTCAGACCAGGATTGCGCACGTTTTGACGGTCCTGCTTCTGCTTCTCGGCGGGATATTGCTTGATGCAGGCGCTCCGTGGTACATCGGCGTTCTTGCTTCAGCTGGGCTACTCGCCTATGAGAACAGCATAGTGACTCCCTCGGACCTTTCAAAGGTCGATTCAGCATTCTTCACAGTCAACGGAGTGATTGCTATCCTTGTTGGCGCGGGTGCTATCGCAGACAGACTGCTTTGATCGGAGGAACATGTCGCGCTATACAGTGGTGATCACTGGGGCTTCTGGCTCCGTTTACGGTCTGCGACTCATCGAGCAGCTCTTGATTGGGGACAACGAGGTTGCTGCCTGCTTCACCGATGCCGGACGCGATGTCTGCGCCTACGAAACAGGCTTCGATCTGCCAGAAACCGAGGCAGCGAAGGCAATCTCCCGATTCCTAGAGATTCCTGCCGAGGCACACAAGCTTCGATGTATCTCTCCATCCGACCTCTTCGATCCCATAGCGAGCGGATCCCATCGTGTCGACGGGATGGTCGCCTGCCCGGCTAGCATGGGGTTCATATCCAAGATCGCCAACGGCCTGGCAAGCGACTTACCCTCAAGAGCCGCAGATGTCGCTCTGAAAGAACGCACACCGCTCGTAGTCGTGCCCCGTGAGACCCCGCTCTCACTGGTGCACTTGAGGAATCTAACCGCATTAGCCGAGGCAGGAGCCATCGTGCTGCCCGCCATGCCGGGATTTTATCAACGCCCGAGGACTTTGGATGACTCGGTGAATTTCGTGGTGGGCAAGATCCTCGACTCACTCGGAATCGATCATGATCTCTTCTCTAGGTGGGGGGAGTAGGCCGCACTGTCTTCTCGGCGCTTGCCAGGCATCTTGAGAACGCCGCGCAGGGCCGAGAGGCTGGGGATTTTACGCCTGGGGGTGTAGGCGGCGATCGTGGCCATGTAGTGATTCTCAAGACGCTCAGCTTGCCTTGCTATCGAGAAAGCCTCGACTGCCTCTGAAGCGTTTTGTGAGTACTGACGAAGCTTCGCATCATCCGCCAGAAGCTGGTCGAAGGCGGAGGCTATGGATTCAGCGCGATGTGGGGTGATCAGACCATTCCTCTCATGGGTCACAAAGTCGCAGGTGGCAGGATCCCTCACTGCGACTATTGGCAGACCCGCAGCCATGGCTTCGGCGATCACCAGCCCTTGAGTCTCGGTCGTGGATGCGAATGCGAAAGCGTCAGCGAGGTGATAGGCGGCGACAGAATCAGGCCCCTGCATGTAGCCGGCGAAGGTGACCTGAGACTCTATTCCCAGCTCCCGCGAGAGTGCTTCCAGTTCGCCGCGATACGGCCCATCGCCACAGACGAGCAGACGGACCGAGGGTAGCCTGCTGTGCCATAGCGCATGAAGAAGTAACTCCACATTCTTCTCCCTGCCTAGTCGGCCCATGAACATCAGGACCTTGTCGTTGGCGGGAATGGCGAGTCGCTCCTTCAGGGCAACGACCCTGGCGGGGTCTGGATTTGCATATCTGTCGATATCGACCCCTGTGGATATGACCTCTATCCTGCGGCGGACTCCCCAGTCATAGAGGTAACCCTCGACCTTGCTTGAAGGTGCAATGATGGAGTCGCACGCATCACAGAACTCCCGAGATAGTACTTCGGCCAGTTTGCGGGTGAGTCTAGTCTCCCAGATGTAGTGGACATACTCGGGGTATAGGGTGTGATAGGTGTGGACGTACGGCACACGGTGACGTCTGGCTACATTCAAGCCGAACAGGCCGATGCTGAACGGATCATGGGAGTGGACGATGTCGAAGTCTACCTCGTCCAATACGCGAAGCGCTTCCATCGATAGTGGAAGTGCCAGTCTCATCTCCTTCTGGAACATGAAGGGGATAGAGGGAAAGCGCACGGTTACTTCGCCGTCCTCATGGTGGTCGGGGTCGGGCGCGAAGACGTAGACTTCGTGTCCGCGCTGCTCCAAGGCTTCTTTGAATAGCCGAATAGAGTGAACAACGCCGTTGATCTGCGGCGTGTAAGTATCTGTAAAGAACCCGATTTTCATGTGGTGCGCGTCTCCTCTGTGCTACCGGAATCGAGACATCGGAAGCACGATGCCAGTCGATGGTGTTCATCAAAAGTGTAGCTGTGCTTGACGAATTGGGCAAAAGCTAGGATGATTCGTGTTGGGTCTGTAGTCGCACGACTGTAATAGTAGTTGAATCGTAGTCATCGTCGTAGCAGGAGGTTGTAGATATGACCCTCGCCCAAGCGCGTAAGCGCTATCCACTGGTACCTACGGAGATTATCCGATGGGCCCTCGAAAACATCCCTGACCTGACTGACGTTGAGCGTGGGCTCTATCGTCTCGAGCAGGCGAAGCGCCTTCAGATCAAGTATTCGGGCTCGTAGTCGGATCGTGGAACATCGACGCGCCTAATAAGTCTTCTGCGGCGCAGAAAACCCGGTCAAAGGTTCGCGAATGAGCGCATGCGCATGGAGGCGACGCCCGGATTCGAACCGGGGATAAGGGCTTTGCAGGCCCCTGCCTTACCACTTGGCCACGTCGCC
>DBEG01000055.1:578-20869 GCA_002293965.1 Actinobacteria bacterium UBA912 | reverse complement strand
GTGATCTGCTCGGTGACCGGGTGCTCCACCTGGACCCGGGTGTTCATCTCCATGAAGTAGAAACTGCCATCGACATCAAGCAGGAACTCGACGGTTCCGGCGTTACGATAATCCACAGCGCGCACAAGCTTCAGTGCCGCTTCGCCCATACGCTTGCGCAGCTCAGGGGTGAGCGCAGGCGACGGTGCCTCCTCGATGAGCTTCTGGTGCCGTCTCTGCACCGAGCAATCGCGCTCGTACAGGTGAACCGCGTTGCCATGGGAATCCGCCAACACCTGGAACTCTATATGCCGAGGACGCGACAGGTACTTCTCGATGTAAACACCATCGTGGCCGAAGGCCGCACCCGCCTCGTTGCGAGCCGCCACGAACGCCGTCTCCAGCTCCTCGGCGCTGTTAACGACCCTCATGCCCTTGCCGCCTCCACCCGCGGAAGCCTTGATGATCACCGGGTAGCCGACACGCTCGGCGAAAGCCAGGGCGTCTTCTGCGGTCTCGACCTCGCCATCGCTTCCGGGTACGCAGGGCACGCCTGCGGCCATCGCGGTGGAGCGCGCAACCGCCTTGTCGCCCATCTTCTCGATCGCTTCGGCCGACGGCCCTACGAACACCAGGCCGGACTCTTCGACAGCGCGCGCGAAAGCCGCGTTCTCGGCGAGGAAACCGTACCCGGGATGGATCGCCTTAGCCCCACTCATCAGCGCCGCCGAGATGACGTTCGCCATGTTCAGATAGCTTTTCGCCGAGACAGCCGGCCCGATGCACACCGACTGATCGGCCATACGGGCGTGCAGGCTGTCGCGATCGGCCTCGCTGTAGACGGCGACCGTTTCGATTCCCATCTCCTTGCAGGCCCGAATCACCCTCAGGGCGACTTCGCCCCTGTTCGCCACAAGTACCTTGTCGAACATCAGCTGCTCGGTGCCGGGTCGTAGTAGAAGAGCACGGTCCCGTACTCGACCGGCGTCGCGTCACCGACACATACTTCCTTGATGACCCCGGACTCCTCGGCAGTTATCTCGTTCATGAGCTTCATCGCCTCGAGGATGCAAAGCGGCTGGTTGACGTTGATCGCATCCCCGACGCTCACGAACTCCGGTGCTCCGGGAGACGGCGCGCGATAGAAAGTGCCGACCATCGGGGCCGTGACTTGTTTCCACTCCGAAGGGCGCTGGTCGCCGTTGGGCGACTGAGCAGCGACCACAGCGGGTGCCGCCGAAGGACTCGTTGCCGCCGTCGGTGCTACTGCGACCGGAACCGCCTCCGATGCCGACACTCCGCCTTTGCGAATCGCGATCTTCGCGCCGCCTTCCTCGATTACGATCTCGCTGACATCGGATGCTTCGATGATCTTCACGAGTTCCTTGATCTGGTTCACGTCCATGGACTGATCTCCCTCTTTGGCTGATTTGATCTCTTCGCCCATCATGAATACGGCGTTCTTCAGGCCGTCCTTGTTCGCGGTCAGGTAGGCGCGCGCCTCGTTCGGGAAGAGTGCGTACATGAGCACGTCCTCCTCGGACTTGGCCAGATCGCCGATCTCGGCCTCAACATCGGCGTAAGTGGTCTTCGCAATCGAGCCAGGGCGCACGTCCGGGTCGAGCGGAGCGGTTTCTCCGAGGACCTTCGCCACGACATCTGTGTCCATGGGACCCGGCGCTCGGCCGTACAGACCGCGGATGTAATCCTTCATCTCCTGGGGCACGATGTTCCAGCGCTTGCCGGTGAGTACGTTGATGACCGCCTGCGTACCGACGATCTGAGACAGCGGCGTGACCAGCGGCGGGTAGCCGACCTCCGCGCGGACCCTGGGGATCTCCTCGAGGACATCAGCCAAACGATCGCTGGCGTTCTGGAGCTCCAACTGACTAAGCAGGTTGGAGAGCATTCCTCCAGGCACCTGGTGGCTGAAGACCTCCATGTGCATGAGCGACGTCACACCGCGCTTGAAGTTGTTGCGGATGCGGACGTCCTCCCAGTACTCGGCAATCTCAAAGAGTAGCTCCAGGTCGATGCCGGTGTCGTACTTCGATTCCTTCAGCGCCGCGACAATCATCTCCACAGCAGGCTGACTGTTGCCGAAGGCAAGCGCCACGACCGCTGTATCGACAATCTGCGCTCCGGCTTCGATGGCTTTGAGGTAGTTCATGGGTGCCATTCCGCCGATGTAGTGGCAGTGCACCCGGATCGGTAGCCCGATCTCCTTCTTGAGAGCTGCGACCATCTTCTCGGTCCGAAACGGGGTCAGCATCCCCGCCATGTCCTTGATGCCGATCAAATCAGCGCCGGCGTCTTTGAGTTCCTGAGCATGTTCGATGTAGGAATCGAGTGTGTGGACCGGGCTCACGGTGTAGCTGAGCGCGCCCTCGAACAGTCCACCGCACTCTTTGATAGCCTCGGCAGTAACCTGGACGTTGCGGATGTCATTGAGCGCATCGAAGTTGCGGAACACGTCGATTCCGTTGCGCTTCGCGGCGAAGACGAATCTTCTGCAAAGGTCGTCGGAGTAGTGCCTATAGCCGACGAGGTTCTGACCGCGCAGCAACATCTGCAGTGGCGTGTTGGGGCAGTGCCGCTTGATGGCCCGGAGTCTGTCCCAAGGGTTCTCGTCGAGGAAGCGCAGAGCTGCGTCGAATGTCGCACCGCCCCATACTTCCAGCGACCAATAGCCCACCGAGTCCATCTTCTCGAGGATCGGCAGCATGTCGCCCAAGCGCATCCGAGTCGCCCAGAGGGACTGGTGCGCATCGCGCAATGTGGTATCAGTGATGAAGACGCGTGCCATGCCTTACTCCTTGCTCAACTAAGAATCGAACGTCGGGCTTGCTAGACGCGAGTCACGTAGCGCCCGTCGCGTGTATCGATGCGCAGCTTATCGCCGGTCTCAACGAATAGCGGCACCTGCACCACGGCACCGGTCTCAAGTGTGGCCGGCTTGGTGCCACCCTGCACCGTATCGCCCTTGAATCCGGGGTCGGTCTCGGTCACTTCCAGCTCGACGAACATCGGAGGCTCAACGCCCATGTACTCTCCGTTTGCGGTAAGGATCTCGACCTCGTCGCTCTCCCGCAGCCACTTGGCCGTCGAGCCTACAAAATCGGAATCCAACTCCACCTGTTCGTAGCTCTGAGCGTCCATGAAGTGGAACGTCGCGCCGTCTGAGTAGAGGAACTGCATCTTCTTGTTCTCGACCCGGACGTCGTCGAACTTCTCGCCAGCACGAAAGGTGTAGTCCACCACCCTGCCGGACTGAAGCTCCTTGAGTTTGGTGCGAACGAACGCGCCGCCCTTACCGGGCTTGACGTGCTGGAACTCCACGATCACCCATCGCTTGCCCTCATGGATGATACACATGCCATTCTTGAAGTTGCTTGTAGATACGCCCATATAGTCGGTACTGTCCTTCCAGGATCAAAGCTCGAGGAGCTCGCGCGGAGAACCGCTCAAAAGCGTGCAGCCCTCGGATTCCACACATACGAGGTCCTCTATTCTAACACCGCCGAGGCCAGGGATGTAGATACCCGGCTCCACAGTCACAACACTTCCCGTGAGCACAGCCGCTCTACCCCGTGGGCTTACTGTCGGCAGCTCATGGACCTCCAGTCCCACACCGTGTCCCAACCCATGGCCGAAGCGCCCCACGAACCCGGCTGTCTGGATGACTTCGCGGGCCTTCGCATCGATATCCTGGCCGCGCAGTCCACCTCTAAGCGCCTGGAATCCCGCCTTCTGAGCCTCAAGCACGACCGCGTGAAGCTCTCTCTGTTGATCCGAGGCATTACCCAGGACGACCGTCCGGGTCATGTCGGCGCAGTAGCCATCGACCTTGGCTCCAAGATCGAGCGTGACGAGATCCCCCTGCTCAAGCACCTTATCCGAAGCGATAGCATGAGGCCGCGAAGAGTTGAGTCCACTGGCGACTATCGGCGGAAACGCGACTCCATCGGCGCCTGCGGAGCGGATGAACGCCTCGATCTGCCAGGCGACGTCACGCTCGGTCATTCCCACAGCCAGCAGACTCAGGATGTGTTCGAATGCGTGATCCGTGAGCTTGGCGGCCTCTCCCATGCGATCGAGCTCCTCAGGCTCCTTGACCTGACGCTGCTCCTCGATCCACTGGTCGATCATCTGCACGTTGCCGTCGAACCTCTCCGACATGAAACGAAAGCGGCCGTATGGCATCGAGGATTCGAGGGCGACAGAGTCCAGGCCTACGCCGGCGAGAACGTCACACAATTCGACATACAGCGACTGGTCGACACCACGAAGAGACCAGTCCGTACCTGCAGCGGCATCAGCGACCGCCTCTGTGTACCGTGAGTCGGTGAAAACATGAGCCTCGGACTCGGTGACCAGACACGCAACATTCGCTTGGTCGTCGAAGACACCCTCGAAACCTGTGATGTAGCGGATATTGACGACGTCGGTGACCACGATCGCAGCGATCCCAGAATCCGCAAGTCGCTGGCGAAGCAGAGCGAGCCTGCGTTCTGCGTTCATCGGACCACTCCCGCTGCGGCCACCGCAGCATGGATACCCAAGACGTACGAGTATGCGCCGAAACCACATATCTGTCCGGAGCACACGGGAGCTATGACGCTGTGCTTCCTGAAGTCCTCTCTAGCGGAGATATTGCTCAAGTGGACCTCGACCACGGGGACTTTGCACCCCGCGACAGCGTCTCTGATTGCGTAAGAATAGTGGGTGTAAGCTCCCGGATTGAACACCACAGCATCGTATCTCCCCATCGAATCCTGCAGCGCATCGATCAGCGATCCCTCATGATTGGACTGAAAGAAGCCCACGTCCACACCCAGGGAGCTCGCCTCCTGCGCAACGGAAGCCTCTACATCATCCAGCGTGACATTGCCGTAGACGTCAGGCTCCCTGGTTCCCAGCATGTTGAGATTCGGTCCGTTCAGCACTAGCACTCGCAGCATGATGTTCCCCCTGTTCGATGAGGCTCACATGGACTTGTGACGCTCGATGTCTGCAGCCAGAAATGCATTCAGCTCCTCGGCTATCATTCTGTCTTCGACCGGGATGACGGTCCACGATCCGGGTTCGGTCGCAAGGATGAAGCGTATCTCTCCTGCCCGCACCTTCTTGTCCGACCGCATGGCATAGCGTACCGCATCGATGTCCAAATCGACCAGAGTCGGACTCAGGCCCAGTGCATCGAGCAGTTCGACTTGTCTCGCGGCGAAGTGGTCGGACGCCAAACCCAGCCGCACAGAAAGCCCTGCTGCGAACCTGAGTCCCGCTGCTACCGCAAGGCCATGAGGGATGACGCCATAGCCAGCCACCTTCTCGATCGCATGCGCCAATGTGTGGCCGAGATTGAGGGATTCCCTGGGGCCGGCCTCGCGCTCATCGGCCTGGACGACCGATGCCTTGAAGCGCACGCAGTCAGCAACGACTTCCGAGATGACCGCGGTGTCACCTGCAAGCAGGCTGTGCGAGTCGCGTTTCAGGCGCACCATATGCTGTTCTCCGTCGAGGATTGCGGTCTTGACCACTTCGGCGAGTCCACTCTTGAGCTCGATCTGGGACAACGTTGCGAGAAGTGCCGTGTCCGCGATGACCGCCCTAGGTTGGACGAACACACCAGCCAGGTTCTTCCCAGCCGCCAAGTCCACGCCGGTCTTCCCGCCCACCGAGGAGTCCACCTGGGAAAGCAACGTGGTAGGAATCTGATAGTAGTCGACCCCTCGCATATAGACACCTGCAACGAAGCCAGCAATGTCGCCCACGACTCCGCCCCCGAAAGCGATGATAGCTTCATGCCGCTCAATCCGCTCGTGTGCCATCTGCTCCAGAAGCCTGCCGGCGAACTGCCAGTTCTTCGACTGTTCGCCAGGAGGAACCTGCATGACTGTGAATGTTATTCCTGCGCCGGCAAGCGACCGTTCAAGTGTCGCACCGTGAAGGTCGTATGCGGTGCGGTCGGCGATGATAGCTACCCGGGGTCGACGGAGAAGGCTCCCCAGTACGGTTCCGGCACGATCAAGTCCATCGGGCCCGATCACAACCTCATAATTGCAGCCTGAACAATGAACCGGAACGACAATCATGGTGTAGGCCTATCCGATATTGCCTTCAACGCACTCTGAGCTACCTCGGGGATGGAGAGACCGCGCGTATCGACGACCTTATCCGCCAGCGCTTCGTAAAGACATTCGCGCGCGGCCAATAGTGATGTGGCCGCCATAGCGCCGGCAGGGCCAGATAGCAGGGGGCGGGTCGAAGTGTCACCTATCCTGGCCAGTGCCTCTGCGGCGTCGACCTTCAGGTACAACACCGTGCCCATGCGTTTCAGGGTGCCCCTGTTGGCGGCGGCGAGGACGACTCCCCCGCCGCACGCGACCACTGAATGCGTCGAGTCTTGAAGTGAGAGTAGTGCTTCGGTCTCCAGTTGCCTGAAGGCCTCTTCCCCCTCGGACTCGAATATCTCGGGGATGCTACGTCCAGCTTGGGTGGTGATCGACTCGTCCAGGTCGATGAAGGGAACACCGAGATCAGCGGCGAGCAGCCGTCCGACGCTGGACTTACCAGCCCCCATGAAGCCGATCAAGAAAAGATGGCCTACCATGAACTCAGTCTTTGCAGGTAAGCCCGCTGTGCAACCTGGATATCCATTAGGTTGTTGCCGCCGAAGGCCTCGATGTGCGCGGCAGCCAACACCAGGCACACTTCAGCCTCTGCAACCACTGATGCAGCCGGAACCGCACACACGTCAGAGCGCTCCTTAGAGGCGTCCACAACAGCGTGCGTGTCGATATCCACCGAGGCAAGAGGTGTCATCAGCGTCGGAATCGGCTTCATCGCTGCACGAACGATCAGAGGCTGTCCGTTGGTCATGCCCCCTTCGAGCCCGCCCGCGTGATTGGTCAGGCGATGGTAACCCCGCACGACATCATGGTAGATCTCGTCATGAACCTGTGATCCGACCTGCGCTGCCGAGGCGAAACCTGTGCCGAACTCCACGCCCTTGATCGCGGGTATGGATATCACCGCTGCTGCTAGACGGGCATCAAGCCGTTGATCAGCTTGGGCATACCCGCCGAGTCCGGGTACAAGGCCAGTAGCAGTCACATAGAAGGTTCCGCCAAGGCTCTCTCCAGCGGCTTGAGCCTGATCGATGACCAGCCGCATCCCGCCCGATGCCGCAGCGTCGGGGCAGCGAAGATCGCTTGCCTCAACTACCCTATGGTCGACTAGCTCTGGATTTTGGAGCATCCCTATCGAGACTTCGCCGATGGAGGCGACGAAGGAGCGGACCTCGACTCCAAGCTGGCGAAGGAGGGCACGAGCAACGGCACCAGCTGCAACTCTGGCGGCGGTCTCCCTGGCGCTGGCACGCTCAAGGATATCGCGTACATCACGGGTTCCGGTCTTCAGGATGCCTGAAAGGTCTGCATGCCCTGGGCGCGGCGCCTTCACACGTGCTTCCTCGCGAAGGTGGCCGGGTGCTGCCTGCATCACATCGGTCCAGTTATCCCAGTCGCGATTGGCCACTGTAAGGGCAATGGGGGACCCGATCGTGCGTCCTAGTCTGACACCTGCCGAGATAAGGGCCCTATCACGTTCGATGTGCATGCGTCCACCGCGGCCGTACCCGACTTGCCGACGCGCGAGGTCATGATCGATCATCGCCTGTTCAAGTGGAATGCCAGCGGGAACATCAGTGATGATGGCAGTCAAGGCTCGTCCGTGGGACTCGCCTGCGGTGACATAGCGCACAGGAATCTTCCTCCGAGCCTGGTTGGTTACTTGGCCACTGGAGTAATGACCCCTGGTTCGCTCGGGTCAGCGATGGCCCCATGCCCGATCGACAGCGTGATGGGTGCATCACCGAAAGCAACAACGGCCGTACGATCGCCGATGCTTCGGACCATCCAAGGAGTTCCTGGGATGACCTCTCCCTCAGCAAGGGTGTGTGTCGTCCTATTGAGCTCCAGGACCGCTTTGCGCACCCCGTCCTCGACAACGATGTTGAGCAGGTACAACACGTCCGGCTCAACGACCCTGGTAGCATCTACTCCCGCCCCAGGTGTACCCGGGCGGACCGGTTTGATGACAGAAACAAAGATATCTCTGAATGTGAATAACTCAGATGTTGGAATACTGGGTGGTTCAACAATCACTTCAGGGTCGGGTGTCGGTGAGGTCTCCTGAGGCTGTTCGATATTGATGTCGCCCGTGTCGAGCACCTCCTGAGCTCGAGTCTGGAGGAAGTCCAGCACGAAGTATGTGGCTGCTCCGGCGACTACAAAGAATAATAGGACTGCGCCGACTATCAGAATCAGGTTTTTGCGAGTGAAGCCCTTGTTGGCAACGCCAGGCAAACTCGCGTCTGAGTCGTTGTCGGGCTGCTGAGCTGTATGTTTCATCGAATCACCCACGGAGAGTCACCCTTCATCTATCACTGAGCGGGAGGGGTAGCAGCGTCGGATGGCTGGATAGGCGCAAGGGAGTATATCTCTATGTCCATGGTGACTTCGACCATCTGAGGGGGCACAGGCGCACCAGGGGTCGGAGTGGCTTCTGTCGCCTCAGGCGCATCGTACTGGGAAACATTGAAACCAACAATCCGTATCTGTCTGACGACACGCCTCAGACGCTGAGTGAAATCAACAACGTCTGCCCATTCACCCCTGATCGTAAGCGTGAGTCCAATGGTATTGAATCCCAGGCCGCTGTCGACAGGTGGAGAAGGAGACAACACGGAGAACTGCAGCCCCGACTCGTTGATCACATCTTGAAGCTCTATGATGAATGTAGCCAACTCCGGACTCTCTGGCAGCTGATTGGCAAGTCTCATTCTTTGCGTTTCGGTCTCAGACGAACGAGCCTTGATGCCCTGGCGCTGCTCAAGTAGTGCACGAGCGGCATCCGCATCACCCAGTGCGGTTTGCACCTCAGCTTCCAAGCTGGTCAACCTGGTGAACTGCGGAACAATCAACAGGGCAACGATCAAGGCTGCTACCATGACCAACCCGGCAATGATTGCAAATAGTTTCTGTTTGGGCGCGAGCTTCATCTCAGAGAGGCCTCATCTCACTGTGTCGACTCAGTCGGAGGGCTGGGCGCTGATGCCCCAGCCGCACTCGTCGGTTCAGCACTCAATACTCCGCACGCAATCTCGAATAGGAGAACCGGGCTTTCTGTGTCATCAGTACCTGTGTACATCTCCTTGGCTGAACTATTGAGCCAAACGTCGCGCAACAACTCGATGTTCGCTAGCCGCACCAAAGTACGGGCGATAGCCTTGTGACCAAGATCAGGAACGTCAGTCTCTGAATCGACCGCCATGCCGCGAAGCATCAATCCCGTGGTCTGATCGGCGGTAAGCTCCTCAAGCCATACATCTCCGGGCAACATCAGAGACAACTCATTGAGTACGCGCCCCCAGTCCACTCGCTGCTTGACTGCCTCAAGCATCAAGGTCTGGCGTCTGTCCAGGTCCGCCTCTTTCTCTTCGAATATCTGGAGCGCGTTCGCCTGGGCGTTGAGGGTGGCGGCAAGATCGATGTGGGATTGTAGTTCAGCAGTCCGCTGAGAAACGATCCACTGCACGAATCCGAATACCGCGAAGAGCACCAGATAGATGATAACCGCAACAACGGCCGCAATACTGACCGCACTCTCGAACTTCCGCTTCTCGCTGATCTCCCTGGGAAGGAGGTTGATGCGTACCACCTAACTCGCACCTCCCATGGCAAGGCCGACCGCTGGGGCGATACCCATGCGATCAGCCATAACGACGGACTGAAGTGCGGAGGGCACCTGAAGGAAGTGCATCGGGTCAGCCACAGCAACCTCGGCTTGGAGGCCTTTGGAGAGGTACTCGTTGAGGTGATGGAGCTGCGACCCACTGCCGGTGACGTAGATCTTGGATATCGATCTAACCTGCGTCGCCTGGGTTAGATAGTAATCGAGCGACCTGCGAACCTCTGCTATGAACTTGTTGACTTCCCGCTCCAGTGTGTCCTGTGCCACCTGGACCGAATGGTCTCCGGAAATCGGATCGCCACCCTCGATGTCGGGCAGGCCGGCCCTGAACTTCAGTTCCTCTGCCTCATCGAATGTCAGGTTGAGTACGTTCGAGATCGCCTGAGTGAACTGATTGCCGGCGATCGAGGATACACGGGTAAAGCGTGGAACCCCTTTTTCGACAACGGCGATATTGGTCACACCAGATGAGATATGGATCACTCCGACTGCCTCGCCGGGCGCTTCCTCGTGTGACGGAAGAACACTGTCGACCGCACCGAACAGGGCTCTAACAAGGGCGAATGAAGTAACGTCAATCCTTACGAGCCTGAGTCCGGCCGCCTCAACAGCGGAAACTGCGTTGTCGATCATATCGCGAGACGCTGCCACCAGCAGGACTTCCATCATATGTTCGTCGGCGGGGGTCATATAGTCGCCGATGATCTGGAAATCGAGAATCGCGTCCTCAACGGGTATCGGGATGTAGTCTTGCGCCTGGTACTGTATGGCACCTTGAAGCTCTGCGCGCTCCATGTAGGGCAAATCGATCAGGCGTACGACCACTTTCTGATTGGAGACTCCGATCGCAACGTCTTTGCCTTTGAATCCCCCAAGTCGCCAAGCATCCTTGATTGCGTGTGTGACAGCCGTTTGATCGAAGATCTCTCCCTCGACGACCGCCCCAAGGGGCATACCGACCTTGCTGTATGCAGAAAGAACATAGCCTGCGCCAGCCGGTTTGACCTGTGCGATGCGAACCTGATCGGTACCGATATCGAGACCGACTGGTATCGTCTGAGCTCCTAGGGATACGAGACCCAAGGGACGCCCCCTTCTGCCATCACTGCTACAATATTGCTACGACTATTGCTGCTTCAAAATACTCTACTGGGGATTGTACCCATAGGTTGCGAATATGCGCAATACCCGAGTTCACTGGCGCGCCCAGCTACCCATGCTGACTACCGCCATCCCATGGCCAGGCATCGCACGCGAGATCACCTCGCCCAGATTGGGACTCGTGCGTAGGTCCATGTTGTTGTTGCCGCTCACACTGATTCCTCTAGAAATCACCGATCCGACCATCATGACCTTTGACTCGGTGATGATCTCCTCATCAGCAAAGAATGCTCCTGCGTGTGTCGGAGGATCGCTCGGGTTCTGGGGGTTCCCTCCTGAGGAGTTGCTCAGACGGATGGTCCGGGGGGTTGCGATCCCCACGACCTGATCATCCCTGAAGGTTTGATTGGGAAGACCATGGCTGGGGTGGCCAGGCTTGTCGGCAACTCCTAGGCCGTTGAAGGGAACGAAATCGCTGTTGATGAACCTGACGTGCCCGTTAGCCACGATGGTCCCGTTCCCGTAGTACCGGATCAGTCCACCTGTGAAATCGACAGGCCCATCGACGAATACCGTTCCCCATACTGTTAGCGTGCGGTCGCTGGGATTCCACCTGAAGTCATCGTCCGCCCGCCCGAAAGCGGTTGCCCCGCCTATCACCAAGGCGGTGGAGCGACTGGCATTGACCGTGTCGTCGTTGTCGACGACCTTGTATCTGTCCACCCTTGCCCCCGGAGCCAGAAAAGCAGACGGGTACGGATTGGGCTCGCTGTTATAGGCGGTCTCGCGAACCACCGGATCTCCCTGGCGGTTGTCGGTAGACTGACTGGTAGCCTGTTGATACGCGTTGGCTAGATAGGCGGCATCCACCCGTGGGACATCCATCCGCGGGACTGACCTGATGACCCTGGTTCCGGCTTCAACAACACGCGGCGGCGCCTGGCGCGGGTCCACATACAGAAGCTCCACGTCCCTGAGGTATCCTGCTTGGACATCCAGTGTGCCTCCCTGGATGTAGATCGGCCCCCAACCGAAACCGCCTGACATCGCGTTACCAAGGTTCTCGCCCTGGCGCAGGTCATCGAAGGTGTAGAACGGGCCATAAACCGATGCATTGCCGTTGAACTTGCCTCCTGCGCTCTGGTTGAAACCGGAACCGTATGCGATGTTCATGCCGTAGATATCCATGACATAGATCCTGGCCCGCACCGTTTCAGTGCTGCCATCGGATCCCATGCCCTGAGCCACTACCATGAAATCATGGACTCCACCCTCAGTGACTGTGACGGTAGCAGCTCCCGAGCCGATCTGGCCTGCAGTGAAGTACATGGGCCAATCATCTGAATCTTCGCGGAACCCGCTGATCCGCAAACGCATGACTCCGGCGTCGAATGCTGCGTTAGCTGCCTGGAAGCCCAAAGACTCTTGGCGGCTGATATCCGACTCGTGTAGGGCTTGCATCGACATGGCAAAGCCACCGAAGGTGATGACCGTCAGCACTGAGATGATGCCAAGAACCACCACCATGGCATAACCGCTATCGCGCGTGGTGCGGTCCGAGCTCGATTCGGGTCCGAACTTCCTCATAGTGAACACCTCTTACATATCCCTGTTTCGAAAACGGACCATGATCGACTCCTGAACCGCTCTGCCATCGATAGTCGCGCGTATTGTTATCTGGATGCTTCTGGCGTCATCAGGCACAGCAAGCATGTCGGTGATCTCCGTGCCAGTCGCATTGAAATATCGGAAGACAGGCACTCCATCCTGAGCATTCGTGATGCCGGGGGCCATGGTGTTGTTCACCCGCGCTGCGCCCACAGGGACTCCCGCTGCATTCAGATTGACAGTGGTTTGCTGTAAGACCCGGACTCCTCCCACGGTGGCGATGGAGAAGCCGTGCCTTTCCTGGACGTCATTCAAGTCTTGGTCAGTGACCACAGACAGCGTCATGGCTCCCGGAGCTGGAGCCTGAGCGATGCTCAAGTTCTGCATGATGATCTCGCTCATCCGTGTCATTGGGTAGTTGATCGTCCGGGCGATGCCTGTATGACGGTCAGCTGAGCGCTGACCCGCGGATATCGCCTGAGACAGCGCGTAGGCCAAGGTGAGTACTACCCCCAGTAGTGCCATGAAAACCATGAGTTCTGTCAGGGTGAAGCCTCTGTCTGTAGACGCCCGGCGGCCCCAGCGGGTCATTATGGCCACATCCCCCAATTGATTGCCGGAGTCGTGGCTGGAGGCGCTGTCCACACCGCCCACTCATCAACACCTCTGGTGGATGCCCCAGGGTTATCGGCTGTTCGCGTGAATCGTACGACCGAGGAGGGTACCTGGACCTGGGAGCCTCCGAGAGGTGTGACCGTCACCAGACAACGGAACTCCACCCAGCCATCGCTATTGTCGACCTTTCCGTCTACAAGACCCTGCCAGTTCGCGTTGTTGAATCGAGGATTCGAAGAGCCGGTTCCTGCCAGGTCGGCCCAGGCTTGAGTCCCGACTCGGTTGGTGTGATAGCGGACTTGCCATCTGTAGTTGGTCGTTCCCGACACCCCAAAAGCCGGGGTGCGACTCGAAAGATCGATGTTGAAACTAGCGCGAGAGCTGTTGCCACCCGCATTGACCACAGACACCGTCGATGTGAACGAAGGCCGGGCTATGTAGAAAGCCGAAGCCGGACTCGACTCATGGCGCACCATGGGCGAGGTCACTTCCGGACCCAAAGAGCTGACATCGAACCGGTAGCGACGGAACGACTCCGTGGAAGCGGAGAGCGAGTTAGTGTTGGTCAAAAAAGGTGCCCCCACGGGCGCGAAGGTCGCGGCCGTTTGCGACTGCTGGTTCACGACGAACCGATACTCAGAGACCGGATCCCTGCCGTCCATCGCTGTGGCCCAAGTGTGAGTTGCTGCCGTATTGCCCGTCGCCGATGTGATTGCCGGGGTTCCCGGAGGATTGGGAGGATGATTGTCAACGATCAACGACCACTGCCTGAATGTGAGCTGACCTAGGGTATCCCTTGCCGAGAACTGTATCGGATAGCTGCCGTCAGTCACTAGGGTGGTGTTCCAGTTTGTCGACACCCCTGCCGTTTGATCACCAGATAAGGTCCGCGAAGCAATCTCAGACCCTTCCACCGTTATCCTGAGCACAGTCAAGCTGACCGCCGGTCCACCTGCCGCTGCATCCATTCCCATGAATACAGAACTCCCACGCACCACTCCTGAAGTCGGAGTGGGGCTAAGGATAGTGATAACGGGTGGTGGGGTTGCTCCTGGAGGAGTCACAGGGGGCACTCCGGGAGTACCCGTCGGAATGGTACCCACCGCAGCAGCACCGGTGAAATTGCCCACGAAAGTCCCCGTATTGAACACAAAGGGTCTCCCTGTCGGTCCCGTGGCGGTGACCCTGACAGCCACCCGTCTATATGGCGAAGCTTCGGATGCTGGCACCTGCCCTGGTAGCCACTGATCGGTGACTGTTGCGGTGATGGACACCGCAACTCCATCGACCGTAACAGCCGATGCAGCGGCAAGGGTGTTGATCCTAGCTTGAGTGATCTGGTCGAAAGGAAGGCGGCGCACCTGCTCAAGAAATGTGTTCGCTGCATTGACCGCTATGGAGTCGGCCTTGGCCGTGACACTAAGTAAAGTCGAAGTCGACACCAAGCCGAACAAAGCGGTAGCCACAAAGAAGAGTATCGCGGATGAAATCAGGACCTCGACGATGGTGAAACCGCCATCATCAACCTGTTTACGAGGAGCCATTTCTATTTGCATCTTCAATCCCCAGCGATCAAGTCCTGGCATTCCAGACAGAGCTACAACAACCGTATGCAACAACAATCCTGCACATCTATTATACCTATCGACACAATAGTGCTAGCGCTTGACCGGTCTCGATTCAGGTCAGCTTCACCAGATCGAGATACCAGCTCAGGACCTCAGGACCGAAGAGAGCTATCAGCACCGCCGCCCCTGCAAGGAAGGGTCCGAAAGGAACCTTCGCGCCAGCGCCGTCCTTGCGACTCGAAACGTTCATTGAGACGAACAATGCGCCAAGGATACTTCCAACGAAGAGCACGCCTACGGTGTACGGGCCCAGGAAAGGCCCGATGGCTGCAAGCAGCTTGACATCCCCCATACCCAATCCGGCCTGCCCACGCATGCGCTCATATGAGGCCGCAATTCCCCAACTCAACCCAGCAGCGGTGACGGATCCCACGATTGCCGCCGCGAAGGGCGAAGCGATGACTCCCGTGGTCGTCAATGGGGCAAGCCCCAAGCCAGTGAGCTGTGACGCTACGGCGGCGATCATACCGACCGCACCCATCACAGCGACGATCGGGTTGGGAAGGCGCATCGTGTCAATGTCGATGAAGGTGAGGATGAGCAGCATCCAGAAGAAGAATCCTGCAATCACAGCTTGGATTCCGACACCGAATGCCAGCACAGCAATAAACCAAAGTAGCGCCGAAGCGACCTCAACTAAGGGATATCGCCAAGATATAGGACTTGCGCAGTCACGGCACTTCGCTCTGAGAATCAACCAAGAGATCACCGGGATGTTGTCACGCCACCGGATGGGGGAAGCGCAGTGGGGGCAGATCGAGCCGGGCCTCACAAACGAACGCCCCTCTGGAACCCGCGATATCACCACGTTCGCAAAACTGCCAAGAGCAAGACCGAGAACGAACATGGCAAGTGAGAAGAGATATTCAGAATCCGGCAACATCGACTCCTAGCAACGCCAACAATGATGGACTCAATCCTACCTCAAACACAAGGGCTGTCACCCCAAATCGACAGCGAAGAGGTCGGCGCTGGGGAAGCGCCGACCTCTTTCGTAACCGCTGCAATGTGCTCTACTGGGAAAACCTGCGAGCAATCACAATCAGTTGTAGTCTCCGTGAGCTGGAGTGCCGGCCCCGCAAGGAGCCACAACGCCGTCAGTGATCGTATATGCAGGAGCGCCTGCCGTTGGGCACTGTGGAGTCACGGCGATGAACTGCGGTACCAAAAGGCCCATTGCGTCGACTGCGCTGATGTCCCCGCCTACATCAGCAACATACTGCTGTGCAGCACCCTCGATAGTGCGCTGATTGGCGTGACAGGTGCGCCTCTCGGCGGTGGCCCTTGCGGCGTTGAAGACGGGTATAGCGATTGCAACTAGTATACCAATAATAAGGATAACGACCATGAGCTCGACGAGGGTGAAGCCCTCATCCTTTCTGCGAAACATCTTCATCGATGTCTCCCTTCCTTCGGGACATGCAGTCCTCCGACTGCTCTACAAACTACCATATCGTCATTCTTCCCTATTTACTCAAGTGCAAACACCAAAGAATTCTCAAGTTCTTCTCACTGGACCAACGTGATCACTTGGAACATCGGCATATATAGCGCGATGACCATAGCGCCCACAACGCCGCCCAAAGAAGCCATCATCAGGGGCTCGATGAGTGAAGTCAGTCCATCTACCTGTGTCGAAACCTCCTCATCGTAAAAGTCGGCGATCTTGTTGAGCATCGCGTCGAGCGCACCCGTCTCTTCACCGACGGCGATCATCTGCACCAACATCGAGGGGAACACTTTGGACTCAGACAGAGGCTTGGCTATAGCCTCACCCTCTTTGATGGCCGATCGCGCCTTCTTGACCTCCCTCGAAACCACCTCGTTACCTGCGGTATCCGCCACGATGTCCAGGGCCGACAGAATAGGGACTCCCGCAGACACGAGTGTCCCAAACGTACGTGTGAACCGCGCAAGCGCGACCTTCCGTGTCAACTGACCGACGACCGGAGCGTTCAGGACGAACGAGTCCCAGATGAAGCGGCCCGAGTTCGTACCTTTCCAGAACTTGAACGCAAAGTTTGCCGCTACCAGGCCGACCAGTGTGACGACTCCTCCCATCCCGGCTACAAAGTTCGAGATGTCCACAAGTACCTGGGTCATGAACGGGAGTTCACCGCCCATGCTCGCGAACATCTTCTCAAAAGTGGGCACTACGAAGACCATCATCGCCACCAGGATGATCAACACCAAAGCCGCCATCGCGATCGGGTAGGTCATGGCAGACTTGACGCGTCCTTTGAGCGCCTGCTCACTCTCAAAGTGATCTGCCAGCCTGACAAGAACCTCATCGAGCACACCGCCAGTCTCACCAGCCCGCACCATGTTCACGAAGATCGGTGGGAAAGTCTTGGGGTGTCGCCCCAGAGACTCGGAGAGTGACTGGCCCGACTCTACATCCTTGGAGATCGCTGCGATTATCGTCCGTAAGGCCTCGCACTCGGTCTGAGCGGCAAGGATCGACAGACACTTGGTGAGGGATAGACCTGCGTTGATCATGGTAGCGAACTGACGCGAGAAGATAGTGATAGCTTTAGGCTTGACTGCGCCTCCGCCGATCTTTACCTTGCCAAGAGCAGCCAACGCACCCTGTTGGTCAAGCTCGAGGATGATGAAGCCCATCTGCCTGAGCTTGGCGCTCACGGCCTCTCGGCTCTCGCCCTCAAGTGAACCCTTCTGTACCTTGCCGGCTTTGTCGCGAACAGAATAGTTGAATGTAGCCATCAGTTACCGCTCCTCGAACACGTCATCCACTGGAAACCAGCGCCTGTAGAGTCTTTGGATCTACCGAATGATGCATGGCTGCATCATACGATATCAGCCCTTTCAGGTACATGTCGGCTAATGACCCATCCATCGTTACCATTCCTTCTTTCGAGCCTGTCTGCATGGCAGTGGTCAGCTGGTGGGTCTTGCCCTCCCTGATAATGTTGCGTACTCCGTGTGAAGGCACCATCACCTCTACAGCTAAGATTCGACCATCTCCGTTGGGCGTGGGAAGCAACTGCTGACTCACAACGCCCTGCAAGGTCCCTGCCAACTGGGTGCGCACCTGACCTTGTTGGTTGGGAGGAAACACATCGATGATGCGGTCGACTGTCTGGACGGCGTCATTGGTGTGCAAAGTCGCAAAGACCAGGTGGCCCGTCTCTGCAGCGGTTAGGGCGGACGAAACCGTCTCCAAATCGCGCATCTCACCAATCAGGATAACATCCGGATCCTGTCTCAGCACGTGACGCAATGCTTGAATGAAAGACTGGGTGTCCGAGCCAACTTCCCGCTGGTTGATCACACTCATGACGTGTGAGTGGAGGTATTCGATTGGATCCTCGATCGTCACGATGTGCTCGGCTCGGGTCCTGTTGATATAGTCGATCGCTGCTGCGAGGGTGGTCGACTTTCCAGAACCCGTTGGACCGGTCACAAGTATCAGCCCTCTGCGCTTGTCAGCCATGTCTTTGAGTGCTGGGGGTAAGCCGAGCTCCTCGAACGTCCGGATCCTCTTGGGAATCAATCGAAGTGCGGCACCGATGCTGTTCCTCTGATAGTAGGCATTGGCCCGGAAGCGAGCCTGACCGGGCACCGAATAGGCGAAGTCGTGTTCGCGCTCAGTCTCCAGGGCTGCTCGCTGACTTTCGGTCATGATGGACAGCACTAGCTCTCGAGTGTCCTGGGCCGTGAGTGGAGGGCCCTCCACCGGACACAGAGCCCCGTGGATTCGAATCACCGGAGCGGTTCCTACGGTCAGGTGTAGATCGGAGCCCCCCTCGTGTTTGACCCTCAGCAACAACTCGCCGATATCGTACATCCTGAACACCCCGCAATCGTTTTGCGTCGAACGCTAGACTATCACACGCACGATCTCTTCGACAGAGGTGATACCTGCCCTGACCTTTTCCAGGCCATCCTGGCGCAAAGTGAGCATACCCTCGGCGATAGCGACTGCCTTGATCTTCTCGGCGGTTGCCTCCTCGACTGTGAGTCGGCTGATCTCTTCGGAGACGAGGAGCACCTCATGGACGCCCATGCGCCCTCTGTAGCCCGTCTTGCCGCACTTCTTGCAGCCCTTGGCTTTGAAGAGGGTCTCGGGCAGGTTGTCCGGACTATAACCCGCTTCGAGCAGCATCTTCTCTGAGGGTTTGTACTCCTGCTTGCAGGTCGAGCAAAGACGCCGCGCCAATCTCTGGGCGAGGATGCAGTCCAGAGCCGAGGCGACGAGGAAGGGCTCGATTCCCATCTCGATAAGGCGCGTCAGGGCACCCGGGGCATCATTGGTGTGGAGTGTGGAGAGCACCAGGTGACCGGTGAGTGCAGATTCGATTGCGATCCTCGCCGTCTCCTGGTCACGGATCTCGCCGACGAGGATGACGTCGGGTGAGCATCGCAGGAAAGAGCGCAGGGCGCGGGCGAAGGTGAGGCCGGCCTTGGGGGCGACCTGACACTGGTTGATCCCGTCGAGTCGGTACTCGACAGGGTCCTCGGCGGTCAGGATGTGGCGATGCGGGGAGTTGAGAACGTTGATAGCAGCGTAGAGCGAGGTCGATTTGCCCGAACCGGTCGGTCCGGTGACCAGGATGGCGCCGTACGGCTTTCGGAAGGAGGACTCGAAGCGCTCCAACACCACTGGCAGGAAGCCCAGGTCCGAGAGTTGCAGCAGAATCGCGTCTTTGCGCAGGATGCGCAGTACGACCCGCTCGCCATAGACTGTTGGCAGCGTTGAGACGCGGAAGTCGATCTTCGTTCCGCCGATTGTCACAGCGCAGTGGCCGTCTTGGGGTTTTCGGGATTCGGCGATGTCCATCTCGGCCATGATCTTGAATCGGCTGATGACTGCTGCCTGGATGGCCCTTGGGCTGCGCATGATCTCGTGAAGCACGCCATCGATGCGGAAGCGGACCCGGAGGTCATTCTCTTGCGGCTCGATGTGGATGTCGCTGGCTCTCTCGGCGACTGCTTTTTGGATGACGAAGTTGACGAGTTTGACTATCGGCGCTTCCGAAGTGACATCTGTCAGCGCATCGAGTTCTGCGTGGTCCATATCCTCGGTGCCGATGAAGGTGTCCATCTCGGTGTGCTCGGCGACCTGGTAGTGTTCCTCGATGGCAGCCATGATCTCGTCTTTGGTCGAGATCGCCGCCTTGATCTCATGCCCGGTGATGATCCTCAAGTCATCGAGGGCAAGGACGTTCTGGGGATCGGCCATCGCGACGATGAGCTCCCCCTCCTCGGACATGCAAACCGGCATCAGCGCATATCGCTGTGCGAGCTCCTTGGGAACGAGCGTGACGGCCACGGGATCGGGTCGGCGCGAAGTGAAGTCGATGTAAGGGATGCCGATCTGAGATGCCATCACGGCCAGAATCGCACCCTGGGTCGCATAGCCGAGATCTACAAGGACACGGCCCAGCGGGCTGCCCGTTGCTGTGTGGACCTGGATCGCATCGGTGAGCTGTTTGTCTGATATGACACCGGCTCGTACCAGTAGCTGGCCCAGCCTCTGTCCCGATTCTGCCAATACCGCCCCTTGACTACTCGCGTCTGGATTATGTCTGGGAATCGATTCCCCAGATTCTAGAGTGGTGCTTCAGCGATATGGTACCCCAC
>DBEG01000055.1:0-250 GCA_002293965.1 Actinobacteria bacterium UBA912 | reverse complement strand
TTCAGCGATATGGTACCCCACTGCGGGCTATTCGGGAAACCGACGTACGCTTCAGACTCCCTGACGGACGCGCTTGAGATCATCGAGCAAGGTCTGCGCGTAACCTGTGAGTAGCGAGTAGGTGCGTGAACCTTCTTTGACGCCGACCCGCGCCTCCCCGAACCACATCTCGATCGGAGCCACAGGCACGAACTCCGTGCGATCGGGGGTGGGCTCGGGTTCGGGCTCTGGGGTGGGCGCTGGTTCGGGG
>DBEG01000092.1 GCA_002293965.1 Actinobacteria bacterium UBA912 | reverse complement strand
AATACGCCACCCTGATTCTAGCTGTGCGCAGGAGGGAGGTACAGGTCACCAAATCGTTTCCGGGACGTTCCCAGACCGCAACCTGCGACCGCCTCGAGTGGAGTACAGTGAACAGGTGACCCGGTTCGTGCGCACGGCTGACGCCGTGAGAGAGGGGACGTTGTGAGCGTACATAGGCTCGTGGGAATCTTCGTCATATTCGTCGTCGCGGCGTTTGGATGGATCCTCCTCGGCGGATCGATCGAGGCGCGAACGCACCAGGCTGACGGAAGTGGATGGGAGAGTGTAGGTTCGCTGTGGGGTGAGCCCCAGATCCAGTCCGCGCCAAGTTTCTCGGCGAATGGGAGTCCGATACCGATCGCGTCGAGTGCGATCACGGCCGACTTCGACCTCGATCAGCGGCGCAGGGGACTGCTGTGGTACTCGACGTACTTGGTCGACTTCACTGCGGTGTATGGAGTTCGCAACGCATCCAGTGAGACCACTCAGGTCACTATGAGGCTGCCGTTCCCAACCGCGAGCGGTATCTACGACGGGTTCGCCGTCACGGTGGACGGGACGACAGTGCCCATTCGCTACAGCGAAGGAGCAGCGATCGCGAGCTTCCCGCTGCCTGCCGAAACCACCGTACGTGTCGAGACCGGCTATCGCACCCAGGGGCTCGCCGAGTGGCGTTACGTGGCCACCGATGGGGTGGGGGTCATTGATGATTTCTCGCTCGTGATGCGCACCGATTTCGATGACTTCGACTTCCCGTCCGACGGTGTCTCCCCGACTTCCAGGCAGGCCACCGATGAAGGCTGGGAACTCACTTGGCGCTACGACAGCCTCGTAGGCGGCCGTCCGATCGCCATCGCGATGCCCGAGCCGCTCAATCCCGGACCAATCGCATCGCGGATATCGTTCTTCGCGCCCGTCTCGCTCATCTTCTACTTCGCCGCGATGGTGCTCGTTACCGCGATACGCCGGGTCAACATCCACCCCGTCAACTTCGCGTTCCTCGCAGCCGGGTTCTTCGCGTTCCACCTGCTCTTCGCCTATCTCGTCGACCGCATGGATCTGCTCACTGCATTCGCGATCTCCTCGGTCGTCTCGGTTGCTTTGTGCGTGAGTTACCTTCGCCTTGCGGTCTCCGACCGTCGGACGCTGCTCGAGGCTGCGGTAGGTCAGTTTGTGTTCCTCGTACTGTTCAGCTTCAGCTTCTTCTTCGAGGGCAACACGGGGCTCGCCATCACAATCGGAGCGATCCTGACGCTCGCATACTTCATGTTCCGCACCGCGCACATAAACTGGTCCGAGATGTTCGAGCGTAGTGCGATGGAGCGTGCCGAGAAACGGGCCGCTTCGAGGTACTCAAAGCAGTAGGCTTCCAGCTAGATGATCGCGCAGGAGTGTTTTCGCTACCCCTCGTAAGAATCGAACGTCTCGACATTCCAGTCGACACCGAGCGCGGTGAGCTTGGCATAGTAGTCTGTCTCGGAGTATTCCTTGTTGAGGATGTGGAAACGCGCGCCATTGAGCCCCACGCAGTAAGCGCAGTCTCGGCAGTCCACACACTGCACGCACTCGATGATGCTATCGCTGTTGTGGCAGCTGATGCAAGCACGGGAGTTGTACACGTAGTTGCAGTTACGACAAGCCTCAACGTTGAAACACCCGTAGTTGTTGAACGGATCACGGTCGTGCGTATGCTCGGATCTCAGCGCGGTCCACTCGCGCATGAACTCGGCGTCCATGGGCACCCCTTAGGCTAGAGAAGGTCTTCGCTCGTAAGTGTAACGGTAGAGCGCGCGGAATGGTACGATAAGTGCGGCCGTTCTAAGGAGAAACCCATGGCAAGGCGTGGCTGGAGAGCGAAGCGGGGCCGCAAGGCCGTCGCCGCCCTCGTGCTGTGGCTTCTCGGCCGGGGCCTCATCGCATCAGCGCGGATTGACGGCCGCGTACGCCGAGAGGTTGCTTCCTGGCCCGACCCGTCCGTCGTCACGTTGCTGATCGCACCGTGGGGACCGCGCGTGTCATGGCGCCGCGAAGGCAACTCACTTACCGCGCTAGGCTACGCCGAGGCCGATCCGGACCTACTCGTCACCTTCAAAAGCGTGGACGTTGCGCTGCCCTGCCTGTTGGGCGTCAAGGGCGTGCTCGACGCATTCGCCGAGCACCGCTCCACCGCGAGCGGCGACCTCAGGCATGCGATGTCGATCCTGCGATGCCTGCACATCGTCGAGGGCTACCTCTTCCCCGACATCATGACCCGTCGCATCCTCCCCCGCCCTGCCGAACGCAGCCGGGGGCATCTGGTCGCCTATGCGAACCTACTGCACTCGAACGTGACAATCGATTCAGGAGAGCGCCCTTGATTCCCGCCTACTACGAGTTCCAGAACTCGGCAAAGATCCTCTCGGGAAGCCGAGCGATCGAGCACATCGGCTTCGAGCTCCTCTCACTCGGCGTGTCGCGTCCGCTGCTGCTCACGAACGAACAGCTCCTCGACCTCAAGGTCGCCACCGTCGTGATCGACGCGCTGGCGGACACCGAGGCGACCGTCGCGACCGTCTTCGCCGATGTGCCGGTGGACTCCTCGGTGGCCGTGGTCAACGAGGTGGCCCGGGTCTTCCGAGAGACGCAAGCGGACGCGATCATCGCGGTGGGCGGCGGCTCCGTACTGGACACCGCAAAGGGAGCGGCGATCGTGCTCACCCACGGCGCAACCGACCTG
>DBEG01000113.1 GCA_002293965.1 Actinobacteria bacterium UBA912 | reverse complement strand
CCGACAACGAAGTCGAGTGGTTCGCTGTCTCCGGCGGGTATATCCAGGTGTGCGATGACAAGGTGATCATCCTGGCTGACCAAGCGGTCATGTCCTCCAAGATCGATGTTGAGCGCGCACGCAAGGCGCTGGAGTTGACCCAGGGGCTTCTGAGCGAGATAGCCGAGGAGGACTCTCTGGACTTCGATTCATGCCGAGCTGATTTGCGATGGTGCGAACTGCAACTAGAAGTCGCCGGCAAGAAGAGAAGCTCGTAGGCCCACCGATAGCGAGACCCGAACGGCGGCCGAGAGGCCGCCGTTTTTTGTGACACTTTCGACTATAATCTTAGCGAAGCTAAATCGAACGAAGGCTATTCCGTCGTTATGCCGATGGATGCTATTGGATATGATTGATGTAAATGTTCTGTCGATGTGTTCCTATAGAGCGGACTTTTGATGGCTAAGGTATTGTTCGTCGCACCTCCATACAAGTGCTGGGGCGTCCAGGTCATTGGAACGTGGCCTCCGCTTCAGCTTGCCTATGCTGCCGGTGCAGCGATCGACGCAGGGCATGAAGCTCGAATATTCGATGCGATGAACAAAGGAATCAAATTCGAAGGCATCCGTTCGGAGATACAAAGTTTCGCTCCTGACATAGTGATGACCCTGGACTATCTGCCGGTCTCAGGTGCCATCAGCACAGCAACTGTTCCAGCAGCCCTAAAAGTACTAGCAATAGCCAAAGAGGTCGATCCATCGATAGCCACCGTCATCGGTGGTCCGCATCCCACATTCATGTATGAGGATATCTTGGCTGGTTATCCGGCTGTCGACTTCGTGATCAGAGGCGAGATCGAAGAGACGATCAGCGAACTGTTCACTTCGATTGATTCAGCCGATCTATCGACTGTCGCCGGCATTGCCTATCGCTCAGACGGCAAGACCACTACCACGTCGATACGCCCCCACATCGCTGACCTTGACTCACTTAGGCCGGCATGGCATCTGCTTGACTGGGATGACTATCGCTACAACGTCTATCCGTGGGGGCGAATGGCTTCGATTCTTACCACTCGCGGATGCATGATGGCGTGCTCCTTCTGCTCCCACAAGATGTTCTGGCGCGACGACTGGAGAGCCCGGGATCCCGAAAAGGTCGTCGACGAGATCAGACTTTTGGTGGATGAGTACGCTGTCGAGTTCATCACATTGATCGACCCCTACCCCACATATGATCGCCAGAGGTGGGAGAGGCAACTCGACCTAATCATCGAGGCTGATATCGGTGTCCACCTACTGATGGAGACTCGCGTTGAGGATATCATCCGTGACGAAGACATCTTGCATAAGTACAAGGCGGCAAAGATTATCCACATGTATCTGGGCGCTGAGTCTAGCTCGGACGAGATGTTGGCCAGCTTGAACAAGGGCACCAATGTTGAGATGAACAAGAAGGCAATCGACCTTCTGCGGGAGCACGATATCATGACTGAGACCTCCTTCATGATCGGGTTTCCCACGGAGACTTGGGAGAGCATCGACAGTACGATCAACGAGGCGATCCGACTCAATCCTGACATCGCCGTATTCCCAATCCTGACCCCTATGCCCTTCACTCAACTGTATGAGGACTCAAAGGACAGGATTCGCGTGTCTGACTGGGCTAAGTACAATCTCATCACACCCATCATCGAGCCTCACGACATGTCACTCGAGGACGTGTACCGAGCGTTGGCCAAGTGCTACATGACGTTCTATAGTCACAAGATGAAAGAGATATTCGCGCTCGAGGATGGCTTCAAAAGACGCTACATGATTAGCGCCTTCGAACAGATGATGAAAGACTACGGAGAGCACTTCGATTTTCTCGGCGAGATGCCGCACGGAATGCCGGGAATCGGTGGACGCAAGGGCTGACCTCACGGTCGCCAGTGATTGAAATGGGTGAACTGTGCGAAATGATACACCAACCGCGACCGACATAAGAGATGGCATCCGCGGCCTGGTCCAATCTCAGGACTGGCTTGCTGTTCGTAGGCTTCTATCCGAGACGTCAGTTCCTGAGATCGCCGATGTGCTGCTTGGCATCGAGATGCCACAGCGTCTGCTGGTCTTTCGCCTGCTTTCGCGCGACATCTCACACGAGGTCTTCTCCTACCTAGACGGCCCTGATCAGGACATCATCCTCGGCGGTTTGACCGACAGGGAGACCAGGAGCCTGCTCGCCTCGATGGCTCCCGACGACAGGACCGAGCTATTCGAGGAGCTCCCCGGAGAAATCACGCAGAAGCTGCTCAATCTGCTGGCTGCCGATGATCTCGCCGAGGTACGTCAACTCCTCGGCTATCCTGAAGAGAGCGTCGGGCGCCTTGCGACCACGGATTATCTAGCCATACGCCCGGGGTGGACTGTAGCCCAAGCGCTTGATCACATCAGGCGCAGGGGACGCGACTCAGAGACACTGGATGTCTTGTACGTGTGTGACCGCGATTGGCGCCTGAAGGGCGTCGCCGAACTGCGGGCTATCATACTGGCCGAGCCCGACATGCTGGTAAGCGACGTCATGCAACCAGTCCACGCCCAGGTTTCGGCGTTCGATGACCAGGAAGAGGCGGTCAAAGAGATGCAGCGTCACGACGCTGTGGCCCTGCCGGTCGTTGACTCCGCAGGTGTGCTCATCGGAATCGTCACCGCCGACGACATCTTCGATGTCTTGGAAGAAGAGGTCACGGAAGACGTCCACAGGACCGCTTCGGTCGCACCGCTGCGTCAGAGCTATCGCAGACTGAGCAGCTTCGAACTGTACAAGAAGCGTATCGGCTGGCTGGCCTTCCTGCTGTTCGTCAACTTGTTCTCATCCACTGTGGTCGCCTCCTACGAAGAGATGCTGACCGAGGTCATCGCGCTGGCATTCTTCATACCATTGTTGATCGCATCGGGCGGGAACACAGGCTCGCAGTCCGCCATGCTCATGGTCCGCGCCCTCGTCACGAATGACGTCACGGTGGGGCAGTGGTTCTCGACGTTCGTGAAGGAGATCGGCATAGGCCTCATGCTGGGGGGTACGCTGGCTGTCGGTGCCTACTTCCTCGGGATATTCCATGGCGAAGGTGCGACCATCGGCCTTGTCGTGGCACTCTCGATGGCGGCGATCGTGCTGGTGGCCAACCTGATGGGGATGTCGCTGCCGTTCATATTCACAAAGCTCAAGATGGACCCGGCGATGGCCTCAAGCCCTATGATCACCTCGTTCGTCGACGTCACTGGACTCCTCATCTATTTCTTCATCGCTTCGAGACTGCTTGACCTCTGAGCATGGCAGCGAATGCGGCAGACACGTTCCTCTCCCGAAAGGCCGTGGTCCTGGGGCCCATGGCCGGGATCACAGAGGCTCCTTTCCGGGGCATCTGCAAGCGTATGGGGGCGTCACTGACCTTCACCGAGATGATCAGCGCCAAAGGACTCCACTACAACCCGGATTCGCGTGCGGCATCAGCGCTACTGACCCTAGACCCCGCCGAAGTGCCTTGTGCGGTGCAGCTCTTCGGAGGCGACCCAGCGCTGATGGCCGAGCAGGCGGCCCGCCTCGCCGAGAAACTCGGTGACGCTGTGTGTCTCTTGGACATCAACATGGGGTGTCCAGTGCCGAAGGTCGTTGGTAAGGGCGAGGGATGCGCCCTGATGCTGGAGCCCGAACAGGCAGCCAGGATCACCTCGGCGGTGGCACAGGCAAGTAGTCTCCCGGTATCGGTGAAGTTCCGGGCAGGCTGGGATTCTGAGTCGATATCTGCGGTCGATTTCGCGCTAGAGATGCAGGCTGCTGGTGCTTCGATGGTCACGGTGCACGGCCGGACGCGCCAACAGCACTACCGGGGCAAAGCTGATTGGCGCGTGATCGCAGCGGTCAAGGCAGCTGTGAACATTCCGGTCGTCGGTAGCGGCGATGTCTTCTCGGCTGATGACGCGGCAGCGATGTTCGAGCAGACTGGCGTCGACGGGGTGATGATCGCGCGAGGGGCGCTCGGCAATCCCTGGATATTCCGAGAGGCGCGCGGTCTGATCGACCGCGGCGAGCGATTCGAGCCTCCAACGGGGACCCAGCGCATTGAGGTCGCACGAGCCCACGCTCGGGCGCTGGTGGAGTTCGGGGGCGCCAGGGCTGTTGCGCGGATGCGCAAACACGTCGCGTGGTATATCCAGGGGCTTCCCGAGGCGCGGCGGATTCGGGGTCTCGTCAATGGGATGGCAGACCATGCGTCACTAGACGCACTGCTCGCCGAGTACCAGGAGTTCCTGCTGTCTTCCTCGGCGTGCTAGAATCCCTGCGTGATACAAGGAGCTGACGACATTTCTGACCCGAGCGGATCCGCGCCTTTTCGGCGTCTGCCGAAGTGGCTGCAACGGCCTATCGGCGAGCCCGGTAGGGCGACTGCGGTCGAGAACACGCTCGCGGGCCTTCACCTGAACACCGTGTGCCATTCGGCCAAGTGCCCCAACCGTTCGGAGTGCTTTGCCAGCGGGACCGCCACGTTCCTCGTGGGCGGGGACACCTGCTCCCGGAGTTGCAGCTTCTGTGCGGTCGACACCGCGGCAGCCCTCCCGCTTGATGCCAGCGAGCCCGATCGCATCGCGAAGGCTTGCCGCAAGTTTGGCCTTGCGTACGTGGTACTCACGATGGTGTCGCGGGACGATCTGTCGGATGGCGCAGCGGCGCACATGGCTGCGGTGGTCTCGGCGGTACGCCAAGCGTTGCCGGAGGCAGGGGTAGAGGTGCTGACCAGCGATTTCGCGGGCAACAGAGCCTCGGTCGACCTGGCGCTACAGGCCCGCCCCGCGGTCTTCGCCCACAACCTCGAAACCGTCGAGCGACTGTACCCAACGATCAGGCCGCAGGCCGACTACGAGCGGTCCCTCGGTATCCTGGAGCATGCAGCTACTGTCGCCGGGGGCTCCACTGCGATCAAATCCGGCTTCATGGTTGGGCTCGGGGAGGCAGACGACGAGATCGAAGACGCGATGCGAGACTTGCACCAGCGCGGGGTCACAATCCTGACTGTCGGCCAGTATCTGCAGCCGAGTCCAAACCACGCGCCTGTTCACCGATATCTGGAGCCGCGGGAGTTCGAGTTGATATCAGAAAGAGCGCTCGCTCTCGGATTCGAGAAGGTTGCGAGCGCTCCTTTCGTTAGGTCGAGCTATAGGGCCGATCGCATGATCGACCGGGATGCGTCTACTCCTCGTAGTACTCCCTAGCGAGATCTCGCTTCCGCTTGGCACTGACCGCAAGGAGCACGGCCGCTATTCCCACGATGAATATCACGACGAATATGGGGAAAAGATAGGCGGATCCATCGCTCTGCCCAGCTGGGCCACCGGGGGCTACCCCGGTTCCCGAGGCGTAGACTACCCTAAACGACATGTCTTCTCCCGCCGGAACGTCTGTTGATTCCTGGAAGAAGATCGAGCGAGTCGAGTCGATTACTTCTGGCTGTGTACCTGCAGGGCCAGTCGTCAAAGTCGATCCCGCCGGAACGACGACCCCCATGCGCAGAGTTGGTATCAGGCTCGGGGTACGCCAAGTGACTCCTGCTGAGACCGAGGCGGGCGAAGAGACCGTAGCACCAGCGCCCTCGAACTCCACCTGGAGTATGCGGGCCCTGGTAAGTGTGGTCGTGAGCATATCGAACTCGCCATCGACCGGAGTTCTCTCGACATTCGCTCGCGGATTCTCGGAAACAGGCCCGCCGAGAACCTCGCCCACCCACAGCATCTCCACTCCGGATGGGACCATCAGTTGGACCCTGGCGGGCAGAGTGGCCTCTTCGGACAGGGAAGCTGAGATCATAGTCAGGCCTCCCTGGAAGCCCGGAACGGTCATGTCGATGCGGACATTCACTTCGCTCCAAGGAGCGAAGTCGCTTGCCGCCGCCGCCGGACGGGCCGTAGCTGCCAAGATGAGGGATGAGAAGAGCAGGATCGCGACTGCCCATAGGAGAGGCCTGGATGCGTTTGAACGATGCAATACGCTAAGATTCATCGATACTCCTGTTCGCAAGTGGTGGGTGCTCGGGTAGCCGGAGCAAAATAATCGCTGAAGCTCGTGTTCGTAGTGAGCATTCTAACGCATACACGATATTTATTGCACCAGAAGTTGACTCGCACTCCGCTCGCCAGGGGCTAGAATGATGTTGTCTGTGTCCATGCATCGGATTCGGGAGAGTGATGTCCCTGTCAGTCGATTCTAAAGTCGCGCTCCGTATCGAAGCCTTGCGTCGCGAAATTCTATTCCACAATCACCGATACTACGTGCTCGATTCTCCGCAGATCAACGACGATGCTTACGATGATATGGTCCGGGAACTCCGCTCGCTCGAAGCGGCGCATCCCGATCTCGTCACCGTTGACTCGCCCACGCAGCGGATCGGAGCAGCCCCGAGCGAACTCTTCGCTCCAGTCGAACATGCGCGGCGGATGTACTCCTTGGACAACGCAATGGATCTGGAAGAGCTCAGTCGCTGGTTGGATCGGCTTCGGGATTCCTTGCCCGCTGCTCAGTGTGAACTGGTATGCGAGCTCAAAATCGACGGTTCATCGCTGGCACTCACATACTCTGACGGCCTCCTCCTCCGCGCGGCCACTAGGGGCGACGGACGCCTCGGCGAAGACGTGACCGCCAACGTCAGGACGATCAAGGATGTCCCACTGCGGCTGTTGGGCGAAGCCGAAGGCAGCTCGGTCGAAGTCAGGGGCGAAGTCTATCTGCCGAAGGGCGTGTTTGCGGCCCTGAATGAGCGGCAACAGGAGTCGGGAGCGCCTTCGTTCGCGAATCCGCGTAACGCTGCGGCTGGATCGCTAAGGCAGAAGGATCCTTCGGTGACGGCAGGACGTGGACTCGCGACGTTCGCATACGCTATCGCAGACCCGCAGGCGCTAGGGTTGACGCGGCAAAGCGAGGCCATCGAGTGGTTGCGAGAGGCAGGTTTCCGGGTGAACCCGGACGTCAAGGTCTGCGCCGACGAATCCGAGGTCTTCGAATACTGTCGTCAGGCGCTTGAGCGCCGAGACGACCTCGGCTACGAGATCGATGGCGTCGTGATAAAGGTCGACAGCCTGGCGACCCAGGAGGAGCTGGGCTACACAAGCAAAGCTCCGCGTTGGGCCATCGCGTACAAGTTCCCTCCGCAAGAGCGCACCACCATCCTTAGGGACATCCGCGTCCAGATCGGCAGGACTGGGGCGTTGACCCCGCTCGCTGAGTTCGACCCTGTCAGTGTTGCAGGTTCCACGATAGCCCGAGCGACCCTTCACAACATCGACGAAATCCGCCGAAAGGACGTCCGGATCGGCGACACGATTATCGTGAGGAAGGCGGGAGACGTCATCCCCGAAGTGGTAGGTCCCGTCCTGGGGATGCGACCGGCGGACGCCGAAGTCTGGGAGATGCCGGATGCTTGCCCGGGCTGCGGCGGAGGCGTGTGGAGACCCGAAGGTGAGGTCGTCAGTCGCTGCGTGAACGTCGCATGCCCCGCACAGAGAGTCGAGCGACTCATACATTGGAGCTCACGGTCGGCGATGGACCTCGAGGGTATGGGGAGCGAGGTCATCACTCGGCTGGGCGAAGCTGGCTTGGTGGCTGATGTAAGCGACTTCTACCAGCTCACCGCTGATCAGCTTGCAGCTCTGGATATGGGCCGATTGAAGCAGGACGGTAGCCCTGTCGTTCTCGGCGAAGTGGTAGCTGCAAAGCTCGTCGACGCAATCGCAGCCTCCCGCAATCGGTCGCTTGCCCGCGTCCTTGCGGGTCTGGGCATCCGCCACGTAGGCGTGAACGTTGCAGAAGCGCTGGCCCAGGCGGCCGGGAGCATCGACTTCTTCGTCGAGTACGCTGCATCCTCGGCGGGCGGGCCCGACCCTGTAGCCGAGGTGGAGGGCATTGGCCCGGTGATCGCAGCGAGCGTACGGGCATTCTTCGGCAATCCGGAGAACATCGCGCTTATCGAGCGGCTGCGCGCCGCGGGCGTCACCATGGTCGCCGAAGCGCAGGTCGCTGCGGGGCCGACGCCGTTCGCTGGCCTTAGCGTGGTCCTCACCGGCACGCTTGGCACTATGACTCGAGAGCAGGCTACCGAGCGCCTCAAAGCCCTGGGTGCCAAGGTCACAGGCTCTGTCAGCGCCAAGACGTCTTACGTGATCGCCGGCGCGGAGGCGGGCAGCAAGCTGGCCAAAGCCGAGGCACTCGGGGTTCCCGTGCTTGGCGAAGACGAACTCGCCGAGATGCTTGTATCGGGTCGCCTGCCGGAGCAACTCGGCGGGTCGGAATCGGGCGAGGGCAGCTAGTTGGAGTCCAGACCCAGCCGAGCGGAACGTAAGAAAGCGGAGTCGGCTCAGAGCCGCGCTGCGGTTGCCACCTACGCCTTCAGGAAGGACCGTAAACCGCGCGAGTCCGATTCTGGATGGTCGATCAGGGACGCGGTCATGGTCCTAGTGGCTCTGGTTGCGCTCGTGATCGCCAAGCAGCTTTTCCTGGGATCCGCATGGGCCGCCACGCTCGGGCCTGTCGAGATCGTGGCCGTGCGGGTCTCTGCGCTTTCCCTGCATTACGGAATGATCCTGGGCGTTCTCGCTTTGCTCGCACGAAGGCACGGTGGTTTGCCCGATGCGTTTTCCCTGAAGCCCGCCGCGTGGTCGGCCAGGTCGGCGGTAGGCTCTGTGGTGCTGGTCGTGGCATTGCTGTTGGCGACTCGCGCCGCGGGGTGGGCGTACCAAGTGGTGGCCCGGGTGCTCGGATGGGAGATGCCGCCCATAGAGGATACCTCGCTCATCGAGCTTTTCGGCCCAGGCCTGGTAGGCTGGGTCTTCATCGTGCTTCTCGTGGTCATCATGGCCCCGCTTGTTGAGGAGCTGGTCTTCAGGAAGGTACTTCTCGATGGCCTCGGCACACGAATGACCCCGATTATGGCGCTCGTCGGGCAAGCTTCGATCTTCGCACTGTTCCATCCATCGCCTTGGATGTGGGGTCCGATGTTGGCCCTTGGCCTTGCTTGTGGCTGGCTGGCGCAACATCGGGCGACACTTTGGCCGGCCATCTCGCTACACATGGCATATAATGCTGTCCTTGTGGCAGCGGTTTACTACATGAACAGCTAGAGAGGAAATACGGATGGCTATCTCGGAAGAGCAGGTGCGACACGTCGCCATGCTGGCTCGCCTTTCGTTGACCGAAGAGGAGGTCGTGTCTTTCGGCCGTGACCTCAACTCGATACTCGTGCACATCGATACGATCCAGCGGCTAGACCTCCAAGGGGTCGAGCCGACGGCTCACCCACTCGACGCGGTGAACGTCACCCGGCCAGACGTCGTGAGCCCCGGGCTTTCGCGCGCCGATGCGCTTCGCAACGCCCCCGACTCCGACGGTCGAGCGTTCGCCATCCCGCGGATCATGGGCATCGAAGGCGGTGACGAATGAGCACCGAATGGCTCGTCAACGCACGAGCTGCCGAGGTAAGGATGCGCTTCGTGACAGGTGATGTCTCGGCAAGAGAAATCGCTGAATCCTCGCTTGCGAGGATCGAGGCGACCGACGAGGGTATCGGGGCTTTCAACCAAGTCACTGCAGAGCTGGCGCTAGCCTCGGCGGATCGCATCGACGAGACCCGGACCGCCGCCGTGCGTGAAGGACTCGATCCCGCACAAGCCCTCCCTCCGCTCGCTGGTGTTCCCGTTGCGCTGAAGGACAACATGAACCTCATCGGCACGCGGACCACGTGCAGCTCTCGCATACTCGCCGACTACGAGAGCGTTCATGATTCCACCGCCGCCAGACGTCTGTTGGATGCCGGTGGGATTCTGATGGGCAAGTGCAACATGGATGAGTTCGCCTTCGGCAGCTCCACCGAGAACTCCGCTTTCCGTCCGACCTGCAATCCCTGGGACCTTGAGCGGGTGCCCGGCGGCAGCAGCGGCGGCAGTGCAGCGTGCGTCAGTGCAGGCCAGGTCGTTGTCTCGCTCGGTAGCGACACAGGCGGATCGGTGCGACAGCCAGGGGCCCTCACCGGCACCGTCGCAGTCAAGCCGACGTACGGCCGCGTCTCGCGCTACGGTGTAGTGGCGTTCGGGAGCTCGCTTGACCAGGTCGGGATGTTCGGCCGGTCGGTAGAAGACACCGCCCTGACCCTGCAAGCCATAGCCGGCCACGATCCGGCCGATGCCACAAGCGTCGATCTGCCCGTCGGCGATTACGTGGCGGCGGCGCGCTGTGGTGCCGAGCAAGGCATAGCTGGACTTCGCGTCGGTCTTGTGACCGATCTGCTCGAAGCCGAAGGAGCCGCACCCGAGGTCATCTCGGCGGTCCGCGCTGCGGCCGATGTGTTCGCGAAACTCGGTGCCGAGGTGGGCGAGGTCGAGCTACCCAGCACCGCGCACGGTCTTTCGGCGTACTACATCATCGGGCCTGCCGAGGCGAGTTCGAACCTGGCGCGCTTTGACGGCATCCGCTATGGCCATCGCGCCGCAGGAGCCGCAGACGTCCTCGAGCTCTACACCCGATCGCGCTCAGAAGGGTTCGGATCGGAGGTCATCCGCAGGATCATGCTGGGGACGTACGCTCTCTCGGCTGGCTACTACGATGCCTACTACGGTAAGGCCCAGAGGGCGCGGACGCTCATCAAGCAGGACTTCGCGGCTGCGTTCGAGCGCTTCGATATCATCCTGACGCCGACATCCCCGACTGTCGCCTTCCGTATAGGCGAGAGGATCGAGGACCTGATGGCGATGTACCTTACCGATATCTACACGATTCCGGTCAACCTCGCCGGGTTGCCTGCCATGAGTGTTCCCGCTGGGCTGTGCCCGTCCTCAGGTATGCCGATCGGGGTCCAGCTCATCGCGAGCCACTTCGCCGAGGAGCAGATGTTCCGCGCGGCTGCGGCATACGAGACGGCCATCGGTTTCGACACCTCACCGCCGACCCGCTGACAAATCCTGCGTGTCAGGCTTGCCGCTGGCTGATACAGGGGCCCTCGTATTGGGAATCATCCATTTGGATGAATGTACCCGATGCGAGAAGGGGTCGACCATGAGCGACAGCGAGAAGAAGAACGAAGAGCGCGGACCGGAGACGGGGCTCATCGAGAAGGCGTTCCTTATGGGTCTTGGCGCCACGAGCGTGGCCCGGGAGAAGGCCGAAGAACTCGCCGACGAACTTATCAAGCGCGGACAGATGACGAAGACTGAATCCGAGGGATTCGTCGGCAGGCTAGCTAACAAAGCCGATGAGACCACGACATCTCTGAGCAAGACGGTCGCCAAGGAGACGGCTAAAGTCGTCGAGGGGATGGGGCTGGCCTCAAGGAAGGACATCGCGCGCCTCGAGGCGGAGCTTACCGAGATCAAGGCACTGATCGCACAGAGCAGACCCCGAGCTGACGAGCCCGACGGGCAGTGAAGATCCCCGGTCGCAAGGACCCCGGACCGCTAAGGCACCTTGAGCGCCATCGCGAGATCCTCGGCATACTCGCCGAGGAAGGGCTCCACGTGGTGATTGATGCTTTCAGCCTGCGCAGGTTTGGCCGGGTTCCCAAGCCACCCTCGGTCAGTCGCGATGCACAGCCGGTGGATGTCGAGGAGCGCATCCGGCGCACACTCGAGCGGCTCGGGCCCATGTTCGTCAAGGCCGGGCAAGCGATCTCCACTCGTACCGACGTCATATCACCGCAGCTGGCTGCATCTTTGCGCAAGCTGCAAGACGAAGTCTCGCCGGAATCCTTCGAGACGATCCGCAAGGTCATCGAG
>DBEG01000158.1 GCA_002293965.1 Actinobacteria bacterium UBA912 | reverse complement strand
CGCTCTTCCGGTTGATAAGGACGAAAGTGACCTTGATATCGCGCTCCAACATGCAGTTGCCTTGGGATTCACAACGGCAACCGTTCTCTGTGCGTTGTCAGGAAGACTCGACCACACGATTGCTACTCTCGGTACGGCATGGAGAACACCCGCGATTTCACTGATGTTCTGGAGTCCGGAATTCGAAGGCTATATCATGAGTGAACACTCCCGCAATCGTCTGGAAGTGCCTGAAGAGGGTCGCAGAGTATCGCTGTTGGCGGGACCGGGGGGCGCTGTTGTTACCATGGTGGGGTTTCGCTTTCCATTGCTCAGGGGCCAGATACCAGAGCTCTCGTCTTTGGGTATCAGTAACGTGACAGAGACAAGTGGTGCTAGAATAGAAGTCCATGAGGGAACGCTAATGACGATGATCTTTTGAGTACAGTGACAGTGATCATGATTTCTTCGATGCAGTATTCCCATGATAATCGGATGTGGGTGTTGAGCGCTTGATTCGTCAGGGATCGGTGACTTCGGTGACTAAATGCCCCTCAGATGCGGACCTACTTCGGTTGGGATGCTCGGAACCGGGTGCAACGAATCTTGAGACTCGCGATGTGTTGAGGGAACTCGCTGATTCGTTGAGCAGTATCGGCGTGACGAGTGTGATCGCTCTGTGGATGATGACAGACAAGCTTTCTCTGATCGAGTCCTACGATTACTCCTCGATCCAGGATCACCCTGTGCCTCTGACATACTCAGAAGCAACTGTCATTGAGTCCATCAACTCCGGCGAAATCGTTCTCAAACCAGTGATGGTCACGGAGTCTGGATCGACGGCGTTTCATCACTGGATAGCGGCAGTTCCCATCAAGCTGAATGATTCGTTCGGAGCTGTTTCCATCGAGTTCAAGTCTTGGAACGACCCTGACAAAGCGACCCTCTTGTCGCAGATTCTATTGCACCGACTGTCCTTGATCGGGTGCCTCTCCCTTGCAGCTGCCGATAGAAGGACAAAGGTCGCAGATGCGGCACTTACCCTGCTTCAGACTTTGAGCAAGTGTTCGAGCGCCGATGATGTTCTTAGAACATCATTGGAGCACGCCATTGCTCTGTCTGGCGCCACCACCGCCAGCGTGTTGCGGCTGAATGCATCCGACAACCGTTTGTATATCTTCGCTGCCAAGGGGTTGTCGGATCATGTCGTGAAGTCAACATCGATCGCTCTTGGAGAAGGAGTAGCAGGATGGGTTGCGGCTACCGGTCAATCATTGATCGTAGAGGACTTGATCGGTGACGGATCTCGTCAGTCCCCTAGACAAGGTGTGAAGAGCTCGCTCTCGCTGCCAATCAAAGATGATACAGGACTGATCGGAGTCTTGAATATCGGCAGCGACAGACCAGGTACTTTCAATGCGGGCATTCGAGAACTGTTCAACGTCTTAGTGCAGCACACGGCGGTGCACTGGCGACTCATGTCTGCTGTTGCATCATCCACAGAGATTCATCTGGACTCGTTGCGTAGGTTGGCACTGACCATGGAGATTTTGGATCCTGCATCGTCTAGCGACTCTACCAGAATGATTGAGCTTGCCTCTCACCTCGGGAGGTCTTTGGGTTTGCCCACGAAAGACCAACAGGCTCTTGAATCAGCAGCGCTACTCTACGACCTGGGAATGGCGTCCACAGGACTTGAGCGTAACAGGGGCTACATGCCGATGAGTACTGTCGAAAGGGCGGCCTTGCGCATGCATCCCGAGATTGGTGCAAGGATGACGCGCTCGGCTTTGCCCGCTGTGTCGATGATGATCAGCCACCATCACGAGCGTTACGATGGAGGTGGGTATCCTAGCGGCCTTGCAGGCGATGAGATTCCGATAGGGGCTCGGGTGCTGGCAGTTGTGGACGCTTTCGTCGCCATGACTTCGAGTCGTCCATACAGGACGACCAGAACCACCAAGGCGGCAATCGACGAGTTAAAGAAGCATGCGGGCTCGCAATTCGACCCGCATGTTGTCGATCTTTTCATTTCTAACTCGAACCTCGAACGTACTCCCGATCACACGAATTAGTGTGGTAGGGCGCTATATCTTGACTCGGTTCAGCCCCTCTGGACCTTTCTGGCCTTCAGGCACTTGGTACAAACGTTCATCTTCTTGGTGCACCCGTCTACAACCACGGTGACCTTCTGGATATTGGGGCGAAACATCCGCGGAGTGACCCTATGCGAGTGACTCACGTTTCGCCCTGCGACTGGATGCTTGCTACATACGGTACATACTTTTGACATCGAAAAACTCCATTTCACGCACGTTAGTGTGATTGTGGCTTGGCAGACGATCGCAACTCGCCAGCCCTCAGCTCAAAGATGCTAACATAACGCACTTGCGTTCACAAGAATCCGCCATTCGCTATACTGATGAGGTCCCGCACGAGGTTTGGCATTTGGAGGTCACGCTGACATGGGTTCCACGCCAGCAGGAGAGATTCATATCGCTAACGAAGTCTTGGCCGACGTCGCAGGTTTCGCCAGCCTGGAGTGCTACGGGGTCGTCGGTATGGCGAACCCATCGGTGCGTGATGGAATCACACAGGTACTCACGAGAGACAGGTTGCGAAAAGGAGTTCGGATATCGTCGACGGATGAAGGCGTTGTCGTGGATCTCCATGTCGTCATTGAGCATGGAACCAACCTCGCTGAAGTCTCCAAGAACCTGGCAGACAGAGTGCGCTACGTCCTCGTCAAGACCGCAGACGTCAATATCCACTCGGTCGAGGTTCACGTTCAAGGAATCAAAGTCCGCAAATAGCCTCACATACACGGAGACATGATGACCCAACAAGCAATCGCCCTGTCCCTCATCACATCGGCCGCCAGTGCACTATCGGCCAGGGTCGACGAGGTGAACAAGCTCAACGTATTCCCAGTGCCGGACGGGGATACAGGAACCAACATGGCCTTGACCATGGAGGCCGTGATCGCAGCAGTCAAGGCGCTGCCTTCCGATGCTGACCACACCGCTCTGGCTCGCGCTATCACGCAAGGGTCACTCATGGGAGCCAGGGGAAACTCGGGAGTCATCCTCAGTCAGATCATCAGGGGGATATGCGAGGTTCTCGGCACCTCTGATTCGGTCGATGCGGCCACACTCGAGCACTCTCTCCGCAAGTCTGTGAACGTTGCATTCCAGGCCGTTAGAAAGCCGGTTGAGGGCACCATCTTGACCGTCTTGCGCGATAGCTCGCAGGCGGCCACAACCGCTCTCAAGGCGGGGGCGTCCTTCGAGGAACTGGCGGATGTCATAGTCGCCGAGGCGTTCGCATCAGTTAGACGGACCCCTGACCTACTTCCCGTACTCAAGGAGAACGGCGTGGTCGACGCAGGCGGTTACGGCCTTGCCATACTCGCCGAAGGCATCCTTGCGGCCCACCGCTGTGAAGAAGTCGTGATTCCCTCCATCGATGTCGCCGAACCTAGCCTTGTCATAGAGCATCAGGACGACTGGGATGATGACGAATTCCTGTACTGTACGGAGTTCCTACTCTTCGGCGATGGAGTGGATCGCGAAGCCGTCTTGACTTTCGTTCAGGAACACGGCGGCTCGGAACTCGTTGTTGGTGATGCGGGACAATTCAAGGTCCACGTACACACCAACGACCCCGGAGCGGTTCTTTCTTACATGACTTCACAAGGTGAAGTCTCCGATGTCCACGTCAACAATATGCGTCTTCAGACAGCTCAGCGTTCGGCGGATATTGCACGCGAGCATATTGCGTCCGAGCGAAAGAAGTTGGGTGTCGTAAGTGTGGCTTCAGGAGACGGGCTCAAGGCAATACTGACCAGCCTTGGGGCCGATGTTGTGATCAGTGGTGGACAGACAATGAACCCTTCAACAGCCGAGATCCTCGAAGCGATCGAAAAAGTCAATTCCGAAGCTGTCATAGTGTTGCCCAATAACAAGAACATCATACTTGCGGCCCAACAAGCTGCGGAGCATTCGGCTATACCGGTTCGAATAGTCCCGACCGTCTCGGTGCCACAAGGGTTCACTGCTCTCCTCGAGCTGAACATGGACGATGAGCTTGACGTCAATGCTGCAAGGATGAGCGAGTCACTTCAGGGTGTGCGGACTGGGGAGGTCACACTTGCGGTCAAGGATTCCAGTACCAGTGGCCTGAAGATCAAAGCGGGAGACATCATCGGGATTGCCGATGATGAGATCAGGGTTCAAGGAGCCGACGTCGTTGAGGTGGCGATCGAGTTGATGGCCACGATGATCGACGATGCGGAAACCGTCACCCTTTTGGCAGGTGAGGATCTAACTGAGGAGCAGTTCGAGCTATTGCAGGCAGAGTCGAGTGCTCGCTTCCCGACAGTTGAGTTCGAAGCCCACCGCGGCGACCAGCCACTCTATCCGATCATATTCTCGGTGGAATGAAATCCGAGCCAGGCAGAATCACAAATGGAGGCAACCGTGCCAAAAACCGGAATAGTAGTCGACAGCACCTGCGATCTAGGTCCTCGTTGGCTTGAGTCCAACAACGTTAGCATGGTTCCGCTGAAGGTCCTCTTCGGCGATCAGACCTTTTTGGATGGAATCGATCTGACGCCGGCTGAGTTCTACAGCAAACTGGTGAGCTCCCCGGTGTTGCCCAAGACCTCACAGCCGTCACCCGCCGAGTTTGCAGAAGTCTACAAGGCTCTTGCGAGCGATGGGTGCACAGAGATCGTCTCGATCCACCTGTCCTCAGCAATCTCGGGGACCTTCGAATCCGCCACTATGGCCGCTGCCGATAGTCCGATCCCTGTACGTCTGGTTGACACGCGCTCTGTCACGCAAGCCGCCGGCTTGATCGTTAAGGGCGCAGTGGCCGCAAGGGATGCCGGGGTTGACTCAGCTGCCATTGAGGCTGTTGCAAGGAGCCTGTCGACGTCCACCAGGATGTTCTTCGTACCCGACACCTTGGAGTACCTCGTCAAGGGCGGACGAGCCGGCAAGGCTCAGGGATTGGCTGCCTCGTTGCTCAACATCAAGCCAATCCTTACCTTCAACCCCGATGGGATCATCGAGCCGTTCAAGAAGGTCAAAGGGATGAAGAGGGCGCTCACCGAACTCACTGCACAGATTCTCAGGGACTCTCAGGAGAAAGGTCGACTCCGGCTGATCGTATTCCATGCAGCAGCACCTGAGTTGGCCGAAGAACTCCGATCAATGGTTATCGACGCTGGCGTCGATTGCGAACTCGATCCCATAGACTGGGTCGGCTCCGTCATCGGTACCTATGGCGGACCGAATGCCGTCGGATGCGCCTACCATCCTATGATCTAGGAGGGCTTCCTTGCAGGCGGTCGAGTCATCGGAACCAATCGAGGCATTGAGGTCCTACGATTCTTCGGTCAGTTCGATCAGGCAAGTCAACAGCGCTAGGAAAGAGGCGCTTGATCGAATGGGACTGTCAACTGTGCGCAGGTTGCTAGACCACTCACCGTTGCGGTACCTGGATTTCTCGACCCGGGCTCCAATCCTGGATTTAGTACCCGGGATGGAGGCAACGGTAGTCGGGACTATCTTGAGTGTCAAAACTCGCCGCCCCAGACATCGCCTAACCCTCACGGAGATAGCCATAGGCGACGATAGCGGGGGAGTACTTCTCGGCGTCTGGTATAACCAGGAATACATAGCTAGCACCTATCGCGAGGGACAGACCGTGGCGTTCGCTGGCAGCGCACGCTTCGAATTCGGATTCATGCAGATGCGTCGGCCCTTTGTCGAGATTCTTGCGGACTCCTCGGAGGTGGCCGAGCTCAACCGGATCCTGCCTGTCCATCCAGCTACCGCGCAGCTGACCAGCAACTGGATGCGTCGCTTTGTCGCAACTGCGCTATCGATGACGAGCGCTTTACCGGACTACCTACCTGCTGGCATGCGGATTGCCAACGATTTGACGACCAGGCGCGATGCCATCGCCGGACTCCACTTTCCGCGTAGCCCCCAACACCTTGCCGAAGCCAAGCGACGCCTCGCCTACGATGAGTTGCTGTTCCTGCTCATCGCGATGGGTACTTCGAGGCTAGCGCAGACATCCGGCGGCCTGGGATTCTCGCATAGGATCGACGGACCACTGCATGCTGCCCTGAAGTCAGCCTTGCCGTTCGCGCTATCAGATGACCAGCAACTCGCAGTTGATGAAATTGCACAGGACATGGGTACCTCGAAGCCCATGAACCGGATCCTCATAGGTGATGTGGGCACGGGAAAGACGATTGTAGCTGGACATGCGCTGACAATCGCAGTTGATTCAGGCGGCCAGGCGCTGATGATGGCGCCCACAGAGGTACTCGTAGAACAGTATCGTCACAGTCTTGGACAGTTACTCGACCAAATCGGCGTCAGGTACGCCATTCTGACCGGCTCAACGTCGCAGTCTTCGCGCAAGGACCTCCTTTCGGGATTAGCTAACGGAGAGATCCAGGTTGTCTTCGGCACCCACGCACTTCTTGAGGAGTCCGTCACATTCCATAACCTGACTTTGGCGATCGTCGATGAACAACACCGTTTTGGAGTCGCACAACGACGCAAGGTGCGCGACAAGGGTGTGGTTGTCGACCTGCTGGTCATGACCGCCACGCCGATTCCGCGTTCCCTCTCTCTCACCTACTATGGCGATCTGGATGTAACCTATCTCAGGTCCTACCCGCGATCCCGTCCTGCGGATCACATCACGACCAAGTGCCTGGACAAGCCGCATAGGGAGGAAGCTTACGAGGCCGTCCGTCAAGCTGTTGCGGCGGACCAGCAAGCCTATGTCATCTGCCCCCTTGTCGAAGAATCGGATGCATTGGACCTCAAGGCAGTGACTGCCGAGGTCGACCGATTGCGAACAGAGGTTTTTTCCGGCCTATCGGTCGCACATCTCACCGGGAAGATGACCCCCGCCGAGAAGTCCGGGGTCATGACAGCCTTCCGCAAAGGGGAGATCGACATCTTGGTATCGACGACCGTGGTCGAGGTCGGGGTCGACGTTCCTAACGCCACCGTTATGATCGTCGAAGATGCCGAGAGGTTCGGGCTCGCCCAATTGCATCAACTGCGTGGACGGATAGGTCGCGGAACCCAGCGTGGCGCATTCTTCGCGTTCGCAGATCCGAGGTCCGATGATGGACGAGCCAGGATGCGTGCTTTGGAGGAATCCAACGATGGCTTCTTCCTCGCACAGGTCGACTTGGACATCCGAGGCCCTGGTCAGCTGTTCGGCGAGAAACAGTCGGGCATTCCCGAGTTGAAGTTCGCTTCCCTGAGCGCTGATCTTGAGCTGATCGAGCGAGCCCGATACGATGCCTATAGGTTGATCGAATCCGACCCAGATCTTCTGTCTCCGATACACCGACCGTTGAGTCTGGAACTCCAGGCGCGTCTCGGTGAAGCCCGCAGGTGTGTGAGTAGCGGATGAGAGTGATATCGGGCAGATTCGGCTCACGCCGACTACACGTGCCGAAAGGTATCATCGCAAGACCCACCATGGACAGGGTTCGTGAAGCCGTGTTCTCGAGACTTGAAGCGTTGGATGCGATATCAGGAGCGGTGGTTCTTGATGCCTTTGCCGGTTCGGGCGCTCTAGGTATAGAGGCCTTGTCGCGAGGCGCTGCTCATGTCACGTTTGTGGAACGAGACAACGGCGTGTTTCGTATCCTGGAGCGCAATCTGGCCGAACTCGATGTGAAACAATGTTCAGCATCCATCCGCAACGATGTCCTGAGCCTAGACCTCTCACTTAGGTCCTTCCGCAAGCCCTTCACGTTGATTCTTCTCGACCCTCCCTATAGAATCGATAAGTCCGAGGTCAAGATGTTCATCGAGAGACTGAGCTTGCACGACCTGCTTTTGGATGGAACATATGTTGCTTGGGAGTGCTCTTCGGATAACATGGCACAATGGCCACCAGCTTTTTCTTCTCTCGGCCAGCGCAGGTATGGCACAACAGTGGTAGACATAGCGGTATACGACAAGGAAGTTGCATGAAGAGAGGCGTTTGTCCCGGAACATTCGATCCAGTCACATCCGGGCATATCGACATCATTGAGCGCGCATCGGCGATACTCGATGAACTGATAGTCGGCGTGGCGTTCAACCCCGATAAGGGTGGCGGTCCTCTTTTCACTGTGGAGGAGAGGGTTGCGCTCATTGAGAGGGCCACAGCACATCTACCCAACGTGATTGTTCGTCCGTTCGGCAATCTGTTGGTTGATTTCGCTCATGAGGTAGAGGCTACAATCGTCATCAAAGGACTCCGGGCACTCACGGACTTCGAACGGGAATTCCAGATGGCCCAACTCAACTATCGGCTTGACCGCAAGATCGAGACGATGTTCATCATGGCAATACCCGAGTACATGTATTTGAGTTCATCTGCCGTAAAGGAGATAGCCGGGCATGGAGGATCCGTTGCAGGTCTGGTTCCTGAAGTTGTCAGGACGGCTCTGTCGGACCGTATGCCCTCGTCGCACTAGGGAGGATTCATGGATATATTGACGTTGATCGATCGAATCGAAGAGCTGGTGCATGATGGAAGAGGGATTCCGTTCTCCAGCTCGAAGCTCGTAGACCCCGTGAAGGTCTATGAGATCGTCGATGAGATCCGTGCGCAGTTCCCAGATGAACTCAAGCAGGCCCGGTGGATCGTCAAGGAGCGCCAGGAGATGCTCGAGGAAGCCGAGAAGGAGGCCAACCGCATCCTCGAGGAAGCGAGGGATCGTGCCGCTGCGCTTGCTTCAGAGCAAGAGATCGTGAAGATGTCCGAGCAACAGGCCGCTGCCATCCTTGACGACGCACGCAACAAGGAGCGTGAGATCAGATTGGGCGCAGAGGATTATGCTGACGAGATGTTGGCGAACCTTGAAGTCAATCTGGGCAAGCTTCTGACCGCAGTACAACGTGGTCGTGACCGACTGCAGGGCAAGGTCGGCGCTCAGCGGTAGACAATCAGAGGAGCATCCGTGGATTCGTTTCTTGTATACGTCGGGGATGTCACGCATGACTTAGGCTCCTCGATCGCTGTGACCGAAAGCTTGATACTCCACGACTTCACATTCAATGAGATGGTCTTCTCGCATGCCGCACCGGCAGAGGTCGACATCACTGTGACGAACACAGGTGCAGGACTGGTTGCCATGGGTTCTGTGGCAGCAACCCTGCGAACCGAATGCTCCCGATGTTTGGAGCCTTTCGATATGCCGATTGTGGGCACGGTCGAAGCCTTTTTCACCACCGCCGACAAGGCAATCGATCTTCCCGAAGGACAGGAATGGTCGCCCATCCAGGGTGAGACCGTTGACGTGTTGCCCGGAATTCTCGCAGCCATACTTGTCGAGCTTCCTATCGCACCCGTGCATAGCGAAGACTGCCGAGGAATCTGCCCCACGTGCGGTTGCGACCTGAACGAGAATCGCTGCGAGTGCCCGTCGGCCACCGAGGATACAAATCCCTTCTCGGCGCTGCAAGCTCTTCAAGACGAGAACGACTGAAGCATACTGACAGTGATCGCCAAATTCCCGGCGCGATAGTCGGATGCGTGTGGTATCATAACCGCTCATGTAGTGGAGCTAGGATTGTAGAGATCGGCCGATTACCGCGTGGAGTCGGTTGTAAGTTCTGAGAGGAGTTTGAGGAACATGCCGGTTCCCAAGCGGAAAAAAGGACGCGCCAAGACTGCTGCAAGGCGCGCTACCCATGTCATTTCTGCCCCATCGATTGCGATGTGCCCACAGTGTCATCAGGCGAAACTTCCCCATAGGGTCTGCGCTTCTTGCGGCTACTACAAGGGCAAGGAAGTCATCGACACCCAGTAGCCCGGCGACATTTGATGACGCTTCGGCTACCGACCTAACGATGACCCGGCAGACGATTATGGAGCGACATGACTGATTCAAGAATCATTACGGTCGCAGTCGATGCTGTTGGGGGAGATCTCGCTCCCAGCGCAATCTTGCAGGGAGTCGACAGAGCCCTTGCGGCAGACCCTGGCCTCCAGGTAAGTCTGCTTGGGCCTGAAGACATCGTGGCCGAACATGCCCGCAAGATTGAGCGATGTCAGGCCGTCCCCACCACTCAGACCATCGATATGGACGAGAATCCCGTAGGCGCAGTGCGAACGAAGAAGGACTCTTCGATTGTTGTCGGCTGCCGTATGGTGAAGGAAGCGTCGGCGGATGCGTTCTTCTCGGCGGGTTCGACCGGTGCCTGCATGGCTGCGGCGACGCTGACGTTAGGGCGGATAAAGGGCATATCTCGTCCAGCCATCGCGACTGTGATCCCAACCGAGAGAAACCCCGTAGTTCTGCTAGACGTCGGGGCTAATGCTGACTGTAAACCTGAGTATCTGCTCGATTTCGCGCGGATGGGGGAGGCCTACGCTCGATTGGCTCTGGGGGTAGGGAGTCCACGGATCGGGTTGCTCAATATAGGTGAGGAGCCCGCCAAGGGCTCAATACTGACCATCGATGCCCATCGGTTGTTGCGAGAGAGTGTCCCCGGGTTCATCGGCAACATCGAAGGGCGCGACCTGACTCAGGGAACGGTGGATGTCGTGGTCACCGACGGCTTTACCGGCAATGTCACGCTCAAGTTGCTTGAAGGTGTGAGCAAGTCGCTTCTTACTCAGGTAAAGGCGGCGATGCTCTCAAGCGTTGCGACCAAGGCCGCAGCGGTGGTCTTGAAACCATCATTGATGCGCCTGAAAGAGAAGATGAGTCCGGATTCGTATGGCGGGGCGCCCCTTCTAGGCGTCAACGGAGTATGCATCATTGGCCACGGATCCTCGAGTCCGCTGGCTGTGGCGAATGCGATAGCGATGTCTGTCCAAGTGGTTCGCAGGGGACTGGTAGAGGAGATTGCGCGAGCCACTGCCGTGCAGACCCCTGGCGATGGCGAGTCAGGTCGATGACTCGCGCCAAGAGCTTCGCTGCCATCACTGGGACGGGCTCGTATCTACCCGAGCGAATCCTCACGAACTGCGACCTCGAGGCCATGGTCGACACTTCGGATGAGTGGATCCTATCGCGCACCGGGATCGCCGAGAGGCGGATCGTTGGCCCCGAAGAGGCCACAAGTGACCTTGCTGCCGAGGCAGGCCGCCGTGCCTTGGCCGATGCCAGGATCGCACCTGCTGACCTTGATCTGATCATAGTCGGCACTTCTTCACCGGACATGATCTTTCCCTCGACAGCGTGTATCACGCAGCGTCTGCTGAGGGCCGAGTGCCCGGCTTATGATGTCATGGCTGCGTGCACTGGGTTCGTGTTCGCCCTTCAGGCCGCTACCGCTGCCATCGAGTCCGGCAGGGCTCGAACCGTACTTGTAATAGGCGCTGATGCTTTGACTAGGCATGTGGACTTCACAGATAGGGCCACCTGCGTCCTTTTCGGCGATGGTGCGGGAGCGGTTGTCCTGCAAGCCGCCGAAGAGCCTGGGGTGCTTGGAATCGTACTCGGCTCGGATGGCACCGGCGGGGAGCATCTCTCGATCCCTGCGGGCGGCTCCAGAAAGCCCGCAGCGTCTTTGTGCCTCGAGTCCGGCGAACACTTCCTGAAGATGAACGGCAACGAGGTCTTCAAGTTCGCCGTCAGGGCTATCCCGAAAGTCACCAGACAAGCCCTTGCGGCTTCGGAACTTTCTGTAGAAGACCTCGACTGGCTGATTCCGCATCAGGCTAACCAGCGGATACTCGATACGGTGGAAGAGCGTTTGGGTATCGACCACAGTAGGGTATTCTCGAACCTGAGATCGACCGGCAATACCTCTGCGGCCTCGATACCTATCGCTCTTGATGAGCTGAATGCTGCTGGCAGACTCTCGGCTGGAGCTAACATCGCTCTAGTCGGTTTTGGGGCGGGTTTGACCTGGGGAGCTGCGATCATCCGCTGGACGACACCACCAAGACTGGAAGGAAATTAGATGGCGTTTTGCACGCGTGTCACCGAACTCTTCGACATCCGGTACCCGATCCTTCAAGGCGGCATGGCCTGGACTTCGACGGCCGAACTAGCGGCTGCTGTCAGCAACGGCGGCGGCTTGGGTATCATCGGAGCAGGCCAGATGCCCACCGATAACCTACGGGTGCAGATCAGGCTGGCCAAGACGCTTACTGACAGACCCTTCGGCGTAAATCTCATGCTGATGACTCCACACATCGACGACATCGTCGACATGGTATTGGCCGAGGGCGTCCACATGGTCACCACTGGTGCTGGGAATCCCGGGAAGTACATGTCGGCACTGAAGGACTGTGGGATCAAAGTCGTCCCTATAGCGCCTTCTGTTGCGCTCGCCAAGCGTCTTGAGGGCATGGGTGCCGACGCAATCATCGGTGAGGGCATGGAGGCAGGCGGGCATATTGGCGAGTTGACCACTATGACGCTCGTTCCGCAGTTGGTCGATGTGGTTTCTGTCCCAGTTATCGCCGCAGGTGGTATCGCAGACGGTCGAGGTGTGGCCGCCGCATTCGCGCTTGGGGCCGAAGGGGTTCAGGTCGGCACACGATTCATGTGCGCAACCGAGTGCACCATCCATCCCGACGTCAAACAGAAGATCCTCAAAGCTCGCGACCGGGAGACCGTTGTGACGGGCTATTCGACCGGGCATCCGGTTCGCGTACTCAAGAACAAGCTCGCCAAGATGATCGCAACTCATGATAGGGCCGGAGAAATCGAGGAGATCGAAAAGCTCGGGACAGGTAAACTTGCGCTGGCCATGAGGGACGGAGACCTTGAGATGGGCTCGCTGATGGCCGGTCAATCGGCTGCATTGGTCTGCAAGATCCAGCCCGCAGCCGAGATCATCGACGAGATGATCGCCGAGGCAAGCCAGACCCTCCGCTCCATGCCCGCGAATCTGCTGGAGGCATGATGACCTCCCCAGGCAGTGTATTCGTGTTCCCAGGACAAGGGTCCCAACGCGTCGGCATGCTGTCTTTAGCACCGGAGAACGACACCCTCGATCGACTCCTTGATGCAGCCGAGGGACTTTCTGGGCTGCCCCTTCGGGAGCTTGGCGAGGATGAGTCTCTCAGCCCTGAGGTGCTGCTAGACACAAGGGTCTCTCAGCCGCTTCTCTATCTAGTTGACTGGGCTTGGGCAATTGCTCTGATGGAGACCGGTATCGAGCCCTTGGCTCTTGCGGGGCACAGTCTGGGTGAGTTCGTAGCACTGGCGGTATCCGGTTCCATATCTGTCGAGGCAGGCTTGGAACTCGTCATCGAGAGATCGAAACTCATGGCAACAGCCGCTCAGGAGGATCCCGGGTCGATGACTGCGGTGCTCGGTCTTTCCCAGAGCGAGGTCCGTTCGTTCACCGATAGGGTCGCTGGCGTCTGGGTTGCAAACGACAACTCGTCCACGCAAACGGTGCTCTCTGGTAGACTTGATGCTCTTGCCGAGGTATCGCAACTCCTCGCAGCCGAGACATCCGCTCGCCTGATCCCGCTGAAAGTCTCAGGTGGATTCCATAGCCCGCTTATGGAATCAGCAGCCAAGCGATTCGCAGAGAGTCTGAGTCAAGCCGAGTTCCGCGAGGCCTCCATTCCCGTTCTTTCCAACGCTGAACCGACGCCGACGCAGGATCCCGAGATTCTTCGGCAGAGGTTGATCTCACAGATGACCGCTCCGGTAAGATGGACAGAGACCATGGCCGCGGTATCGGAACTTGCACCGGTCGTAGTCATCGAGTCGGGACCCGGTTCGGTTTTGAGAGGTCTTGCACGCGGAATCGCCGGTGTGTCCATGATCAGCGTGGAGTCTGTCGGACTTGAGCACATCGTGGAGGAAGTGATGGGCCGATGATCGATCTGAGCAACAAAGTCGCCCTTGTCACCGGTGCGTCTAGAGGAATCGGGGCTGCTATCGCCACGACTTTGGCGCGACAGGGTGCAACGGTGGCGGTCAACTACTTCGGCAGTGAACAAGCTGCTACTGCAGTCGTTGAGGAGATCACTCGCGCGGGTGGCAAGGCCGTCGCCATCCAGGCGAATGTGGGCGTCGCGGCCGAGGCGGACCGACTCCTAGCGCAAGTGATCGAGACCTTCGGGCGCGTCGATATCGTCGTGAACAACGCCGGGATCACCCGTGACGGGTTGCTGGTACGCATGAGCGACGATGACTGGCGAGACGTTATCGACACCAATCTTACCGGGACTTTCAATGTCACTCGCGCGGTGACTCGCCCGATGATGAAGCAACGAGCCGGGACGATCATCAACATAACCTCGGTCGTCGGGCTTACGGGCAACGCCGGTCAGGCGAATTACTCGGCAGCTAAGGCCGGCGTCATCGGCCTTACCAAGTCTACCGCCCGCGAGCTTGCTTCTCGGGGGATCAGGGTCAACGCTGTAGCACCCGGGTTCATTGAGACAGACATGACCGCCGAGCTATCCGAGTCTGTCCGAAGCGAGGTCGTAAAGGACATCGCACTCGGCACCCTTGGGAAACCGGCTGACGTCGCGAACATGGTGGCATTCCTGGCTTCCGAGGAGGCCCGCTACATCACAGGTCAGGTGATTGCAGTAGACGGAGGAATGACTTTTCTCTAGTCTGACTGTTCAACGAATTCATAGGAAAGGGAAGGGAGAGCACGAACATGGAAAGTGCAGAAATTTTTGAGAAGGTAAAAGCAGTCGTTGTCGAGCAGCTAAACGCCGATGAGGCCGAGGTCACGGCTGAGGCCTCGTTCATCGACGACCTGGGCGCTGACTCACTGGATATAGTGGAGCTAGTCATGGCTCTGGAAGAATCCTTCGGGATGTCGATTCCGGACGAAGAAGCCGAGAGCATCAAGACCGTCGGTGACGCTGTCGCCTACATCAAGGCGAATGCGTAGCGTGGAGATGCCTGCGCTGACCATCGGTGGGCGCACCGCGCGCGTGCCCGTGATCCAAGGCGGCATGGCGGTGCGCATCTCGATGGCACCACTGGCCGGCGCTGTTGCCAGGGCGGGAGGCATCGGTGTCATCGCTGGATCCGGGTTGACACCTGAGGAGCTTACTGCTGAGATAGCGGCAGCGCGAGGCATCGCTGGTCCCGATGGGGTCATCGGCGTCAACATCATGGTCGCTATCGCGCGGTTCAAGGGGCTCGTCCAAGCTTCTCTTGATGCTGGGATAGACCTGGTCATCGCCGGAGCCGGCTTCTCCCGCGAAGTATTCCAGTGGTGCCGCGAAGCCGACACGCCCTTGGTGATCATCGTCGGCTCAGACAGGGTCGCGCAGTTGGCCCAGCGCTTCGGGGCCGCGGCGGTCATCGCCGAGAGCTTCGAAGCAGGGGGCCACTTGGGGACCGAGAAGTCGCTTACCGAGCTGATGCCGGAGGTGTTGGCGTCTGTCGACATCCCGGTCATCGCTGCAGGCGGCATCCACGATGGTCATCGCATTCGCGAACTCATCGAGATGGGGGCCGCTGGCGTTCAGATGGGCTCGCTATTCGCTGCCACAGTGGAATCCTCGGCATCAGCAGAGTTCAAGCGGATGTACGTTGAGTGCACCGCTGACGATGTCATGTTGGTCAAGAGTCCGGTGGGCCTTCCCGGCAGGGCGCTTCGCAACCCGTTGGCTATGCGCCTGGATCGCCAGGACTATCCGCCTATCGAGAGCTGCGTCGCATGTCTGAAGAAGTGCAACAGAGAGTATTGTATTATCGACAAGCTGATCAAAGCCCAGCAGGGCGATGTGGATGCAGGGCTCGTGTTCGCAGGCGAATCCGCTGTTCATGTCAGCGAGATACCTACCGTCGCACAGCTGATCGATCGGCTGCAGGCGGAGTATGCATCAGCGTGAAGTGAAGTCGACTTACGAGGAGCTTGATCGATGAGAAGAGTCGCAATCACTGGTCTCGGCGCCATAAGTCCGGTCGGCATCGGTGTTCAGGACACGTGGGCGGCCCTTGTTGCCGGCCGCTCAGGGATCGCTCCGATCACATCCTTCGACGTCTCGCGATACAGCACTCGCTTTGGAGGGGCTGTCGATGGGTTCACGCCGACCGACTGGCTCGATGCCAAAGAAGCCAGGAGGCTCTCGCGATTCCAGCAGTTCGCTGTTGCGGCTGCCGATGAGGCGATCGCCGATGCCGGCCTTACCATCACCGAGGACATCGCGACCAGAGTCGGCGTCATCGTCGGGTCCGGTATCGGTGGACTCGCCACGATGGAAGAGCAGACGCTGATCCTTGCCGAGAGAGGCCCGGATCGCATCAGTCCCTTCCTGGTCCCGATGATGATCGTCGACCTTGCTGCCGGTCACATCTCCATACGCCATGGCCTTAAGGGCATCAACTACGCGCCCGTCTCGGCATGTGCCACAGGCAATCATGCGATCGGTGAAGCAGGGGAGGCTATCCGCCGAGGAACCGCTGATGTGGTCGTCACCGGTGGATTCGATTGCGGCCTGACCCCCCTTGGGCTGGCCGGCTTCTGCGCCGCTCGTGCGCTTTCCACGCGCAACGATGATCCCGAGAGGGCTTCTCGGCCGTTCGATGCAGGTCGGGATGGATTCGTCATCGGCGAAGGTGGCGGCATTCTGGTCCTTGAGGAGATGGAGTTCGCGCGTGCTCGCGGCGCGAAGATCTATGCGGAGCTAGTCGGCTACGGGGCTTCGGCCGATGCGTACCACATCACGGCTCCGGCTCCCGATGGCAACGGTGCTCGTCGCGCCATGGAAGCTGCGCTTGTGCAGGCGGGATTCTCGACCGCAGACGTGGGCTATATCAATGCGCACGGCACCTCGACCATGCTTGGAGACATCGCCGAGACAGGGGCGATCAAGGCTGTTTTCGGCGACGATGCTCCTGTGGTTTCGTCGACCAAGTCGATGACGGGCCACTTGCTGGGAGGAGCCGGAGCCCTTGAAGCGGTCGTCGCCGTCATGGCGATCACGCAGGGCCTTGTGCCGCCGACGATCAACCTTGAGGACCCAGACCCTTCATGCGACCTGGACTATGTGCCGAATGTCGCGAGGAACCTTCAGGTCAATGCTGCGATGAGCAACTCCTTCGGCTTCGGTGGCCACAATGCAACGCTTTTATTCGCCGCGGTCTGATGGGTCGCTCGATGGATGAGCCTGCGATATCAGCTGCTGTCGATGCGATCGAACGGATCGTCGGCTATCGCTTCGTCGACACCGCCCTCCTGGAAGCTGCGCTGACCCATCCAAGCGCGACCGAGGGGGTTTCTGCGAGAAACAACTACGAGCGCCTCGAATTCCTAGGCGATGCGGTGTTGTCGCTGGTAATCGTCGAGACGGTGTTCCTGAGATTCCCCCAGATGCCCGAGGGCGACATGACCAAGCTCAAGATCGGTTTGGTGGCCGGGACGACACAGGCTCAGATCGCCGAGGAGATCGGGCTAGGGGAAATGATCCTCTTTGGGGATAGCGTGAAAGGCCCAGCAGACCGGGGGCGTGCCTCGGCGCTAGAGAACGCTTTCGAGGCCCTCATCGGCGCGATCTATGTCGATGGTGGGCTTGCTACCACCCGTGAAGTTGTTTCGCGTGCTTACGGCGACCGCATCAGATTTGACTTCCGGGCGATCAGCGAACATCCTAAGTCCGAACTGCAGGAACTCGCACAGGCGAGCGGGCTTGCTCCTGAGTATTCGATCGTCGAGACTTCGGGTCCGCCGCACGACGCGACGTTCACAGCCCAGGTCTCCATCGACGGCACTGTCCTCGGTCAGGGCGTTGGGCGCTCGAAGAAGGAAGCCGAAATGGCAGCGGCCGCGCAAGCCTTGGAAGTGTACAAGACTAAGTGAAGGGCGATCACACGCACCCATGCATCTGAAATCTCTCACGCTCAAAGGGTTCAAATCCTTTGCTGATAAGACGAGTCTCAAGTTCGAGCCGGGCGTCTCGGTAGTCATCGGACCCAACGGCTCCGGCAAGTCCAACGTGACCGACGCCGTCCTGTGGGTCTTGGGCGAACAGTCGGCCAAAGCCCTGCGCGGTCAGGCGATGGAGGATGTGATCTTCGCTGGATCCTCGGGTCGCAAGGCTTTAGGTGTGGCTGAGGTCGACCTCAAGCTGGATAACAGCTGCGGGACGCTACCCATCGAGTTCACCGAGATCGTCATCACGCGACGCATGTACCGATCGGGTGAGAGCGAGTATCTCATCAACGGTGCACCATGCCGCCTCATGGACATCCACGAGTTGCTCCACGACACCGGCCTGGGCAAGGGTGCCCACTCGATCATCAGCCAGGGTCAGATTGACGAGGTCCTCAACGCGCGTCCTGAAGACCGGCGGGCGCTCATCGAAGAAGCCGCCGGCGTCCTCAAGCACAAGCGCCGAAAAGAGCGCGCCGTTCGCAAGCTCGCCGGTATAGACGGGCTGCTGCAGCGGGCGCGTGACCTGTCATCGCAGATGCAGCGCCAGCTCAAGCCGCTGTCTCGGCAGGCCTCTCGTGCGGAGCAGCACGCCGCCCTCGCCGAGGAGGTCCGCCAACTCGATATCGCACTGGCCGTCGACGACCTGCGCACACTGCAATCCGAGTGGGACGCGGTCGACAAGCAGGAGCGCGAGGCGGACGTCGGCATCGATCTGTTGCGCTATCGGCTGGAAGAGAAGCAAAGGGAGCTCACGAAGTTCCAGCTCCTTCTCGAGGAGAAGGGCCTTTTCGTCGGCGATCTATCAGAGCAGCGCAGGCGTTTGCAGTCGGTCTTAGAACGCATCAACTCAGGGCTGCTTCTGCTTGAGGAGAAGGGCAAGAACCTCATCGAGCGTCTCTCGGAGCTGCGCGCCAAGCATCACAAGAGTCAGGCACGCGTCACCCAGAGGTCCGGTGAGCTTGAGGTTCTACGCGAACAACAGCGCCAGACCGATGCAGAGCTCAAGGCACACTATGCGATGCTCAGTGAGTTGAGGAAGGAATCCGAGCAGGCGCGCAAAGAGCGTCTGGCCGCCGATGAAGACCTTGGTCGCGCCGCCGCCGAGGCCCGCCGGGGGCGCAAGGAGTTCGACGACCTCCGCATCGAGATATCCCGTTCGGAGCAGGGGATGGCGTCATCGAACTTGGAGAAGGACCTCATCGAGGAGCGACGCAAGCAGATCCAAGACGACCGCCTATCGATGACCGCAACGCTTTCGGCGAGAAGAGCGCGTCTCGAACAGACCGACAACCTGATATCGAAGCTGCAAAAGGAGCGGGCCCTGTCCGATGCCGATGTCGACAAGCGCGTCAGGGTGCTCGACAGCAGGCGCAAGGACCTTTCGGCCCTGCGCGACGGAGTCACCGGGCTTCAGGCCGAGGTCAAGGGCCTCGAAGAGGTCGAGAAGGCATTCGCGATGTCTGCCCCAGCGATGGCGTGGGTACTCTCGAAGGAGCGCGAGTTCCCCGGTCTCGTCGGCTCGCTAGTCGAGCAGATCAAGGTCGCGCCGGAGTATGAGCGTCTCGTCGAGCATGTTCTCGGCTCCGACCTGTTCTCCCTACTCGTCGATGACCGCAAGACCTCTCTGGCAATCGCCGATGGCCTCCGTGGTCGCTCAGAAGGCGAGGTCTCGCTGATTCCGCTCGATGTGCGTTCAACCGCCGAGAAGCTCGATCCTCCCGCCGGAGCTGTCCGGCTTATCGACTTGATAGAGTGCGACGCAAAGCTACGTCCCGCTCTCGAAGCCCTGCTCGGCGACGTGATCGCTGTCGAGGATCTCTCCCAGGCGTTCTCAGTCGCTAACGCCAAGCACCGTGTGGTCACGTCCTCGGGCGAGATCGCCTGGCCGTCTGGTAAGGTGACGGCGGGCAGGATGGTCTCGGACAGCGCCGGCGTACTGGAGCGCCAGAGGCGCATCAACGAGCTCAAGGATCAGATGGCCACACATCAGGCCAAGATGGGCGACGCCCAGGACGCGCTCTCAATCGCCGAAGAGGCGCTGCTGGTGGCCCAGCAGGATTCGCTCGAGCTTGGACAGCGCCTGGCCGCCGCCACTGGCGAGCAGGCATCGATCCGTGAGGAAGTCGGTCGACTCGAGGTCACAGTCTCGGCGTTCGACAACGACGAGTCCCGTCTGCAGGAGCGTCTCTCGGCAGTCGAGGATCGCATCAAGAAGAGCACCTCGGAGGCGGCCCGCCTCGCCTCGGCACTATCAACTGCCGAGAAGACCTTGACCGACGCCGAGGAGACGATGGCTCGCGCCAAGGATGTCCAGGAGCAACGCCTTCGCGATGAGAGCTCCATAAACGAGCGCCTCTCGGCATGTCAGGTCGATGTTGCGACGGTCTCCGAGCGTGAAGTGCACCTCAAGAGGCAGATCAACACCATCGGCGCCGACTTGAAGGAGCTTGAGCAGACCATCAAGGCCACCATCCAGACTGAGGAATCGCTGGAGCTTCTGCGGGAGCGGATCGAGCCGCTGCACAATCTTTATGCGGCACTCCTCGACAAGGCCGAGGCGTGGGCGGTCAAACTCCGGGATCGGGCTCGCTTCGAGCAAGCCGACTCGGAGTCGTTGCGGGAGAGCATCCACACATTGCAGGATGCGGTTCGAGACGCTCAGGCTCAGATCGATGACCACAGCGCCGGGTTCAGTGATATCAGGGTCCAGAAGGGTCGCATCGAGGTTCAGATCACCAACGCCGTCGCCAACATCGTCGAGCGACTCGACATCCCGCTCGAGACCGCCCTGGACATGCCGCAGTTCTCAGACCGCGCGGCCGTCGAGGAGAAGGTCCACCGCCTTCGGCAGAAGATCGCCGGACTCGGGCCGGTCAATGCGGTTGCAGTCCAAGAATGCGAAGCCCTGCAGGACCGGCTGGACCGCCTGACCACCTCGATCGAGGACATCGTCGCCTCGCGTAACGCTCTCTCGAAGGTCATCTCGGCAATCGACCAGAAGATCCGCGCGCGGTTCCTAGAGACGTTCGAAGAGGTCGACATCCACTTCCAGGACATCTTCGCTGTGCTGTTCCCCGGGGGACGAGCGTCACTGACACTTACTGATCCAGATGATCCGGCAATCACCGGGATCGAGGTCTCCGCCCAGCCCAGCGGCAAGAAGCTCACCCGGATGTCGCTTATGTCCGGTGGCGAGAAATCGCTGACCGCGCTCGCATTGCTCTTCGCGCTGTACCGCACCAAGCCATGTCCCTTCTATATCCTCGATGAGGTCGAGGCGGCCTTGGATGACGCCAACCTGAGGCGGTTCATCGATTACATCTCCACGATGAGGGTGCGCACACAATTCATCATCGTCACCCACCAGCGCCGCACGATGGAGATGGCCGACGTCCTCTATGGCGCGAGTATGCACTCAGACGGCGTGACGAAGCTTCTGAGTCAGAAGATAGAACGTCAGCCTGGACTTGAGGAGCGAAGTGACAATGCCCTGGTTTAAGCGACTCTCCGAAGGGCTTTCTAGAAGCCGAGACGCCCTGCAGGGTCACCTCTCCGAGCTCATGGGCCGTGGCCCCAAGGTAGACGATGAGTTCTGGACCGACTTGGAGGACGCCCTGATCGTTGCCGACATGGGCGTGATGGCCGCCACAGAGATCGTTTCTCGGCTGAGGAGGACCGCATCAAGACTGGCTTTACCGGATGCGGCGGCGGTGCTTTCACACCTCACAGCTGAACTCGCTGCCGAGTTCGAGCAGCCGACTCAAGATCTCCTTGAAGGACGGGTGACGCTCATCATGGTCGGAGTCAACGGCACGGGCAAGACCACCACTGTGGGCAAGCTGGCCAAGCAGGCGGTGGACTCCGGGCGAAGCGTTCTCCTCGGCTCGGCGGACACCTTCAGGGCGGCGGCGAACGAGCAACTCGACGTCTGGGCCAAGCGAGCGGGTGTAGAGGTCGTCAAGCGAGATAGCGGGGAGGATCCCGCCTCCGTGGCATTCGATACGGTTGCTGCCGCACGCGAGCGCGCCGTGGACATCACCATCATCGACACCGCTGGCAGACTTCATACGTCGGTCGACTTGATGCGCGAGCTGCAAAAGATCCAAAAGGTCACCCGGCGAGAGGCGGATGCCTCCACCACAGTCAAGACGATCCTGACCATGGACGCCACCACCGGCCAGAACGGGTTGGTGCAAGCCAGAGAGTTCCACGCAGCACTGGATCTGGATGGCGTCATCCTGACCAAGCTCGACGGCACCGCAAAAGGCGGAATCGTGGTCGCGGTCGCGCGTGAACTAGGACTTCCAGTGGTGATGGTCGGCGTCGGCGAGGGCATCGAGGATCTTCGGCCTTTCAATCCCGAGGAGTTCGCTGCCGCGCTGATCGGCTCATCATAGTGAACACGCTCTTTGGCACCAAGCCGCCCGGTAAGCTGCGCAACCGCGTGATGCTCATCGTCGCGATCGTGCTGCTGGTGATAGGCGCGACGCTTCTGATCCTCACCAACTTCGTCATCACGACATCTGCGGTGAGCGGGCCTTCGATGTATCCGACACTCCACGAGAACGACGTCCTCTTGATCCGAAGGGGTTACTCGACCCCCAACCGTGGCGATATTGTGTTGATTGGTAGAGAGAGCTCGGATGGTGCGGGTCCTAGACCCGGACTCATCAAGCGCGTGATCGCCATCGGCGGTGACAGCGTCTCTGTGGACACCGGAAGGGCGTTTGTCGACGGACAGGCCGAGCCAGACGCATACACGGTTATACTGTCTTTGGAGGACCTGTCGTTTAGAGAGCAGACGCTCGCACAAGGAACCATATTTGTCTTAGGCGACAACCGCCCGATCTCGCGGGACAGCCGGATCTTTGGCCCAGTACAGATCCCGCAGGTCGACGGGAGGGCTATTGCGATCATCTGGCCTCCCGATCGGGCCAGGGCTCTCGATTAGGACCCAGTTCGAATGCGACCCGCAGTACTTCGATCATAGAAAGCGAGAGTTGTTGATGTTCGAGAACTTGGCCCAACGCCTACAAGGCGTTTTCAAGAACCTGACAGGCAAAGGGCTCCTTTCAGAGTCCGATGTCGATTCAGCGATGCGCGAGATCCGCGTGGCGCTTCTCGAAGCCGACGTGAACCTGCAGGTCAGCAAGGAATTCATAGCCTCGGTCAGGGCAAGGGCTGTCGGCGAAGAGGTCACCAAGAGCCTCACTCCGGGGCAGAGCGTCATCAAGATCGTCCTTGAAGAGCTGACCGCACTGCTTGGATCGACCAGCAGTAAACTAGTCTTCTCCAGCAGGGTGCCCAACGTCATCATGCTCGTCGGTCTCCAGGGTTCGGGAAAGACAACCGCCAGCGCAAAGTTGGCCAATGCGCTTCGCAAGGACGGGAAACGCCCACTACTTGTTGCTTGCGATGTCTACAGGCCAGCGGCGGTCGATCAGCTTGAGACGCTTGGGCGACAACTAGACGTGCCCGTCTACTCCAGCCAGTCCACCGATCCGGTCCAAATAGCCGCCGAAGGCATCAAGCAGGCCATCGCTTCCATGCGTGACCTGGTCATCATCGACACTGCAGGACGCTTGCACATAGACGAACAGATGATGAGCGAGGCCGCGGCCATCAAGGACGCCACTAAGCCCGACCAGATCCTGATGGTCGTCGATGCGATGACCGGACAGGATGCCGTGAATGCCGCCCGTGCCTTCGCCGAGAGAGTCGACTTCGACGGCGTCATCATGTCCAAGCTCGACGGCGATGCTCGCGGTGGTGCGGC
>DBEG01000156.1 GCA_002293965.1 Actinobacteria bacterium UBA912 | reverse complement strand
CATGGCATGGAGATGCCGCACACTGAGGAGTTCGAGCGTCAGACCCACGGAGCCGTCGCTGATGAGTTGGCTGCGAGCTGCGACTACTGTCACCAGACGACGGCCGACAACGAGTTGTTCTGCAACAGATGTCACCATGGCGTAGAGTCGAACTGGGAGTACCAACCAGCTGTTGCTTGGGAAGGTGTACAACATGCGCAGGCCGTCACTACGGGTGGCGTCCAGATATGCCTGAACGCTTGCCATGACATGCAGTTCTGCCTCGACTGCCACAATCGCGTCGATCCGCTCCCTGCGTCGCATGAAGCCCGCGACTTCCTTCGCAAGCCGGCAGCAGAGATCGGCACGCATGCCGAGATGTTCAATGCACAGCCGCAGGCTTGCGAGGTCTGTCACGGAGCTGGGATGGTCAACGACAATGAGTTCTGCGTGGACTGCCACGTTCTTGATGTCCCGCACCCTCAGGAGTTCAGGCAGTTCCATGTGACAGGCGAGGCCCAGCAGAGGGTGTGTGCAAACTGCCATACCTTCCGCGAGTTGTGCAGTGACTGCCACCATCCGGGCGCGATCGACGGACGCCCCTGGACGAACGAGGTCCATGGACCTGTAGTCGCACAGGATGGGTCGGTCGGATGTCTGGAGAAGTGCCACACCGAGCCGTTCTGCATTGACTGCCACCGGTCTCAGAACGTGAACACCAGGATTCCGTAACAACCAAGGCGAGCCGGATGACTCGATGTCCTCCGGCTCGCTTACTGTTAGACCGTACAAACACAAGCTCGAAGGTTTCTAAGGGCTTTTCTGGGGTCGGCTAACCGTGTATGATACGGCTTCGTCGGGATGTGGCTCAGCTTGGTAGAGCGCTGCGTTCGGGACGCAGAGGTCGTGGGTTCGAATCCCGCCATCCCGACCATTACTGACCCGAGACATCTTGTCCGCAACACTTCAAAGATCGATCGAAAGTGACTCCGATGCTCGATCAGCTTCAATGGCTAGGCTATGGACTCTGCCATCAGCTTCCAGAACGTTCCTTCTTCGGCGGTGGGATGCAGCTTCCTGTCTGTGTTCGAGACACCGGTATATATGTTGGCTTCGTCATCGCGTTCTTGCTGCTCAAGGCGCTGCATCGAGGAGCGAGACCCTCCAGCCTCCCGTCTCGCGGACCCATGGCACTGTTGGGATTGTTCGTCTTGGTGATGGCTATTGACGGGTTCACCTCTTACGCAGGCATCCGGGACACAACCAATGAACTCCGGCTGATCACGGGACTTACCACAGGCTTTGCCCTGGCCGCCATAGTCGTGGCTCTCAGCAACAATCAGCTTTGGGTACGATCGTCGAGCGAGCGCGTTTTGGGAACCCCGAGCGAGTTACTGCTGTTCGTGCTCGCCGTACCGGCATCATACGTGGCACTCTGGTTTCTGGGTCCAATGCTGGGAGTGGGTTACCCGCTACTAGTTGCAGGCAGCGTCATCTTCACGTTCGTTTCCGTGAATCTGGTCATAGTGACGCTTCTGCCGTTCTTCGAGCGAAAAGCCGTAAACCTGCGCGATGCCCTGTTTGCCACCATGGCAGCGCTGGCACTTGCGCTCCTGCAGCTCGGCTTCGCTTCGGCGTTCCGCTACTGGCTTGAACAGACGGTTTCATCCACCCTCTGAGGTCGCGCCGAACGACGCGGGCTCCTCTCGGCTTAGCGAAGAGGCAAGGTGGTCGAAGCGATGATATCCCCTGAAGCCCGATCGAAAGCCCAGATCCGGCCGTTGTTCAGGTCGCCACCCTCCGAGCCCCACACTTCGGCGACTATCCAGGCCTCACGGCCATCGACGGTCGCCTCTTCGAAGTAGTAGGGGACGGACCTGGCCTCGGCAGGGAAGTTCCTAGTCAGCAGGTCGGCCAGATCGGCCTGGGATCCGCCATTCTCGCGCAAGGCGGTCAGCGATCGTGACCTTAGGTCCGCAGCATCGGCGACGGGTGCCCCGTAGAACTCGGGGACCTCGATGTCTGAGAGCGCTTCACCGAGCGTCGCACCGCTGAGACTGCGATCGGTATCGGTGTACGTGATCTGGGTGCGGCCAGAACAGCCAGCCGCCAACAACGCTGTCAGTAGTAGTCCGACTAGGAATGTGTGGTGTCGGCCTGTGAGCATCTTTGCACCCTCCAAGAATCCGCGGTTGTCACAATAGTAACCCAAAGGGCAATGGCGTATCCTCTATATGACGACGGACCGGGCACCGGCCAACCCTCGACACATTGGATCTGGAGGTCACGGATGCAAAACGTCATCGGTTTCGTTTCTGACTTCGGTCTTGATGACACATGGGTCGGCGTCTGCCATGCGGTGATCTATCACGCATGTCCCCATGTCAAGATCGTCGATCTGGGTCATCAGATACCGCCGTTCGACATCAGGAAGGGCGCCGCCGTGGCGGCAGCGGGCGTCTATCAACTGCCCGACGCCATCCACCTGGTCGTCGTGGACCCGGGTGTCGGCGGTGGAAGAAATGACCTCTGCATCACCACCCGCGCTGGGACCAGGTTGGTCGGGCCGGACAACGGAGTGCTTCTCCCCGCCGCCGAGAAGGCTGGCGGGATCGCCGAGGTGGTTGCCCTCAACCCAAGGAAGATCGACCACCGACCGCCGCTAGCCACCTTCCATGCCCGTGACGTCCTCGCTCCGGCTGCCGCAGCACTAGCATGTGGTGTGGAGCCCCTGGCGCTGGGCACGCCGATCGATCCCGCCACGCTCAAGCCAGCCCCGTTCCAGCGGTGCAGGATCGAAGCTGGAGTGCTGACCGCCGAAGTGGTCGACATCGACAGGTTCGGGTCCATCAGGGTCTCGGTAACACCCGATGACCTGGGTGCTCATGATCTGGGTCGAGAGCATCTCCAACTCAGTTTCGGTCATCTCACCGTGGATGCACCGTTCGGCTCGACTTTCTCGGATGTGGAGAAAGGACAGCCGATTGCTCTGATAGACTCATCGGGTTGGCTCACTCTGGCGCTGCGGCGCGGGAGCGCAGCGGAGAGATTCGGGATAGAACCTGGCACGATCGTTCGGATAACCTGATCATCGAAGAGCGCACGACTAGCGAAAAGGAGAAGCGATATGCAATACCCCCAGGCCGAGATAGGAGTTTTCGGAGGCAGCGGATTCTATGAGCTTCTGGACGACCCTGAAGAGTTCAAAGTGACCACTCCTTTCGGAGCTCCATCGTCGCCCGTGATGTACGGCACGATCGGAGGCCGGAAGGTCGCCTTTCTTCCTCGGCATGGGAAGGACCACTCGCTCCCCCCCCACATGATCAACTACCGAGCCAATCTGTGGGCCATGAAGGAACTTGGCGTATCGCAGATCATCGGCCCCAATGCATGTGGATCGCTTCAGCATGAGATCGAGCCTGGACACTTCGTCATCTGCGACCAGTTCGTCGACAGGACATCGGGGCGCAAGGATACCTTCTTCGATGGCCCTACCACCACACATGTATCTTCTGCCGACCCCTACTGCCCCGCGATGCGGCAGGTTGCCCTTGAGGCCGCCGGCAAGGTTGGAGTGACGGCCCACCCGAAGGGGACGGTGGTCGTGATCCAGGGTCCGAGGTTCTCGACTCGCTCGGAGTCCCGGTGGTTCGCTTCCCAGGGGTGGGAAGTCATCAACATGACGCAGTATCCTGAGTGCTACCTAGCTCGGGAACTCGAGATATGTTACTGCAACATCTCGCTGATCACCGATCATGATGTGGGTGCCGAAGGAGCGACCCCGGTCACGAACGAAGAGGTCGTCCGGGTATTCAACCAGAACAACGCCAAGGTCAAGGAGTTGTTGCATCGCATGATCCCGCAGCTGCCTTCTGTTCGGACGTGCGCTTGCGCAACTGCGCTCTCAGGGGCTGCTTTCTAGCAGTCAGCGGACAGACAACTGCGCCCGCCACAAACCGACAAATAGGAAGATACGACATGTTTGCCGCACCTTCATTCAGGATGGGTCGTATGTTCGGCATACCGATCGAGGTGAACATCACCTGGATCGTGGTGTTCGTGTTGGTTTCGGCTACGCTTTCCTTCAGCTACTTTCCGACCACCTTCCCCGACAGGACGCTTGCAGTGGACCTGGTCAGCGGAGTGGTGACCGCACTGTTGTTCTTCGCTTCGATCGTGATACACGAGATGAGCCATTCACTGGTAGCGCGCGCTGGAGGGATCAAAGTCGAGAAGGTCACGCTGTTCCTATTTGGCGGCGTGGCCCAGATGGAGGAGGATCCCGCGACGCCTGGGCGTGAATTCCTGATGGCGATCGCGGGGCCGTTGGCGAGCCTGGTGCTGGCAGCGATCTTTGCTGCCCTGGCGTTTGTCATGTCAGCGGTCGGAGTCTCGAACGTCTGGTGGGCACCGTTCGAGTATCTAGGAATCATCAACGTAGCCGTAGCACTCTTCAATATGCTTCCGGGATTCCCCTTGGATGGCGGCAGGGTGCTGCGCTCGATGTTGTGGGGCCTTTCAAAGGACCAGCTCTGGGCTACTCGTTGGGCGTGTCGGGCTGGTCAATTCATCGGATACTCGCTCATGGCACTAGCGGTCTTCGCAGTTCTGAGAGGCTCCCTGAACCTGATTTGGCTCGGTCTGGTTGGCTGGTTCATAACGGTGTTAGCAGATTCGGCGTACAAACAGCAGGTCATAAAGGAGAGCCTGCACCGGAATACCGTTCTGTCCGTGGCTTCGAGTGATGTGGTTGTCGCTCCAGCGGGGATAACTGTCGAAGAGCTCATATTCGACTTCTTCGTCGAGGGGCCGCACACGCGCTACCCCGTGGCCGAAGGGAACGCCATCATCGGGATGGTCACTCTGGATGCTGCCAAGCGAGTATCTCGCGGGGAATGGGCGATGACCCGCGTCAGGGAGATCACCGACACCGACCTGGCGTCACTTGTCATCGATGCCGACGAACCCGCGGACAGACTCCTCGATCGGATGCGCAAAGAAGCACACAGTGCGCTTATTGTGAAGAAGGATGGACATCTTGCGGGTATCGTGACCCGCGCAGACATGACCTCGTATCTGCGTCGGGCGAAGATCGACAGGTGATGGGGCCCCACCTACGCCGCACGAGGGTCTTGCCAAAGGTTGTAACAATGGTTACTATGTTCTTATAGCAATCGACCCTGAAGGGTGGATCGTCCTTGTCCGAAGCATCACATGTCCCTGAAGGGGTCGTAGAGCGACTCCCGGTCTACCTCAGCGCCCTGATACAGGTGCGCCAGGAGGGGAGTTCCACGGTCTCCTCGGCGAGGCTTGGCAAGATGACGGGTGTCAATCCAGCTCAAATCAGAAGGGATCTGACCTATTTCGGCTCGTTCGGGCGTCGCGGGGTTGGCTATGAGGTGGTGATGCTGATCGATCGCATCCAAAAGATCCTCGGCTCCGACCACATCCACAGGATCGCTCTCGTAGGCGCTGGGCACCTGGGTTCTGCAATCGCGTCCTATCCGGGGCTGAAGGCGCGCGGCTTCCAGTTGTCGGCGATCTTCGACAGCGATGCAGGTAAGGTGGGTAAGAGGATCGGCGATTTCCTGGTGCAGGACGTATCGACCCTGGCGAGGGTAGTGGCGGAACAACGTATCAGGATCGGCGTAATCGCTGTGCCCGCCTCGGCGGCTCAGAGTGTGGCTGACACGCTGGCCAGGGCGGGAGTGCTCGTGATACTGAACTATTCGTCGACGATGGTCAGCGCGCCGGACGGTGTGATACTGCATAACACCGACCCGGTTCGTGAACTGATGCACACCCTGTACTATCTGTCGCGTGCGGATGTAGAATCTGCTGCAGTCTGATGATAGGCTTGTCTGCGCAAAGTGCGCTGTTGAGTGGTTAGTCGAGATCACCTCCAGTGATCGCATAGTCTTGGCCGGCAACACGAACTAAGGAGTAATCATGGCGTTAATCCCGGGCTTCGGGCCAACTGAGCTGATAATCATCCTCGTCATCGTCCTGCTGCTTTTCGGACCCAAGAAGCTCCCGCAGCTCGGCAAGTCATTGGGAAAGACGGTCAAAGCCATCCGCGAAGGCGTCGAGGGCAAGAGCGAAACCGCCGAGGACCAGAAGGTCGACGCGAAGGCAGATGCGAAGGTCGACAAGACCGACGACGAGGACTCAGAGGATACAGCCCCTCCGAAGTCCAGCTAGCGAATCCTTTGCAGACATCTTGTCAGGGGCGTGCTTTAGGGTATACTTCGGCAATATTCGGGCACTCCCCGCAGGGGGCGTCCGTTTCTATCTATCTGCGCCGCCTCTGCTCGAGTGCGGCCAACAACTAACAGGAGTCCTGGAGTATGCAGAAGGAAGTTGCGCTCACAAGTGAAGGTGCAGAACGACTCGAACAGGAGCTGACCCATCTCGAGACCGTCCGTCGCAGAGAGGTCGGGTTGCGCATCAAAGAGGCCAAGGAGTTTGGCGACATCTCCGAGAACTCGGAGTATGACGACGCAAAGAACGAGCAGGCTTGGGTAGAGAGTCGCATCGCCGAGATCAACTCCCTTCTGGCCAACGCCATGATCATCGCGGCACCCAAGAAGTGTGACTGCGTCAACCTCGGTAGCTTGGTCGAGCTTCAGGATGTCGAGACCGGGGACATACACAAGTACAGGATAGTCGGCTCTGCCGAAGCCGATCCTGCCCACGACAAGATCTCCAATGAGTCGCCTGTGGGGCAAGCGATCATGGGAGCGAAGAAGAACCAAAGCGTACTAGTCCTCACGCCATCCGGAAAGACGATCGAGTATCAGATTCTGAAGATATCCAGGTGACCATGGGGTTTTCGGATGCCAGCGGGGAGAACGAGCGACAGGCCGAGCTGGATCCCGTCGCCGCGAGACGCTTGAAGCTCAGTGCCATCCGGGACGCGGGTATCGAACCATATCCCGCAAGGTATGAAGTCACCACTTCCGCGAGGGAACTCCACGAACGCCATGCAGACCTGGAGCCCGGCGTCAGCACTGGAGAGGTCGTTCGCCTGGCTGGTCGGGTCGTAGCCAAGCGCGACCAGGGGCGCATAACGTTCCTGGTGCTCAGGGACGGCTCAGGCGAGATCCAACTCTTCTGTCGGCCGGACTCAATGGGTGAGCAGGCATTCGAGTTCGTCACTGACTTGGATGCCGGTGACTGGGTCGGCACCGAGGGCGAAGTCATGCGTACCCGCCGAGGAGAGCTCTCCGTTGCTCCGACTTCGGTGACATTGCTCTCCAAATCCCTGCGTCCGCTTCCCGAGAAGTACCACGGCCTCACCGACACCGAGACCCGGTATCGCCAGCGCTACGTCGACCTGATCGCCAATCAGCAGGTCAGGCAGGTCTTCGAGACGCGGTTCCGCATCATCGCATCGATGAGACGCTTCCTGGAGTCCAGGGGATTCATCGAAGTCGAGACCCCCATGCTACACCCAGTGCCCGGGGGCGCAGCCGCACGACCGTTCGTAACGCGCCACAACGCCTTGGACATGGATCTGTTCCTCAGGATTGCGCCAGAGCTCTATCTCAAACGCTTGCTGGTGGGCGGATTCGAGAGGGTCTTCGAGATCAACCGCAGTTTCCGCAACGAGGGAATGTCTCCTCGGCATAATCCGGAATTCACGATGCTCGAGGCGTATCAGGCGTTCACCGATCTCGACGGGATGATGGAGCTGACCGAGTCGATGGTCGTCTCTATCGCCGAAGAAGTCCTCGGAACCCTGTCGCTGGAGTACCAGGGGACGCAGGTCGAGCTTGCGCGGCCGTGGCAGCGACGCACCCTGCTCGACCTGGTGAGCGAAGCATGCGGAACCGAGGTGTCCTTCGACATGACCCTGAGCGAGTTGGCCGACCTATGCCGTTCCAAACAAGTGCCGATCCAGCCTTCTTGGGGTAAGGGCAAGCTCATCACCGAACTCTTTGAGAAGCTGGTCGAGCCTACCTTGGCCGGCCCGGTCTTTGTGACGGGCTATCCGCTCGAGACCTCTCCGCTGGCTCGCCGAGACTCCGACAACCCGGAACTCACTGGCAGGTTCGAGCTCATCGTGAACGGACGCGAGATCGCGAATTCCTTCTCGGAGCTTGTCGATCCGATCGACCAGCGTGAGCGCTTCATGGCCCAGGCGGCCGCGAAGGTGGCCGGCGAGGAGGAGGCCATGTCGGTCGACGAAGATTATCTGCGCGCGATGGAGTACGGCATGCCGCCAGCCGGGGGGCTCGGCATCGGTATCGATCGGCTCGTCATGCTTTTGACCGATTCGGCGTCCATCCGTGACGTGCTGCTCTTCCCGCACATGAGACCGGAGCTAAGGGACGACTGACGGCCGCGCCCCTCGGCCTGCATTTCTGGGGCCGCAAACGGTCCGCCCGATGGCATCACGGTTGCTTCAAGACTCATTGCGTCGCATTCGCTTCGTTGCAGCGGTTATACTTATTGGCGGAAGCAGGATTATCGAGCAACCGCCGCTTCAGAACAGGGGTGTCAAAGTATGTTCGAGAGATTCACCGAAAAGGCCCGCCGGGTGATAGTCTACGCCCAGGAAGAGGCCCGGATGCTCAACCAGAACTACATCGGCACCGAACATCTGTTGCTCGGGCTGATCAGGGAGCAGGACGGCATCGCCGCAAAGGCGCTGGAGTCGCTCAACATCCGGCTAGAAGACGTCCATCAGCAGGTTGAGGACCTGATCGGAAAGGGAACCTTCGTTCCCACAGGTCACATACCGTTCACTCCGCGCGCCAAGAAGGTCCTGGAGCTGTCGCTCCGTGAGGCGCTGCAGCTAGGGCACAACTACATCGGCACCGAGCACATCCTCCTCGGGCTTATCCGCGAAGGCGAGGGCGTGGCCGCACAGGTCCTGCTCAATCTCGGCGCGGATCTCGAGCGGGTGCGCACCGCCGTCATTCAGCTGCTCTCGGGCCACTATGGCCAGGTCGGCGAGCCGGGCGAGGAGCGGCGGTCAGGATCGGGCAGCTCCTTGCTCGATGAGTTCGGTCGCAACATGACCCGCTCTGCCGAGGAGGGCAAGCTCGACCCGGTGATCGGCCGGGCTACCGAGATCGAGCGGGTCATGCAGATACTTTCGCGCCGCACGAAGAACAACCCCGTGCTCATCGGCGAACCGGGCGTGGGTAAGACCGCCGTTGCCGAAGGACTCGCCCAGGCGATATCCGCCGACGAGGTGCCCGAGACCATCAAGGGCAAGCAGCTCTACATGCTCGACCTGGCTGCACTCGTTGCCGGAAGCAAGTATCGCGGTGAGTTCGAGGACCGCCTCAAGAAGGTCATGAAGGAGATTCGGGAACGGGGCAACATCATCCTGTTCCTCGATGAGATGCACACGCTAGTCGGCGCAGGTGCCGCTGAAGGTGCCATCGATGCAGCCAGCATCATCAAGCCGGCCCTGGCGCGCGGCGAACTCCAGACGATTGGCGCGACCACACTTGACGAGTACCGCAAATACGTGGAACGGGACGCAGCACTCGAGCGACGCTTCCAGCCGATACTGGTGGGAGAGCCTTCGGTGAGCGAGACGATCGAGATCCTCAAGGGCCTGCGCGATCGCTATGAGGCACACCACCGCGTGAGCATCACCGATGGCGCCATCGAAGCCGCCGCCGTCATGGCCGATCGCTACATCTCTGACCGCTTCCTGCCCGACAAAGCCATCGATCTTGTCGACGAGGCGGGATCGAAGATGCGCATCCAGATGATGACCGCACCTCCCGGCGTCAAAGAGGTCGAGGAGTGCCTTCGCATGGTACGCGCCGAGAAGGAAGC